>CAYRCI010000004.1:42837-63923 GCA_964422765.1 uncultured Alphaproteobacteria bacterium | reverse complement strand
CGAAGATATTCTAACAAATGGTATTACCAGTGTATCCAATCGCGTTATGGATTTAACCCTCATCATGCTCAACTTGCAGACGCAATTGAAGTCTTTATCGGACAAGGTCAAAAAGTAGGTATGGGTGGCCACTTAATGGGTCAGAAAGTTACCGACCAAGTAGCTGAGATGCGCTCTCTACCTGCGGGTATTGACCAACGTTCTCCTGCTCGTCATCCTGACTGGATGGGTCCAGATGATTTGGCACTGAAGGTAGCAGAGTTAAGAGAATTAACTGATAATCAAGTTCCAATTCAACTAAAACTAGGAGCATCAAGAGTTTATGATGATGTTAGAATGGCTGCCAAATGCGATCCAGACTCTATTTTCTTAGACTCGATGGAAGGTTCTACTGGTGCAGGCCCTCACGTAGCGGCTGCTAACACGGGAATCCCAGGAATTGGTGCTGTTAGAGAGGCAAGAAGAGCTCTAGATGATGTCGGTAAAACGGGTCAAATTTCTCTAATTTACGCTGGTGGTATTCGAGATGGCGTAGATATGGCCAAAGCATTAGCCTTAGGTGCGGATGCAATTGCCATTGGTACCGCAGGACTAGTCGCTTTAAATTGTAATAAAGATATTCCTGAAGCAGACTTTGAAAAAGAAATGGGAGTAGAGGCAGGTTATTGTTATCACTGTCATACTGGCAGATGCCCTGTGGGTGTTGCAACACAAGACCCAATTTTAAGAAGTCGTCTAGATCCAACTGAAGCTGCGGAAAGAGTCTATAACCTTCTCAATACAATGACTTTAGAAGCTCAGTTAATGGCAAGAGCCTGTGGTAAAACAAACATCCATTCTCTTGAACCAGAAGATTTAGCTGCATTAACAATGGAAGCATCAGCAATGGCAAAAGTTCCTCTTGCAGGAACCGATATGACTGTTGGTGTTAATAACTACCATTCAATATAGAAAGGAGTAAAAGATGGCAAAAGTAACAAAAACAAAAAAGAAATCTTCTGCTCTTAAGGGTAAGAAAGGTGGATATCAAGCAGTAGGTGGAGCGAAGTTAAAAGATAAAGATATTAAGACCGAAAGAGAAAAATCGATTGGTCAGCATATTGGATATCGTTATGACGTGAACCTGATACCTGACTATTCTAAGCTAACTCCTTTTTTAAAGAAGTATATTGAAACAATGGGATGGGATGATCTTAATTGGTTGGAAGACGTTCATATGGGGTATGAAGGCGATAAGCCTGCAGTGTTTGATCGTAACGCGAACGGTTGGATTACTGTACCTGCTAAAATGAAACTTCCTAATGGTCAGCAAGAAAGAGATATGCTTGCAAGAGAACTTTTAATTAAGTTCCAAATGTCTCCTAGTCATCCATTAGTGGCATTAAAGAAAACATATGTAAAAGGTGAAAACTTTAAACTAGTCGAATAGTTTTATTGTTCAATCCTCTCAAAGGGCGGCTTTCTAGAAGGTCGCCCTTTTTTTTAATCAGTAATTCGTATAAGTTTTGATTTCTTCCAGTTAGGAATAAATTTAATTACATCGATGTCTTTATTTAAGCTTGGGTTAAAGTTTAAGTTGTGCCAGAAGACATTTTCCCAAGCTTCCTCATCTTGATCTAGGATAAAAGGGGAGCACTCTAGTCGATAGTTGGTTGATAGATGAATAAAATCCAAAATACAGGAACCTTTTTTACATATCTTTTCTACAAATTTATTTTTTTTGGGAAAAGTGGCATAAACCGCATCGCTAAATCGATGTTTATCTATAAAAAATTCAGAGGATAAAAATTTATTGATTTTGTCATAGCGCTCGGCGGGATCGTAAGTTTTCTTAAAGTTATGTTCAAATAAACGCGTTGTTTCACTTGGGTCATTTTCAACTAAAATTACTACTATTTGACCGTATTCTTGACCTTTATCATCCAATAGATAGGGAAGCATAGAGGTATCAGGCCTACCCCCTTGTGTGCGAAAAGCATTCATTCGAGATTGGCACTGCCAATCAAAAAATTTTTCACGCAAGATGGTAGGGGTCATTTACCTAACAATCGAGAGTATTATTTCTTTCCCACGTACTGAGATATTTATTATAAGAAGTCCATTCGTGATTTTTTAACTTCACATAGCTGTTAATTAGTTCGTCACCAAAACCCTCACGGATAATTTTTGATTTATCTAATTCTCTAATGGCATCTAATAGGTTTAGAGGTAATTTTTTAACCTTACCGGCTTTATGTCCTTCAGTGTACATATTGATGTCTAATCTTTTACCAGGGTCTCTTTTATTATTTACACCGTCCATACCTAGTAAAAGAATAGCTGCTTGAAGTAAGTAAGGATTAGTAGCACCATCCATTAATCGAAGTTCAAACCTTCCCTTTCCAGGTACTCTAACCATATGAGTTCTATTATTGCCTGCCCATGTGATTGAACTTGGAGACCAGGTGGCGCCAGAAGTAGTTACACTTCCATTAATTCTTTTATAAGAATTTACAGTGGGATTAAAAATGGCAGCCATTTTATCAGCGCTCTCCATAACACCCCCTAAAAAGTTATAACCTGTTTTGGAAAGTCCTAGTTCATCTTTATGATCAAGGAACATATTTTTCTTACCAGTCTTGTCCCAAATAGAAATATGACAGTGACAACCATTGCCAGTTAAGTAAGTAAAGGGTTTAGGCATAAAAGTTGCTCGTAGACCATGTTTCTCAGCGATGGTTTTTGTCATAAACTTAAAAAATGCATGTCGGTCGGCAGTTATCAAACAATCAGAAAAATCCCAATTCATTTCAAATTGACCATTGGCATCTTCATGATCATTTTGGTAGGGCTTCCAACCAAGGGTAATCATGGAGTCACAAATTTCTGTAATGACATCGTATCTTCTCATTAGGGCGGAAGAGTCATAACAGGGTTTTTCTTGGGTATCTCTTTCATCGGAAAGAGCAGTTCCATCATGGTTGACTAAAAAGAATTCGCACTCCACACCCGATTTCATGTAAAGATCTTTTTTAGAGGCTTTTTCAATTTGTCTTTTTAATGCAATTCGAGGGGAGGCTTCAACTGGTTTACCATCCATATACAAATCTGATGCAACCCAAGCAATTTCTTTATTCCAAGGAAGTTGAATAACACTATCACCATCGGGCATACCAAACATATCGGAGTCTGCGGGAGACATATCTAACCAAGTGGCAAAACCAGCAAAACCTGCCCCTTCAGATTGTATTTCATCAATCGCGGTAGCTGGTACCAACTTTGATCTCAAAACTCCAAATAAATCGACAAAACTTACAAAAAAATATTTAACGCCGTTTTTTTTAGCAAAATTGTATAGATTAATAGCCATTATTTTTAACTCCCCCTAAAGAATATCAACAAAACAATATTCATATTCTTGTTAAAAATAAAGGCAAATAGGATAGAAAATTTCACAAAGTGGAACAAACTTTGTAAATTAATTTTAACTATCTTTTCTAGGACTGTGGCATAATTATACAAAGAATCCCTTATTTAAAAATAAGGCACTTAATTTATTAAGGAGGATGTGACTATGGATAATGAATTATCCGCACTGAACGTCATATTTACAGAAGCTTACTACTGGATAACAGTGGTAATGATGTTCCTCATTCACGTAGGTTTCTGTATTTATGAAGTAGGTGTATCTCGTTACAAGAACCATCAGCACACATTGATGAAGAATACAATGCTGATCCCAATTGTAACAATTACTTTTTACTTCTTTGGTTGGTGGATTTATTTCGCTTTTCCAAATGGTCCTTTTATTAACGGTGGCTTACTAGATGCTTCTTTTGCTTCCCCTATAGCTGATGTAATGGCTCCTAATATGTCTGATCATATTATGGGTGTATTCTGGGCTGCATTCCTACTATTCTCATGGACTGCTGCTTCGATTGTTTCAGGCGCTACTATTGAAAGAATTAGAACGGGTGCGTTCTTACTTCTTGCAACAGTGATTGGTTCTGTAACATGGATTATTGATGCTGCTTGGGGATGGCACTATGGTGGCTGGATGGTAATGCTACTTGGTTATCATGATGCATACGCTTCTGGTGTTATTCATGGTATCGCAGGTGGTTTTGCTCTTGCAGTTATTATGGTTCTTGGTCCAAGAATTGGTAAATTTAATGCCGATGGATCTGCAAATAACATCTCTCCTAGAAATCCATGGATGATCACTATAGGTCTATTTTTAATTTATACCGGCTTCTGGGGTTTCTATGCTGCTTGTAACGTTCCAATTTATAACGCAGGTGCTGATTACGGCGGAGGTGCAGACTTATTTACTGCTACAAACATCTATCTTCAACCAACAACACTCAGTGGTATTACGATTAACTTCTTGATGTCTCTATCAGGTGGCTTAATGGTTGGGTATATGGTCAGTAAAGGTGATGCTTTCTGGACTTACTCTTTAGGTCTTGCAGGTATTATTGCAGCATCTTGTGGTAATGATGTCTACCATCCTTATCAAGCGATGATTATCGGTGGTGTTGTTGCATGGTGTGTTTACAAACTTCACTATTGGGTTGAAAACAAATTTAAGATTGATGATGCTGTCGGTGCAGTAGCGGTTCATGGCTATGCTGGATCTATCGGTTTATTGATATCTGGATTTGTTCTATGGGGAATGCCTGCAACGCCTTACGGTGATGCAGTTGTAACTCCATGGGGTCAAGCAATCGGTGCATTTATCATGTTCTTTGTTTTAGGCTTTGCTCCAGCTTGGATTGTATCAAAAATCCTCGATAGTATGGGCCTCCTTAGAATTCCAAGAGAGGTTGAACTAGCAGGTCTAGATATCCTTGAAATGGAAGCAAAACATAATGATGATGCTCAATTCCAAAAAGCTGAAAGGAGCGCATAATGGCAACAACTCCATATACATCATATGAGTCTTTAGGAGATATTTCGGCACTATACCCATTTCCTGGCTCAGTGACTTTATTGTGCTTACTATGTATTGCATTTTGGATTGTATGGCAAATCATGCAAATCGGTGCAGAAAACAAGCACTATGATGAAATAAAACGCAAGGGACATAACGCGTCCTCAGCGGATAAGTATTCATCATAATTTAATTATTTAGGGCCACAGCAATGTGGCCCTAACTTTATTATTATGTTTTTCAAAGAAGATAATTCTAAAAGACCTGATAAATTTAAAGGCTGGGATTTTCCTAAGGGATCCTATGGTTTTATTATTGGAGCAATTATCGTATTAGGCGTTGTGGTGTTAGACCTAATTGGTTTTTTTTAAATCTAATTTTAATTAATTTTTATTTTAAATAATTTCTTTTTTCCTACGCGAAGGACTTTATCGTTACAGCTGATATCTATTTCAAAATTATTATCACTGATTGGGTTATCATTTATTTTAATCGCACCACCTTCAATTAATCTTTTAGCTTCTGATTTAGAAGGGGCAAGTTGATGGGCCACCAAAACCTCTAATATTTTTTTATCTGAGTCTTTTTTAATAGTAATTTCATCTATATCTTCATAAGAACTTTTTTCAAAAATAGAAATTGCTTTTTCCTCTGCCTCTTTAGCATCTTTTTCAGAGTGACAATCAGAGGTGACAAGAAATGCCAATCTTTTTTTAGCACTATTAATATCGCTCTCTATGATTTTTGTTATTTCGGAATGCTCCAAGTCACTAAAGATGAGGAGAAGTTTTTCAACATCTTTATCATCAACATTTCTCCAATACTGATAAAAATCAAAGGAATTAAACTTTTTTTGATCAATCCATACAGCGCCCTGTTCAGTTTTACCCATTTTTTTACCTGAAGTGGTAGTGAGTAAAGGTGTCGTTAGACCAAAGGCATCTTTTTTATTTATCTTGGAGATGATCTCCATACCTAAAATAATATTTCCCCATTGATCTGAGCCACCAATTTGTAAGTCACATTGATGTTTTTTATTTAAATGAAGAAAGTCATAACTTTGTAAGACCATGTAATTAAATTCTAGAAAAGATAGTGATTGCTCTCTCTTTAATCGCTCCTTAACGCTCTCAAAGGTAAGCATTCTATTGATGGAGAGGTGACTTCCAACATCTCTTAAAAGCTCTATGTAATTTAAGGTACTTAACCACTCATCGTTGTTTATGAAAGTGATACTCTCCTTATGATCTCGAAAATAATGCTCAAATATTCGCTTAAAGTTATCAATATTATTTTGAATTTCTTCATAAGTGAGTATTTTTCTGGCACTATCCTTGCCAGAGGGATCTCCAATCTTAGTAGTTCCGCCGCCTAATAAGACTATTGCCTTATGTCCATGCTTGATAAGCGTTTTAATCGCACGCAGTTGAACTAAGCTGCCTGCGTGAAGTGCATCGGCTGTTGCATCAAAACCTATATAGAATGTAATATTTTTTTTGTTGAGAAGATTATTTAAGTCAGATTCATTTGTGCACTGATTGAAAAGATGTCTATCTTTAAATAACTGTATATAATCTAACACATATTATATTTAGCATAATTTTTTAGATATCAAATGGATTATATTGCACTCGGTTGTATGTCAGGAACTTCTTTAGACGGGATTGATTTAAGTTTAATTCGATCAGACGGGGAGACTTATTCAGAGGAAATCTTGAATTATTTTCAACCCTATTCAAAGGAACTAAAAAATCAACTATACACAATCATTAAACAAGGATATATGCTAGATCCCAAAATTACTTCACAATTATCAAAGGAGTATTCGCAAGCTATTCAACAATTTTTAAACTCACATAAGCAAAAGGTGGATGTAATAGGGTTACATGGACAAACGTTATTTCATGATGAAAAAACTAAAATATCTATTCAGCTTTTTGATAAAAAATTAAATTTAAATAACACAATACCTGTTATTTGTAATTTTAGAAAAAATGACCTATTAAACGGTGGCTTTGGCGCTCCAATTATACCTGTGTATCATCAAATAATTCAAAAGACCTTAGATAAGGATAATTCTGTTTTTGTGAATATTGGAGGGGTCACTAACATAACTATTATGAACAAAAAGGAAATTGTAGCTGGTGATACTTCCTTTGGAAACGCGCTTATAAATGATTTTATAAAAATTAAATATAATTTTGAAATGGACGAAGACGGAGTTATTTCAAGTAAAGGAAAAGTAAACGACTCAATTCTAGAACTAGTCTTAAAAGATAAATTTTTTTTGAGATCTCTTCCAAAGACCCTTGATCGAAATTATTTTCACCACTACTTAAACAAACTGCAGTCAATGGATAGTATAGAAAATATTATCAACAGCCTTTTAGAGATTATTCCTTTATCTATACAGCGAGTAGTTCCCGATACTAGTTCTACATTTATTTTATGTGGAGGAGGGAGAAAAAATCTAACATTGCAAAATTTATTTAGAAAACATTTTAAAAATGTTCAAACCATTGATGAATTTGACTTAGATGGAGATTATATAGAATCTCAAGGTATGGCATTACTTGCAATTCGATATTTATTAAAAAAACAATCCACGTTCTCTACTACAACCGGTGTAAAAAAAAAGATTTATCTAGGAGAGAAGTGCTAAAGTTTATGCTTATTGATGTACTTGGACATCGTTTGCATTAAGGGTTCTAACTTACCCTCAAAAAGATGGTTAGATTTAGAAATGGTTTCCATTGATACATCGGCATTTTTTTGTTTCTTGAAGGTTTCATAGAAATTTTTTAAATTTTCTTTTTTAACAATTTCATCCTGTTCGGCTCTAATGATCAGTGTTTTAATTGGACAGGGGGATAGAAAATTAAAATCATACATTCCAACGGGAGGTGCGATCAGAATAAGACCATCTACCTCAGGTCTTCTCATTAATGTTTGAAAACCAATCCAAGCACCAAAAGAGAAACCTACAATCCAACAGGATCTGAAATCTTCATTTTTTTTTTGTAACCAATCTAAGGAAACACTGGCATCATTTAATTCGCCTTCGCCCTCAGTAAAGGCCCCATCACTCTTACCAACGCCACGAAAGTTAATTCTTAAAGTTGAAAAACCAGCATCTTTCATAACTTTAAAAGCAGCATAATTAACCTTAGAATCCATGGTGCCTCCATGTTTGGGGTTTGGGTGGAGTACAATTGCGATGTTGGGCTTCTCTACTTCGCTTGGCGCATATTTTGCTTGAAGTTTCCCTTCGCCACCTTGTATAAATACTTCTGGCATGATCAAAGACGAGATCATAAATTATTTTAGGTTATAAAAGCAAGCTATAAATGAACTCATTAGGATTTAATAAAAAAGCCTCAGAAACGACAGTAGTGGTAGCAATGTCGGGAGGGGTGGACAGCTCGGTTACTGCCGGTCTTCTAAAACAAGAAGGCTACAATGTAATTGGAATTACACTTCAGTTATATACCTCTACTAACTCTGCTAAAAAAGGATCTTGTTGCTCTGGATTAGACATATATGACGCTAGAAGGGTGGCGCAAAAATTGGATATACCCCATTATGTATTTAATTATGAAAAAACATTTAAACAGGATGTAATTGATTACTTTATTAATGCTTATGAAAATGGAGAAACCCCCATCCCTTGTGTAAAATGTAATGAAACTGTTAAATTCAGAGATTTAATGAATTTTGCAAAGAAACTCGAAGCTGATTGTATGGCTACAGGGCATTATATTCGAAGAAAAGGAAGCACAACAAATGCTTTCATGTACCGCGCTGAGGATAAGTCAAAAGATCAAAGTTATTTTTTATTTTCAACTACCCAAGACCAACTAGATTACCTACGATTTCCACTTGGGGAAATTTCAAAAGAAAAGACTAGAAAAATTGCAGAAGATTTAGGTTTAATTGTTTACAATAAAAAAGATAGTCAGGATATTTGCTTTATACCTGATGGTGACTATAAAAAGTTTTTAAAATCACAAAAAAAAGTTGGCGATATTGTTGATACAAAAGGTAAGTTATTATCAACCCATGATGGAATTCAAAATTTTACAATAGGCCAACGAAGAGGAATTGGTATTGCACATGAAGATCCACTTTATGTAGTAGATATAATAAAAGAAACTAATAAAATTGTTGTGGGTAGCAAGAAGGAGCTATTGGGGAAATCTTTATTATTGGATCATCTAAATTTCATTATGCCAGATTTTGATTTTAATCAAGATACTCTCGAATTTGACTGTACGGCTAAAATACGTTCTTTATCTGAGCCCAAAAAAGGCAAATTAATAAAAAAATCAAAGCAATATTTTTTTGAATTTGATGAGCCTGCTGAAGCCATTACCCGGGGGCAGGCTTGCGTATTGTATGACCATGACCGAGTGTTGGGCGGCGGAATAATTAGTCAAAAATTGAACTAATTAGCTCTTTTTATCGTATTTCCTTGTATATCTTAGAACTTTATCTTATATATCGGTGACTTATGGCAGCTACTCAAAAAACAATAGAACAAGTCAATAATCTTGGAAATAATGAATATAAATACGGATTTTCCACAGACGTGGAGGAAATTAGACCTCCAAAAGGCCTAAGTGAAGAGATAGTTAAATTCATCTCAGCTCAAAAAAATGAGCCAAATTGGATGCTGGAGTGGAGATTAAATGCATTTAAAGTTTTCCATAAACTGCCTCACCCAAACTGGGCTAAGCTTAATATTCCAAAAATTGATTTTCAAGATTACTACTACTACTCATCTCCTAAAAGCTTAGCTGATAAACCAAAATCACTGGATGAGATCGATCCAGAAATTTTAAAAACTTATGAAAAATTAGGCATTCCACTCAAAGAGCAAGAAATTTTATCCGGAGTTGCTGTTGATGCTGTTTTCGATTCAGTTTCAGTTGCCACAACTTATAAAAAACAACTAAATGATTTAGGAATAATTTTTTGCTCTATTTCTGAAGCAATTAAAGAACATCCTGAACTTATTAAAAAATATTTAGGTAGCGTTATCCCGGTAACTGATCATTCCTTTTCTGCTTTAAATTCAGCCGTCTTTACTGATGGATCTTTTGTTTATATCCCTGAAAATGTTCGTTGTCCCGTAGAGTTGTCTACATATTTTAGAATTAATGCTATTAACACTGGACAGTTTGAGAGGACTTTAATTATTGCTGATAAAAATAGTTATGTAAGTTATTTAGAGGGTTGTACGGCACCAATGAGAGATGAAAACCAACTACATGCAGCAAATGTAGAGTTGATTGCATTAGATAATGCAGAGATAAAATACTCTACCGTTCAAAATTGGTACCCTGGAGATGTTGAGGGTAAAGGGGGTATTTATAATTTTGTTACAAAAAGGGGAGCGTGTAGAGGAGTCAATTCTAAAATTTCTTGGACACAAGTCGAAACTGGCTCAGCAATAACTTGGAAATATCCTAGTTGTATTTTACAGGGAGATAACTCTAAAGGTGAATTCTATTCAGTTGCAATAACAAATAATAAACAACAGGCAGATACAGGTACTAAAATGATACACATAGGAAAAAATACGAGTTCAAAAATAATTTCTAAAGGTATCTCAGCGGGTTATGCTAATAATACTTATAGGGGATTGGTAAATATCCATTCTAAAGCAATCAATGCTAGGAATTTTACTCAATGTGACTCTCTATTAATAGGCAATAAATGCGGTGCACATACTGTTCCTTATATTGAATCCAGTAATTCTGACTCTATCGTCGAGCATGAGGCGACAACTTCAAAAATTAATGAAGATCAATTGTTTTATTGTCAGCAGCGAGGATTAAGTAGCGAGGATGCTGTAGGTTTGATAGTAAATGGTTTCTGTAAAGAGGTTTTACAACACCTTCCCATGGAATTCGCCGTTGAAGCACAAAAATTAGTATCAATAAGTTTAGAAGGAAGCGTTGGATAATGTTAGAAATTAAAAATCTTCATGTGTCTATTGAAGGAAAAAAAATTTTAAAAGGATTAGATTTAAAAATTAATAAAGGTGAAGTCCATGCTTTAATGGGTCCCAATGGATCTGGAAAAAGTACTTTATCCTATGTGCTATCAGGTAAAGATGGTTATGAAATTGATAAAGGATCCATCTCTTATAAAAATAAAAACCTTCTAGAGCTAGAAGTAGATGAAAGAGCAAATGAAGGTCTTTTTTTAGCTTTCCAATATCCCATGGAAATTCCTGGCGTTCAAACATCGTTTTTTTTAAGAACGGCAATAAATTCAAAAAGAAAATATTTAGGGGAGCCAGAAATTGACTCTTTAGATTTTGCAAAATCTATGCGAGTCGTTGCAGAAAAATTAAGTATTGCACCTGAGATGTTAAAAAGAGATCTTAACGTAAATTATTCTGGTGGAGAGAAGAAAAAACAAGAAATTCTTCAAATGTCAATGTTGAATCCAGATATGGCTATTTTAGATGAGACTGACTCTGGTTTGGATATTGACGCATTAAGAATTGTATCCGATGGTGTTAATAACTTAAGAAATAAAAATAATTCATTCTTAGTAATTACACACTATCAAAGACTTTTAAACTACATCAAACCAGACTTTGTACATATTATTGCTGACGGAAAAATTGTAAAATCGGGAGATTACTCTTTGGCCTTAGAATTAGAGGAACAAGGTTATGAAAAGCTCTCCATTAATCAATAAAAATAATGGATTTAGCCACTAATATAAAAAATATTATAGACCCTATTTTAATCGATTATTTGAATACGAATATCCTAAATAATGATCCATTTAAAAAACCATTTGTTGAAAATTACAAGTACGCACAATTAAATAAAAAAATTAATTCAGACTTTAAAGCCTCTACTTTTGCAATACCTAAATCCTTATTAGATACTTGTATTGATATTTCTTCTCAACCTTATCCAGAATTAGACTTATTAAAAAATTTACAAGATTGGAATTTTCATAACGCTGATAGTGTTTTTAGAACTGGTTCTCTAGTAGGTCGAAAATCAATTCAAATTAAATTAGACAATTTTAAAGAAAGTATTCTATTATTAGACCTAACTAAAATTCAAAATAATATTGTTATTGATGCAACTTTAAATCCTTCTAAAGTATTAATTATTGTTAATGCCAATCGAAATCAAGAAATACCTCAATCTATTTTTATAAATTCAATTCAAGATTCAAACTTAGAAATAGTTCATTTTGATATTTGTAATAAAAAAAGTTTTTTATATTTCCAAGCTTTATTAGAAAAAGGATCTTCTTTAAGTCTTACAACAATTCAAAATTTTAATAATCATATAAGAAATGAATTTTATGCTTCTTTAGACTCGGAATGTAATTTTTCTTTACAGGGTTTAAATTTTGATAATAAAGGTGTGAATGATAACTATTCCTTTATACAGCATTTAAAACCATCTTCCTCTAGTAGAGAAATTTTTAAATCTATCGTCAATGATGGAGCTATTACAAACTTTCAGGGCAAAATATATGTTGATGCTAAAGCTCAAAAAACAGATGGTTACCAAATGAGTAGATCGTTATTATTAGATAACCTCTCTAAAGCCAACAATAAACCAGAATTGGAAATATATGCTGATGATGTTAAATGCAGTCACGGGTCAACTATATCCAAAATAAATCAAGATCAATTATACTATTTTAATACTCGCGGCATTAGTAATGAAATGGCTAAAATTATTCTTAAAAAAGCATTTTTGATGGAAGTTTTAAATACAATCAAAGATACCCAAATAAAAGAATTTTCTATAAATTTAATAGACTCTTTATTGAATGGCTATTAAATCCGACTTCCCTATTTTAAGTCAAAAAATCAGAGGCAATTCAATTGTCTATCTAGATTCAGCTGCTAGCGCCCAAAAACCAGAGATGGTTATTAATGCGGTAAGTGATTTTTATCGATCATCATATGAAAATGTTCACCGCGGTATGAATTCTTTAAGCATCAATGCAACAGATATATATGAACGTAGTAGGAGTGCTTGTGCAGATTTTATCAAGGCAAGCAGCACTAATTCCGTAATTTTTACTCGAGGGGCCACTGACTCCATTAATTTAATTGCGAACACGATCGCTCAGCAATTAGAGGAAGGAGATGAAATAATAACTACTGAAATAGAACATCATTCTAATTTTTTACCCTGGATGAATATTTGTAAAAATCACAAACTGCAATTTAAAGTTATTCCTGCTTCTGCGAATGGTCTTATAGATGAAGATGAGATTATTCAATCTTGCACTTCTAAAACAAAAATTATTGCTATAACACACATGTCCAATGTCACAGGCCAAATAATCAATGTAAAAAAAATTAAAGATTCAGTGGATAAAAATATTTTATTAGCAGTAGACGGTTGTCAAGCTATTGCCCATATTAAAGTTGATGTAAAGGAATTGAATTGTGATTTTTACTCATTTTCTTCCCATAAATTATACGGACCATCAGGTATTGGAGTTTTATATGGAAAAGAAGAACTTCTTAATAAACTTAATCCTGTTGTTGTTGGGGGAGGAATGATTAATCAAGTTTCTATAAATGATTTTTCATATGCAATGCTACCTAATAAATTTGAAGCAGGCACCCCTTCGATAGAGGCGGCAGCTGGTTTTGGTGCAGCACTAAAATATTTGAATCAAATTGACTTTGAAAAAACTTTCATTGAGGAAAAAAAATTAAGACAATCTTTAATTGAAAGTATGTCGACTATGGAGGGGATTGAAATGTATGGAATTGATAATTCAATTTTTGCTAGTTCCATAATTTCCTTTAATGTCCAAAATAAAAATTTTAATGACATAGCTACCTTTCTTGACCAGTATGGAATTATGATCAGAGGAGGTCATCATTGTTGCCAACCTTTAATGAAAAAATTAAATATACCTGGGTCATGTCGTTTATCTTTGGGTATTTACAATACTATGGAAGATGTATCTAAATTCCTAGATTCATTAAAAAAAACGATTAATTTATTAAGTTAATGGATAATAAAACACTCGCTGATTTCCTACCTTCAAATAAAAATGCAGAAGGTGTATTTTCTTTTGGGAGTCCTTTAAAAAATATAAATTATAAAATTTCTATTGATGATGTTATTGAACGGTTGGTTCAAGTTAAGGATCCAGAATTAGATATTAATGTTTATGATTTAGGTTTAATTTATGAAATTCAAGTTGATAATTTAAACAATATTGACATCCTCATGACTCTAACTACTGTTAACTGCCCTGTTGCCGATAGTTTTCCTTTGGATGTTGCTAAAAAAGTTCATGAAATTCCTGAAGTGGGTCTAATCAATATTAAACTTACCTTTGAACCCTCATGGAATAAAGATATGATGAGCGAAGATGCAAGATTAGCCCTAGGATTTTAACTTATGTCAACACCATTATTTACTTTATCAAACAATGCACAAAAGCGAGTAGCGTCACTACTTAAACAAAATGAAAAAGCTTTAGGTTTAAGAATTGGACTTAATACCAAAGGGTGCGCAGGATTAAGTTATATGATGGAATATGCTACTGCAGAAAATATCATAGATTGCGAATTAGTAAATTCCTACGACTTCCCTTTGTATATTGATAATAAAGCAATCATGCATGTCATCGGAACAGAGATGGATTATATCTCAGAAGAATTCGGAGAGAGATTTACCTTTAATAACCCCAACCAAACAAGTGAGTGTGGTTGCGGAGAGAGTTTTCACGTCTAACTCAAATATAATTTAGAATGACTGTTATACTTGGACTTCTAGCCGCTTTAACATTTGGGACAGGAGACTTTTTATCCCGTTTTTCTTCACAAGAAGTTGGGTTTAAAAATTCTCTTTTTTGGATGCTAACAATTGGTGGTCTTTTTTATTTACTGGTTACATTTTTTATAATTGGAGATCTATCCTTTAATATCATTGGCCTGAGTAACAGTTTCCTCGCAGGTGTTTTAATAATGTTTGGTCTTTTACTTCTTTACAGGGGGTTATTGATGGGGCCAGTTTCAATTGTTGCCTCTATTTGTGCTATAAATCCTTTATTCGTTTTCTTGATAAGATTTGCCTTAGGTAGCCAACCTACAGCATTACAATGGTTTGCAACTGTTATTGTTATTCTTGGAGCAATTTTAGTATCCATAAGTGCAGATAGCTTTAAAGAAAGCTTGGGTATGGAAAAAAGTAAAATCAATGAGTCAATTAAAGTTGCTTTCATGTCTAGTATTATGCTTGCAATGGGTTTGATCTTTTTACAAGAAACTACTGATGTTTTCTCAGCATTAGAGGCAGTAGTCTATACTCGTTTTTTTAGTCTTTTTAGTTTAGCTGTTCTGCTGTTTTTCCTAAAGGAAAGAATTTTTATTACGAAAAAATCTATTCCAATCTTAATTTCTCAAGGAATTTTAGAAAGCACAGGTAATTTTTGTATCGCAGCAGCTTATGCATTCGATAAAGTAAGTATAGCTGTAGTTATTTCATCTGGATTTGGATTGGTAACTGTTCTCTTAGCCAAATTTATACTTAAAGAAAAGATTTCAAAAATTCAGTCTTTAGGGATTGTATTAACTTTTATTGGCGTAGTAGGGCTAACTATCTAACCAATTTTTCAAGTCTTTTTTTATCAAAACGATAAGAATTCATCAAAATTGCTATACATATGATAACTCCTCCAATTATTGTTTTTATACTAGGCGTTTCATTAACACCAAGTATAGGCAACCAAGCCCAAAATATTCCACCAACAACCTCTAATAGTGAGAGCATTGTTAATTCTCCTGATAAAAGTTCTTTTGACCCTAGGCTGAATAAAATTAGACCTACTGCCACCAGAGACCCGTGTGTAATGCTTAAGTAAACATTTCTTAAAGGTATGTAAAATTCCTGATGATTAAAAATCATGATTAATAAAGAAATTAATGAACAAAAAATACCTCCGAATACAAGTATATAAAACTTTTTAAGATCACTTTTACTTCTCAATGTAACCGAAAAAGCAGCAAAGCCTAAACTGGATATAAATCCCATAATTAATCCAAAAACAGATCCGTTAAAAACACTTGAATAAATCATTACTAAAGTTCCACAAAGTGCAACAATCATACTGATAAAATTTTGTAGTGAGATTTTTTCTTTTATAAATATAAATGCAATCAAAGAAGCTAAAAAAGGCATTAATGCTAACATGAATAAGGTTACTGCCGCTGTAGTGTTGCTAATCGAGTAAATAAAACCAACAAAAGCTGTCGTTAATAAAATACCGCCCAATATAGAAATTTTATCTACTCTAATTACATTTGAAAAAAAGGAACTTCCTTCTCGCATTAAAAGATAAACACTAATGACAACAGCAACGGTAATACCTCTGACTAGTAGATAGGGCAGTTGATAGATTTGGGGGTCTACCATATGTTTGACTACTAAAGTCCCAAAACTCCAGACTAGTCCACTAAATACTACAAGAAGTACTGCCTTAAGGTGATCGCTCATCGACAGTACTCTAATCTATAATTATTAAAAAAGAACGACTAATTATTATTAAAAAATTGAGCAATAGATTGAATATTTTCAAAGTTGCTCGAATCGCCATTTCGACCACGAAGAGAAAAAGTTCCGTTTTCAATTTCTTTCTCTCCGATAACCAATGAGAAAGGTATTTTTTTAGAAACGGAGTTTCTAACTTTATAACCTAACTTATTATCAGAACTGTCTACTGTTGCCCTTACTCCTAAATCACTTAAGTCTTTAATTATATTTTGACAATGATCTACAAACTTTTCAGATACTGGTAAAATCGCTAATTGAATCGGAGTTACAAATAAAGGCAACCATCCATTTGTATTCTCTAAAATAATAGCAATAAATCTCTCCAGCGAACCAATAACTGCTCGATGAATCATAATTGGTATTTGGTTTTTATCTTCCTTGTCTTTGTATTTTGCACCTAAACGATCAGGTAAATTAAAATCAATTTGTATGGTTCCACACTGCCACTCTCTACCAAGAGAGTCTTCTAGTGTAAATTCAATTTTAGGTCCATAGAATGCACCTTCACCCTCTAAGATATTAAATTCTTTATTATTATCTGTTAAAACTTTCTTTAATTGGTTTTCTGCATTGTCCCAATTTACTTGAGTACCTATGCTTTTTTCAGGACGTGTAGAAATGTTGTATTTAATTTTTTCAAATCCAAACCTTTTATAAACTCTCTCAATGAGCTGAGTGGTCTCATTGCAGACATCATAAATTTGTTCATTTGAGCAAAATATGTGTGCATCATCTTGAGTAAAACCTCTAACTCTAAATAAACCATTTAGGGCACCCGATGGCTCATAACGGTGGCATTTACCAAACTCAGAATAACGAAGTGGTAAATCTTTGTAAGTAATCAATTGGGAGTTAAATAGCACAATATGACATGGACAATTCATTGGTTTGAGTGCAAAGATTTTATTATCTGTTTCTGAAGTAAACATATTTTCTTTAAAATTGTCCCAATGCCCTGACTTTATCCATAATTCATTGGACACCAATTCAGGTGTTTTAACTTCATAGTAGTTAAGTTTTTTTTGCTCTGATCGTATATATTTTTCAATATTTTGGTAAAGTGTCAGACCTTTATCTTTCCAAAAAACATTACCCGCTGATAAATCGGTCAGTAAGAATAAACCCATATCAGTACCAAGTCTTCGATGGTTTCTCTCTTTAGCCTCTTCTAAATTTTTAAGATAGGCATCTAAATCTTTTTCTGTATACCAAGCTGTTGCATAAATTCTTTGAAGCATTTTATTAGTGCTAATACCCCTCCAATAAGCACCTGAAACACTAGTAATTTTAAATTTTGCATCATATTCACGGGTGCTTTGATGATGAGGGCCTTTGCAGAGGTCGGTAAAATTCTTTTGCTCATAAAGAGTAATGTTTTCAGCATTATCTAAGTTATTAATTAGTTCTATTTTATACTTATTGTTAGCGAAAACATTTAAAGCTTCTTCTTTAGAAACTATTTTTTTTGTGAAACTTCTTCCTTCCTTTAGGATTGTTTTCATTTTAGATTCAATTTTTGAAATATCTTCATCACTCAAAGAATTATCCATATCAAAATCATAATAAAAACCATTTTTAATAAACGGGCCAATAGTTGGCTTAGCATCAGGAAATATGCTTATTACTGCCTCAGCTAATACATGGGCAAGATCATGCCTCATTATATTTAGGGCATCATCAGATTTTGCTTTGATGGGTTTAGAGTTTTCTAGTTGAATATCAAAATATTCATTGTTGTGATCTTTATATGCAATTATGTCGCTCATTGTTCTAATATTTTAAAGAAGCAAGTTTTTGATCCTGTGTGACAAGCGCTTTTACCATCAAGTTCCACTTCAAAAATTAGAGTATCGTTATCACAGTCTGTAGAAATTTGAAATACATTTAAATAATTTGATGAAGTTTCTCCTTTCATCCATATTTTGTTGCGACTACGACTCCAAAAATGAGCTTTTCTTGACTCTAGAGTTTTTTTAATCGACTCTTTATTGGAGTAGGCCACCATCAATATTTCTTTTGTTGAGCGTTCTTGAGCAATGGTGGGGATTAGCCCATTTGAGTCATATACCAGTTGATTTAATTTGATATTTTCCAAAAGCTTGAATTTTTAATGATTTTTACTTTTATTGCAGTATTTTTCAATGAAGAAAAATAATTTAATTAAATGCAATATTTCATGGCACCAATGATGGGCTACACAGATTGTTACTTCCGATCTTTGTCCCATAATCTTTTCCCAAATGAATTCGAAACCATTTCTGAGATGATTGTAGATAAAGCCCTAATATACAATGAAAAAAAAACAATTTCACAACACTTTCTCCCCTCTAATAAAAGCGCTATTCAAATAGCTGGCTCTGAACCCAGTGAAATTCGACAAGCTGTAAAAATATTAAATGAAATAGAGATAATTAATCATATTAATTTTAATTTAGGATGTCCTAGTTCAAGAGTACAAGAGAATAATTTAGGATTAGCACTTACTCAAAATTTCAAACTCGTCAAAGAATGCTTAGAAGAGTTAGTAAAATATAAAAAAAAAATTTCTGTTAAATGTAGATTGGGTTTAGGATTAGAGGAGGATAAGCAATATATTTTTGATTATTTAGATTTATTCGATGAAATAGGTATCAAGACTGTATTTATACATTGTAGAAATGGAATTTTAAATCTTGATACTAAGAAAAATAGATCGATACCGAAGATTAATTATGATTTGTTTCTAGAGTGTAAAAAATTTAATCCTAAGCTGAATCTAATACCTAATGGTGAAATTAATGAAAAAAGAGTTTTTGATTTTTTCCTTCAATATGATGTTAAAAATTTTATGATTGGCCGACAATTTACCAAAGATTTATTATTTTTAGAAAAAATTGGATTAATAAAAAAAAATAATATTAATTCAGCAATTCAAAATTTTTTTGATGAGATTAAAATACATAAAAATCTTAATATTAATTTAATTAAAAAAAGCTTATTCACTATATTAAGTCATGTTCCTCATTCTAAAATTTATAAGAGGGAACTAGAACAACTCCAAACTTTAGCAGAGATTTCTCAATATTTTGAAAGTAGAAGTATTTGGAATTAGAAAAGTTATATAACTACTCAAGCTTCCTTAGAAAGTATCAATATTTAAATAAATATTTCGATGTTCATCAAATTTCAATTAAGTCAATTTTAGAATATTTTCAGAAGTTTAATTTTTTAGCAACTGATTCAAATATACAAACTTTTAAAAATGAACTGATATATTTGATATTTATCGCAATTCATTTACGCCAAATTAACCAAATCGAAGGTTCAAGACTTTGGTCTATTCTTTGTAAAAAAATTCTAATTAAACTTTTTAATAATTTTCTTTCTGCTCATAGTAGTTCTAATTATCGAAATTCTTATTTTGTATTAGGATTGGGTAAGATCGGTGTTAGTGATTTAAACTTTGCATCAGATATTGATTTAATAATTTTTTTTGACAGTAAAAAATCCTCCACCTCTATAGGAGAGTTTAACCAATTAATAAAAAAATTTATTTCTGAAATATCTGACATATCAGATAAATTTTTTCATAAAATAGATTTACGCTTAAGACCAGATCTTGGAAATTCTTTTATAGTTACAGATATTGAGGATTCTATTAATTATTATTCGTCCGTTGGAAGAAATTGGGAGAGATTAGCCTTTCATCGATCATCTTTTATATGCGGTAGTAGAACCCTTTATTGGCATTTCAAGGGATCCATCAAAAGTTTTTTATACAGAAGATCTTTTGATTTTTATGCAATTGATGAAATTAAAAAACTATTTTCAAATAAAAAAAGCAAAAATGAAAATAATATAAAAGACTCTTATGGTTTTATTCGATCTTGTGAGAATATTATTCACTTCAACCAACTATTATGGTCTGGAAAAATTCAATTATTTCAAATTTCCAACATTCACAAGCTTTTAATTAAATTTAAAGAATATCCATCAATAATTAATCCAGAGGTGCTAGAAACTGTTACTAATTCATATTATTTTTTTAGAAAATTTGAAAATTATCTTCATATCAAACTTAATACTTTTCAAAATTCTATTCCTAAAAATGATTCTAATTTAAATTCTATTTTCCCATTTTATACAGAAAATTTGATGAAAAAGAGGGATCAAACAATTCAGATTTTTGAAATGCTATTTAACCCAGAATTAGAAAGTAAGGATTTAAAGCTAGATGAGTTTAATGATAAAAGTAAGTTGATAATTCAAAAACTTCTCGACAGGGCTCGTAAAATAAATAGCTCAGATACTGTTAAAAAAGATTTCCTCAATACAGTTCATTATTTAGTGAATACTCTTAAACCTATTGAAAATCGCGATGATTTGATCATCAAATTTGATTATTTAATCAATTATTATAAATCTGGTGTTCATCTATCTGCGCTTTACAAGTATAACCCTAAAATATTATTAGAAATCATTAAAATATTTCAAATATCCGAAAAGTTAACTAATCAACTTTATAAAAATAATTATCTAATTGAGTCTCTAGTCTACCTATTTAATTATGGCTTACCTACTTTAAAATTAAGAAAGAAAACAGATAATTTAGATTTAGATAT
>CAYRCI010000004.1:14923-42737 GCA_964422765.1 uncultured Alphaproteobacteria bacterium | reverse complement strand
ATGGCTTACCTACTTTAAAATTAAGAAAGAAAACAGATAATTTAGATTTAGATATTAAAAAACTTATTCAAGACTTTTATGAAATAGTTTTTTTACTTGATTATTTATTTATTTCACAAAAATTCGATCATTCTCACTATTTAATTAAAAGAAATCTAACTATTAAAAAGTTTATTTTGATTTTATTTGAATTTGTAAAACTTGATTATCTTCAATCTAGAAAAAATATATTTTCTGACTTAACTCCTATTTTATTTGGTAGTTTGGCTATTAATAACTCCATCCCTTCCTCTGATGTTGATCTTTTTTTTGTGTATTTTGAACCTGAGAATAGCCATATCGATAATATTAAAATTGTAAGAAGGTTTTACAATATCGTTGACCAATATATTGATAAAGATTTTTTGCATATGGATAATAGAAACAAACCTTTTGATAAAAGTTCAGATCAGGTAATTAATTTTAATAATTTTTTTGCATTTTATGCAAATACTGATGAACCATTTCATAAACTTTCCTTTTTAAAAACTTATCTATTAACAACAAAAATTAGATTGCATAATTTATTTCAAATTAAAAAAATTGAAACTATAGATCAATTTCATTTCATAGATTTTGATTATGTTCTAAAACTACTTGAATTAAAAAAACCAGATGAAATTTTGAAAGATCTTTTCCAGTTATTTGAAATAACAAAAGATATTTTTAGAATAAATAAGAAAAAGTTTCCTTATTTTAAGGATTTGAAGGATTTGAGATATAAGATGTTAAATGATGATTTAGGAGGCAGCTTTTCTTTAATAGATCAAAAACCTTATCTAGAAAAGCTGCGTTCCTTAATTAATTCTTAGTAGTCGTAATACATGTCGTACTCTTTTGGAGTTACGACTAACTTGTTAGGCTCGATTTCTGCTTCTCTTTTATAAGCAATATATGCTTCAATTAAGTCTTTAGTAAATACATTGCCTTCAAGAAGGTAATCATGATTTGCCTCAAGGTTGTTAATCGCCTCTTCTAGTGAAGAAGGAACCTCTTTAACTTTTGATTGCTCTTCAGGAGGTAAATCATAAAGATTTTTGTCCATTGGCTCACCTGGATCAATCCTATTTTTGATACCATCAAGACCAGCCATTAACTGAGCTGCAAATGCCAAATAAGGATTTGCTAATGGGTCAGGACATCTGAACTCTACTCTTTTTGCTTTAGGCGAAGGAGAGTAGGCAGGAATACGACAAATAGCACTTCTGTTTCTATTTGAGTAGGCTAGTTTTACTGGAGCTTCATATCCTGGAACCAATCTTTTGAAAGAGTTAATAGTAGGGTTGGTGAATGCTAATAAAGAAGGAGCATGCTTTAAAAGACCACCAATGTAAAACTTAGCTTCATCACTTAAGTTAGCATAACCGCTATCTGCATAAAAGATTGGCTTACCATTGGACCAAATACTTTGGTGGCAATGCATACCTGAACCATTATCGTTTGAAAGAGGCTTAGGCATAAATGTTGCAGTTAAGCCATTACTTTTTGCAGTGTTTCTGACAACATACTTGTATTTCATAATATCATCAGCATGAGAAAGTAATGTATCAAATCGAAGATCAATTTCTTGTTGTCCAGCAGTTGCAACTTCATGATGTTGCGCTTCAACCTTCAAACCAATTGAAACCATATGATTAACCATTTCTGACCTTACATCTTGCATCGTGTCATGAGGAGGGCAGGGAAAATATCCAGCTTTATTTTTAATATGATAACCTAAATTAGGTCTTTCATCTGAACCTTTGTTCCAAACAGCTTCCCCTGAGTCAATGGAGAAAAAGGAATTGCTTGGATCTGTTGAAATTCGTACATCATTAAAAAGAAAGAATTCTGCTTCCGCACCAAAGAAAATGCTATCGCCGATCCCAGAAGATTTTACATAAGCTTCTGCTTTCTTTGCAACATAACGAGGATCTTTATCATATTTTTGACCTGTTATTGGATCATGAATATCACATATAATTACAATTGTAGGGTCTGCGAAAAATGGGTCAACAAAGACTGTGGAGATATCAGGGATAAGGATCATGTCACTTGCTTCAATCGACTGAAAACATCTGATTGAAGATCCATCAAAACCTATTCCTTCTTCAAAAACATCCATTTCGAATGTGTTAATATGGTGAGAGAAGTGGTGCCATGTACCTAGAGGATCAGTAAAACGATAATCAATATACTTAATACCTTTCTCATCGATTAATTTTTGTAATGATTTTTTATCCATTATTTAATTGCTCCTAATTTTAAAATATGGGGATGGTTAAATTTAGATGGCGTCTTTTCCTTTTTCGCCAGTTCTAATTCTAATAGCTTCTGATATTTCATAAACGAAGATTTTACCATCACCAATTTTGCCAGTATTGGCTTGTTTGATAATGACTTCGATAGCTTCTTTATATTTGTTATCATCTACTACTAATTCTATTTTTACCTTTGGTAGAAAATCAACAACATACTCAGCTCCACGATAGAGTTCAGTATGGCCTTTTTGCCTACCAAATCCCTTTACTTCAGAAACAGTTAAACCGCTAAGACCAATTTCTCCTAGTGCATCTTTAACATCTTCTAACTTAAAAGGTTTAATAATTGCTTCAATTTTTTTCATATTAAGATGACCAAATATAATGTTTAAATTGCATAATATCTATACTATAAATTAATGCAATTTTTGTGGCGGGTGTAGCTCAGTTGGTTAGAGCGCCGGTTTGTGGTACCAGAGGTCGGGGGTTCAAATCCCCTCACTCGCCCCACATGTGCGCCAGTGGCGGAATGGTAGACGCGCTGGTCTTAGGAACCAGTGGGCAACCGTGGGGGTTCGAGTCCCTCCTGGCGCACCAATAAAGATTTAGGGAAGTATGAATTATAAAAATATTGAAAAAAAAGACTACAAATCATCATTTGAAGTTTCACTTGATCCAAAGTCTATACAAGAATTAGTTGATCATAAAATTACTGAGAAACAATCTACTTTTGAAATAGCTGGTTTTCGTAAAGGTAAGGTTCCAATAAATATTATCAAATCCAAAGTAGGGATGCAGGTTGAAAACGAAGTCCTGAATGATGAAATTTCTAAAAATGTAACCTCAATTCTTGAACAAGAGAAGATTGAATCTCTTATTCAACCAGAAATTAACTTTAAAGATCCAAATGATTCATACAATTTTTCATTATCTTTTTTTCACAAACCTATTGTCAATATTGAAGATTTAAAAAAAAGTGAAATTGAAAAAATTCAAACCGATGTAACTGAAAAAGACATTAATGATTTTAGAGATAAAGTAAGGAAAGAATACTATTCGCTAGAGTCTATTGAAGAGTCAAATGCGGAATCTGTAATTGATTTTGAAATTATAAATTTTGATGAAGAGCAAAAAAAAATATTTTCCCAAAAAGAAGTTAGAATAGATCTTAATACTAAAACAGAAGAGGAGTCCTTCAATGATTTAAAGAAGGCACTGACAAAAGTTAAAAATAAATCTGATTTTAGCGTTAAAACCAAAGGAATTACAATAGACTGTAAAGTTAAAAATATTCATAAAAAAGTTTTTCCTAAGGATGATGAAGAATTAATAAAAATTCTTAAGCTCGAATCGATTAAAGACCTAAACGATAAGATATCAGGAAAGTTAAATGATGATGCAACTTATATGCAGAAAGAACTTTTTATTGAAGATTTATTAAAAGTATTGTCCGATCAGGTCAAAATAAATATTCATGATGAAGTAGTAAATTTAGAATTAAAACGAAAATATCAAATCGATATCACTACAATCAAAGAAGAACACAAAGAGAGAGTAGAGAACTTAAAAAAACTTACATCGGATAATATCCAAAAAGATGTTATCTTTTCTGAATTAATTAAATATTTAAAAGTCGAAGTTGATCAAACCGAGCTCCAAGAATATGTCAAAAAATACTATGGAGAAAAAATTGATCAAAGAACTGCAGAGACTGCTTATGGCACACTTTTAAGAAATAAAATTGCTGATGAGTCGATGAAAACTTTTAAAATTAAAGAAACTAAGCTAAGTTTAGAGGAATTAATGAAAAAAGGATCCCACGACCATAGTCATGAATCTAGTACCCATAGTCATTGAACAATCTGGCAAAGGAGAGAGATCCTTTGATATATTTTCTCGACTCCTTCGAGAAAGAATAATTTTTTTAACAGGACCAATCGATGATCAAGTGGCTTCTTTAGTTTGCGCACAACTTCTTTTTCTTGAATCGGAAAACCCCAAAGAGCCAGTCAATCTCTATATTAATTCTCCAGGGGGGTTGGTTACTGCTGGTTTAGCCATGTATGATACTATTCAATATATAAAATGCCCAGTGCATACAGTGTGTATTGGACAAGCTTCTTCGGCAGGTTCTTTAATATTAACATCAGGTAAAAAAGGACATCGCTACGCTCTCCCTAATTCCAAGATAATGATTCATCAACCATCCGGTGGCTTTTCAGGTCAAGCAACGGATATAAAAATACATGCTGAAGAAATTCTCAAAACAAGAAAAAGACTTAATGAAATTTATCAAAAACATACTAACATTAGTATTGGAGAAATTGAAAAAGCGATGGAACGCGATAGATTTTTTGATCCTGAAGAAGCATTAAAATTTGGCTTAATTGATAAAGTGATCTCCGAGAGAGAAGATAAAGAATAATGGCTGATGATAAAATAACATCCGCAAGCTCAACCGATAAAAAAATTTCATGTTCTTTTTGTGGCAAAAGCCAAGAAGAGGTAAAAAAGTTAATTGCTGGACCAAATGTATATATATGCAATGAGTGTGTTGTTTTATGTAAAGATATTCTTGTAGAAGATGATAAAATTGATACCAAGAAAAATTTCTCAATTCCAAAGCCTAGTGAGATATTTGATTATTTAGACGACCATATTATTGGCCAAAATCATGCTAAAAAAATCTTATCAGTATCCGTATATAATCATTATAAAAGAGTTCAAAATCCTAGCAAAGATATAGAGATATCTAAATCTAATATTTTATTAATTGGTCCTACAGGGTGTGGTAAAACTCTTTTAGCACAAACACTAGCAAAATATTTAAATGTACCCTTCACGATTGCCGATGCCACGACTTTAACTGAAGCGGGATACGTGGGAGAGGATGTAGAAAATATTATATTAAGACTTCTTCAGCAGTGTGACTATGATGTCCCACTTGCTCAAAAAGGCATCGTCTACATTGATGAAATAGATAAGATTGGTCGTAAAAGTGAAAACCCTTCTATTACTCGAGATGTATCGGGAGAAGGTGTGCAACAAGCACTTTTAAAAATAATTGAAGGAACAACTGCTAGCGTCCCACCTCAAGGTGGTCGCAAACACCCCCAGCAAGAATTCTTACAAGTTGATACAAAGAACATTTTATTTATTTGTGGTGGAGCTTTTGAGGGAATTGATAAAATTATTAAAAATAGAATTAATAAGAAATCTATCGGTTTTAATAAATCCATTAATCAAAATGAGGCCATGACCTCACAACTTGAAAATGATGATTTAATCAAATTTGGTTTAATTCCAGAATTAGTAGGAAGACTACCTGTAAGTGCAGGCTTAGATGAATTGTCTCTTGAGGATTTAAAGGAAATATTAACAAAGCCAAAAAATGCAATTTCTAAACAATATAAAGCTCTTTTTTCTTTCGAAGGAGTGGAATTTGAAATTACCGAAGACGGTAGAGAACAGATAGCTCAGTTAGCTGTGCAAAAAAAAATTGGCGCTAGAGGTCTTAGATCCATTATGGAAAAGTTGCTTTTGGATTGTATGTACGATATTCCAGATAAGGACTCGGTTGATAAAGTAGTTCTTAATAAAGACGCCGTGCTATCAAATACACCTATAATTGTCTATAAAGAAAAAGAAAAAATAAAAAAAAAAGTAGGTGAAAATTAAAATTTCCTCACTATCTTTATAGTATGGAAAATCAAATCATTGGACCTATCTTACCTCTAAGAGACCTCGTCGTTTATCCTTCAATTACCTCACCTTTGTTCGTCGGAAGAGCTAAATCTATTGATGCAATTAACTTTGCGATGAATAGCAATGACAAGATTATCTATCTATTTACTCAAAAAGAACCCACTACCGATGATCCACAGATCACAGATGTTTATAGCTATGGAGTTAAATCAAAAATTATTCAGTTTTTAAAACTCCCAGATAATACCTATAAAGTGCTTACGGAAGGTCTTGAAATAGTTAAAATTAAATCTGCTGTAAAAGCTAATAATAACTTCTTAACTGCAAAAATTGAACCAATTACTATTAATAAAAAAAATACCGTCGAACTAAAGGCCTCGTTACGTGTTCTTAAAAATGAATTTCAAAATTATATTCAAAGTATTGGAAATAATAATGATATTCTTGAGGGTCTTTTAAATATCGAAGACCCATATCAGTTTATTGATAACGTATATTATAATTTAAATGTCAGTATTGAGGATAAACAAAAAAATCTCGAAATAGTTGATATTAATAAAAAAATTCAAAACTTATTAAACTTTTTCTCTAAAGAATTAAATTTCTCTGCTTTGGAAAAAAAGATTAAGAATCGCGTTAAACGTCAAATGGAAAAAACGCAACGTGAGTATTATTTAAATGAACAAATGAAAGCAATTCAAAAAGAATTAGGAGATGGGGAAGACGGTTCAAATGAATATACGGAAATAGAAAAGAAGATTAATGAAGTAAAGCTCTCCAAGGAAGCTAAAGATAAAGCTCTTAATGAATTTAAAAAATTAAAAACTATGAGTCCGATGTCCGCAGAGGCATCTGTTATTAGAAATTATCTAGAGTGGATACTAGATATTCCCTGGGAGACATTCTCCAAAGAAATTAATGACATCTCCGGTGCTGAAAAAATATTAAATCAAGACCATTATGGCTTAGAAAAAGTTAAAGAAAGAATTTTAGAGTTTTTAGCTGTAAAAAAACGCTCGCAAAAATCAACAGGAACTATTTTATGTTTTATTGGCCCTCCAGGCGTCGGTAAAACCTCACTTGGTAAATCTATTGCCAGAGCTACCGGCAGAGAATTTGCTAAGATTTCCCTAGGAGGTATAAGAGACGAAGCAGAAATCAGAGGTCATAGAAGGACTTACATAGGTTCAATGCCAGGTAGGTTTATCCAGGCAATGAAGAAAACTAAAACCTCCAATCCTATTATTTTATTGGATGAAATTGATAAACTAGGTAATGACTGGAGAGGTGATCCTTCATCAGCCTTATTAGAAGTGCTTGATCCTGAGCAAAATAACCAATTTAATGATCATTATCTAGAAGTTGATTATGATTTATCAAATGTAATGTTTATTTGTACAGGTAATACCTACAATATTCCCTCCCCTCTACTTGATAGGTTAGAAGTTATTGAAGTTTCAGGCTATACAGAAAAAGAAAAAGTTGAAATTGCAAAAAAATATTTAGTTCCGAGAAAAATGGATAAAAATGTTTTAAAACCTAATGAGTTTAAGTTAGATAAAAATGCAATTACAAAAGTTGTTCGTCATTATACCAGAGAGTCTGGGGTTAGGGGTCTTGAAAAGGTTTTTGATAAGTTATTTAGAAAATTAGTATTTCAGCTTGAAAAGACCAAATCAAAATCAAAGAAACCCTTTGTCTTTGATGATAAAAATATCCAAAAGTTTTTAGGCCCTGAAAAGTATAAAGATAGTGCCCTAGAAAAGAAAAACCTTGTTGGTATTACGAACGGACTTGCTTGGACTCAAGTTGGAGGAGATATACTCAATATCGAAGTTAACCTTTCCTCTGGCAAAGGCATGATACACGCGACTGGCAAATTAGGTGAAGTTATGAAAGAGTCTATTACCGCAGCGCTAGGATATATAAAATCAAATTCTGTTGAATTTGGAGTTAACCCTAAAGTTTTTGATAAAGTAGATATTCACTTACACGTACCCGAAGGTGCTATTCCAAAAGATGGTCCAAGTGCTGGTATCACTATTTTTACTTCATTAATTTCATCTCTTACCGAAATCAAGATCAAAAGGGATGTGGCAATGACAGGAGAGATTACTTTAAAAGGCAGGGTACTGCCCATTGGCGGTCTCAAAGAAAAACTATTAGCTGCTATTAGATACGGTGTTAAGACTGTTATCATTCCAAAAGAAAATGAAAAAGACCTTATTGAAATTCAAAAAGACATTCAAAATAAATTAATTATCAAAAAGGTTGAGTTTGCTAGAGAAGTTCTGGATATTGCTTTGGATGGAAAAATTAGCAAAATCAACAAAAAGCTTGATTGGAGACACATTGTTTCAGAATCCATGAATAAAAAAAGCCAGCAAAATCAAGAAAAAACTTTTGTTAACTAATATATTGTTATTGATTTTCCTACCTTTTTCTTACTACAATTAATTAATAGAATCACTAAGGAGGTTCGTAATGAACAAAAATGAACTCATTGCTGAATATAGTAGCAAAAATGGTGTTGGTAAGTCAGATGCAACAAAGGCTGTAGAAAGTTTATTCGATATTATCACATCTCAATTAAAAGCAGGCGGTGACGTCAAGATTGCTGGTTTTGGAACCTTTAAAGTTGCAAACACTAAAGCAAAGACAGGTAGAAATCCTCGTACAGGAGAAACTATTGATATCCCTGCATCAAAAAAACCAAAATTTCTTGCTGGAAAACAGCTAAAAGAACTAATAAAGTCCACAGTCTAATTTACATTAGATAGGGCGATTAGCTCAGTTGGTAGAGCATCTCGTTTACACCGAGAGGGTCGGCGGTTCGAGTCCGTCATCGCCCACCATTCGATATTAATCGGGGGTGTAGTTCAGTTGGTTAGAACGCCTGCCTGTCACGCAGGAGGTCGCGGGTTCGAGTCCCGTCGCTCCCGCCAGTATAGTTAATTATTCAATACTGTTGCGTCACTTTTATAGTTAAATTAATCCAATTTATTAATTAGATTTAGTTTTTTATGTTCAATGTTGATTATATCTTAATTTTGATTTTTATCCTTATTGGAGCGGGTATGGCTATTGCTATGTATCTACTCTCTAAAATCTTATCTCCTAGCTCTCCTGATTCAGAAAAATTATCTGCTTATGAATGTGGGTTTGAAGCTTTTGATGACGCTCGATCAAAGTTTGATGTGAGATTTTATTTAGTTTCAATCTTATTTATAATCTTCGATTTAGAGATTGCTTTTTTATTTCCTTGGGCTGTTAGTTTAAAGAATATTGGTGCTTTTGGATTTTACTCAATGATGTTTTTTTTATTTATCTTAACAGTCGGATTTATTTATGAATGGAAGAATGGAGCATTAGATTGGGAGTAAATATCGAACACAATACTTCATTGAATATTGATGAGGTTTTTGAAAAAAAAGGTTTTGTCACTGCATCTTTTGAAAATTTAATTAATTGGGCAAGATCCGGTTCTTTATGGCCTATGACTTTTGGCTTGGCATGTTGCGGAGTGGAGATGATGCACTCATACATGAGTCGTTATGATTTAGATCGATTAGGAGTTATTCCTAGGGGTTCACCACGTCAGTCAGACGTGATGATTGTTGCAGGCACACTTACTAATAAAATGGCATCCGCTTTACGTAAAGTTTATGATCAAATGCCTGAACCTCGATGGGTTATTTCTATGGGCTCGTGCGCTAACGGTGGAGGTTATTATCATTATTCTTATTCAGTTGTTAGAGGGTGCGATCGCATAGTTCCTGTAGATATTTATGTTCCAGGATGTCCGCCTACTGCTGAAGCCTTGCTTTACGGCATCATGCAATTACAAGACAAAATTAAAAAGAAAAAGAAAATTTATAGGTAAATATTAGTGTCCCCAGATTTATTAAATAAATACTCTGTTGGTAATTATCATTTCCCTGTAAGATCGGGCGCTGATAGCATTTTAATTGATAAAAACAATGTATTAGAAGTTATTCAAAAAGTTAAAGAAGATGAAGAACTTTTGTATGAACAATTAATCGATATCACGGCCACTGATAATATTCTATCTAAATCGGGTTATTCTGGAGAGCGTTTCACTATAATTTATACATTTTTAAGCCTTAAATTTAATAAAAGACTCTTTGTATTTACCAATTTACCTGAAGATGATCTAAACGTTGATTCAATTACTCATATATTCAATTCAGCTGATTGGTATGAAAGAGAATGTTATGATTTATTTGGTATTAATTTTAAAAACCATCCAAATCTTCAACGCATCATGAATGACTATAACTTTCAAGGATACCCTCTTAGAAAAGATTTTCCTTTAACGGGGTATGAAGAAGTGCGTTACGACGAAAATTTAAAAAAAGTTGTTTATGAGCCGGTTAGCTTAAAACAAGAGTTTCGTGATTTTGATAATGAAAGCCCTTGGGAAGGAATGAAAGAAACCATTCAGGAAGAATTAAAAAAATAATTACATGTCAGAAAATTTTAAACCAGTCACACTAAACTTTGGTCCTCAACACCCTGCAGCGCATGGTGTATTAAGATTGTTAGTACAACTGGACGGTGAAGTTGTAAACAAAGCTGAACCGCATATTGGTTTGCTTCATCGTGGTACTGAAAAACTAATTGAACAAAAAACTTATACCCAGGCAATTCCATATTTTGATCGATTGGACTACGTCTCTCCAATGTGCCAAGAGCATGCCTTTGCGATTGCGGTTGAAGATTTATTAAATATTCAAGCTCCTAAAAGAGCACAATACATCAGAGTTATGTTTGCAGAACTAACTCGTATTCTAAACCATCTTTTAAATATTCCTGCATTTGCAATGGACATTGGTGCAGCAACACCAATGTTATGGGCATTTGAGGAAAGAGAAAAAATGCTTGAGTTTCATGAAGCTGTATCTGGTGCAAGATTTCATGCTGCTTATTTTAGACCGGGCGGTGTTCATCAAGACCTCCCTGATGGTCTTTTAGAAAAAATGAAAATTTATTTTACTGATTTTCCAAAATTCATCGATACCCTTGAGGAGCTTTTAACCGAAAATAGAATTTTTAAACAACGCTCTGTTGATATTGGTATCCTTTCCAGAGAGGATGCAATTCGACTTGGCTGTAGCGGTCCAGTTTTACGTGCAAGTGGTGTTGCATGGGATTTAAGAAAATCTCAACCTTATGATGTCTATGATCAAGTAGATTTTGATATTCCAGTAGGAAAAACGGGTGATACCTATGATCGATATTTAGTTCGCATGGAAGAGATGAGAGAGTCAGTTAAAATAATCCTTCAATGTATTGATAAAATGCCCTCTGGTCCTGTAATGATAGAGGATAATAAAATTACACCACCTAAAAGATCTGAAATGAAACATTCAATGGAAGCAATTATCCATCATTTTAAACTGTTCACTGAAGGATATAGAGTACCTGAAGGTATTACATACAAAGCAGTAGAAGCACCTAAAGGTGAATTCGGCGTTGTACTGGTAGCGGACGGCAGTTCTAAGCCTTATAGATGTAAACTTCGTGCACCAGGTTTCCCGCATTTACAAGCATTACATTTTCTATCACAGGGCCATCAACTAGCGGATGTTCCTTCTATTCTTGGAAGTCTTGATATTGTTTTTGGAGAAATTGATCGATGAGTGGGAATCATCCAGGTTTATCTAATACTTTTCAAAGTTCTGGATCTAAGTTTGAATGGTCAAAAGACAATCAGCGTGAAGTAAAAAAAATTGTTTCTAAATATCCAAAAGAAAGAATTCAGAGTGCAGTGATGCCTTTGTTGTATTTGGCCCAAGAACAAAATGAAAATTGGATTAGTATTGAGTGTATTGAAACTATTGCTGAGACGCTTGGTATGCCAAAAATAAGAGTGACTGAAGTGGCATCTTTTTATTCTATGTATAATTCCAGGCCCGTGGGAAAAAACTTAGTTCAAATTTGTCGAACATCACCTTGTTGGTTAAGAGGTTCTGATAAAATTACTAAAACAATTTGTGAAGAAACAAAATGCCATATCAATGAAACCAGTAAAGATAATTTATTCACTGTTGTGGAGGTTGAATGTTTAGGTGCATGCTCTAATGGCCCTATGATTCAAATCAATAACGATTTTTTTGAAGATCTTGATGAAAACTCCACTAAAGAAATTATTCAAAATATTAAAAATGGTACGCCTAATAAAATAGGGTCACAAAAAGGAAGAAAGAGTTCCGAGAATGCTTAGCAATAAAGATAAAATCTTCCAGAATCTTCATGGTTTTGATGACGCGTTTTTAGAGGGAACTTTAAAAAGAGGCACTTGGTCAAATACCAAAGAGCTATTATCTAAAAGTCAAAATGAAATAATAGAATTAGTTAAATCCAGTCAATTAAGAGGAAGGGGAGGGGCTGGTTTTTCTACTGGTTTAAAATGGTCCTTTATGCCAAAAGATACAGGTAAGCAACATTACTTAGTTGTTAATGCAGATGAGTCAGAACCAGGTACTTGTAAGGACAGAGAAATAATTAGAAATGATCCCCATATGCTTATTGAGGGATGTTTGATTGCATCCTATGCAATTCAAGCTTCTAAGTGCTACATCTATATTAGGGGTGAGTATCATTTTGAATACATGCAATTAGAGAAGGCCATACTAGAGGCTTACGATAAAAATTTAATTGGAAAGAACGCATGCGGTAGTGGATTTGATTTTGATTTATATGTTCATCGAGGTGCTGGTGCTTATATTTGCGGTGAAGAAACGGCACTTTTAGAGAGTTTAGAAGGAAAAAAAGGTCAACCTAGATTAAAACCTCCTTTCCCAGCTGGTTGTGGTCTATACGGCATGCCAACAACAATTAATAATGTCGAGTCGATTGCTGTTGTTCCTACAATACTGAGAAGAGGTTCTGAATGGTTTAAATCAATTGGAACTGAGAATAATACCGGCACAAAGATTTTCTGTATCTCCGGCAACGTGAATAAACCTTGCACTGTAGAAGAGGCAATGGGCATTCCTTTAAAAGAGCTCATCGAAAAGCATGCGGGGGGCGTTCAAGGTGGTTGGGATAATTTAAAAGCAATCATTCCGGGCGGTTCAAGTACTCCACTGCTTCCTAAAAATATTTGTGAAACTGTTTTAATGAATTTTGATGATTTAAGAAATAACGGATCTGGTTTAGGAACAGCCGGTGTAATTGTAGTAAATAACGAATTTAATATAGCTGAAGTTATTGAGCGGTTTGCTCATTTTTATAAACATGAAAGTTGTGGTCAATGTACTCCTTGTCGAGAAGGCACAGGATGGATGTTTAGAATGATGCAAAAGGTAGTCAAAGGAGATATTACAGCAGAGCAAATCGAATTGCTTGAAAATGTTACCAAACAAGTTGAAGGCCACACTATTTGCGCATTAGGTGATGCTGCGGCATGGCCAATACAAGGATTAATTAAAAATTTTAAAGACGATTTAATAAAAAAATCGAACAAGAAAAGAAAAGCTTCATGAGTGATAATTTGATTACCATTAAAATTAATAATCAGGAATTACAGGTAGATAGAAATCTAACAGTTATGCAAGCTTGTGAAATTGCAGGGGAAGAGATCCCTAGATTTTGTTATCACGACAAACTATCTATAGCTGGAAATTGTAGAATGTGTTTAGTAGAAATAGAAAAAGCGCCTAAGCTTGTTTCTTCATGTACAATGCCCTTGATGGACGGCATGTCTATTATTACTAATTCAGAAAAAGTAAAAGCTGGCCGTAAAGGTGTGATGGAGTTTTTATTAATTAATCACCCATTAGATTGTCCAATCTGTGATCAAGGTGGTGAATGTGATTTACAAGATCAAGCTATGTATTATGGATTTGATAAATCTAGATATAAAGAAAACAAAAGAGCTGTAGATAACAAAAATATGGGTCCTTTAGTCAATACAATTATGACCCGTTGTATTCATTGTACAAGGTGTGTTCGATTTATAACTGAAGTTGCGGGTGTCCCTGAAATTGGAATGTTGGGTCGTGGTGAAAATGCTGAAATTACCACTTATTTAGAGCAATCCATTACATCTGAATTATCTGGTAATGTTATTGACCTTTGCCCAGTAGGGGCTTTGACTAGTAAGCCTTACCAGTTCAAAGCAAGACCGTGGGAGTTAAAAAGAACAGACTCAATTGATATTTTTGATTCAGTTGGTTCAAACATAAGAATAGATAGCCGTGCACAAGAAATTCTAAGAGTAACACCTAGAGCTAACGAAGATATTAATGAAGAGTGGATTACAGATAAAGTTAGATTTAATTATGATGGATATTACCAACAAAGAATAGATTCACCCTATGTTAGAAAAAATAACAAACTTGAAGCAGTTAGTTGGGATGAGGCGCTTGATTTATTAAAAACAAAGTTAAAAAAAGCAAATCCTTTAGCAATGATTGGTGAACATGTTGATTTAGAAACAGGTTTCGCTGTGAAAAAATTTATGAGTAATTTTGGCGAAAATAATATTGAATGCCGAATAGATAACCAAGCTGCAAATTTAGATATATCTAGTTTTAGGTTTAACACACCACTTATAGAGTTAGAAAATGCTGATTTGATCATACTATGTGGAACGAACCCAAAAGTAGAAGCTCCAATCATTAATCAAAAAATTTTAAAGGCTTATAACAATAATGCTGAAATAATTAATATTGGTGATGATATTTCACTTAATTATAAAGTTAACTATTTAGGAAATGATTTGAATTTGTTAAACGATCATAAATTGGTTAGCAAGATTTCTAAAGCGTCTAATCCTATACTAATTGTGGGTGCAGCATTACTCACCTCAATTTCAAAAACACAAACTTTAGACTCAATAATAAAATTTGCACATGATCAAAAAATTATTAATAAAAAAAGAAATGGATTAAATTTTTTAACTCCTTATGCATCAAGAGTAGGCCAATTATTACTTGCAAATACTACCAACCAAACATGTCAGCCTTTTAATAAATTAAAGAAAGATGTAAGCGATGGTAAATACGACACCATCCTTTCATTCTCCTCTGAGAGCATAGCTGATAGTGCGTTTGATAACTCCTTTAAAGTTTATTTCGGTCATCATGGAGATGATGGAGCTATGGCATCTGATATTGTCTTGCCTACTCCTTTATATACTGAAAAAAATGGTTTTTTTGTAAATATTGAGGGTAGATTACAGGAAGCAAAAAAGTGTCATAACACGATTGGCCAAGCTAAAGAAGAATGGTCAATTTTAAAACAATTGTCAAATTTACTTAGGTATAAGTTTGTACCAGAGTCTTTTGATGAATTACGATCTGAAATGTTCTCAGATTTTTCAAACTTACCAAGTTTAAATTCTATTTTAGAAGGTAACCCCAATTCATCTATATCTTCATCTAATATTTCTTTTGAAAGTTGTATTTTTAACTATCCAATAAATAATTTCTACATGTCTGATGTTGTATCTAAAAATTCAATTACTATGTCCAAATGCGTTAGTGAAATTTTATCTAAACCCCTCTTGGAGAAATCTGCTTAATGGACCCAGTATTACTTGAAATTATTATAGGTGTTTTGAAAATTTTTAGCTTTGTAGTGCCTATTTTGGTGTCTGTTGCTTTGCTTGTTTATTTGGAGAGAAAAGTTCTAGGAGCCGTTCAATTGAGAAAAGGTCCTAATGTAGTAGGTCCTTTTGGTATTCTTCAGAGTTTTGCGGATGTTATTAAGTTAATTACAAAGGAAAACTTACTTCCCTCGAGTTCCAATAAATTTTTATTTATTTTTGCTCCCATGCTTACGCTTTTGCTGAGTTTAATTGCTTGGGCCGTAATACCTGTAAGTTCTACTTACGTTATTTCTAATATTAATATTGGTATTTTATACTTATTCGCTGTTTCATCTTTTGGTGTTTATGGGGTGATTATCGCTGGCTGGGCTAGTAACTCAAAATATCCTTTCTTAGGAGCATTGCGTTCTGCTGCGCAGATGATTTCTTATGAGGTCTCAATTGGCTTTGTAATTATTACTGTATTAATTTGTGTAGGTTCATTAAATTTAATTGATATCGTGGAAAGTCAAAAAAATCTTTGGTTTGCTATCCCACTTTTACCAATGTTCGTAGTTTTTATAATTTCTGCTTTAGCAGAAACAAACAGATTGCCTTTTGATCTTCCTGAAGATGAAGCAACTTTAGTTGCTGGTTTTTTCACTGAATATTCTTCAATTTCATTTGGTTTATTTTTTTTAGCAGAATACGCCAATATGATTTTAATGAGTTCACTTACTGTTATTTTATTTTTAGGTGGATGGTATCCTCCTTTGGATATATTTCCTTTAAACGCAATACCGGGCATAATTTGGTTTGCAGCAAAAGTATTTTTGATTTTATTTGTTTTTCTGTGGGTGAGAGCGACGTTTCCTCGCTATCGTTATGACCAATTAATGAGATTAGGTTGGAAAATATTTTTACCCTTAACTTTAATTTGGGTCGTACTGACCTCAGGATTTTTATTTTATTTTGATATGTTACCGAGTTAAAAAAAATGACAACACTTATTAGATATATAAAAACTTTTACGCTTTTTGAACTTCTTAAAGGAATGTTATTAACTTTACGATATTTTTTTAAACCTAAAGTAACTTTAAACTACCCAAACCAAAAAGGACCCTTAAGCCCCAGATTCAGGGGTGAACATGCATTAAGAAGATATTCGAACGGTGAAGAAAGATGTATTGCATGTAAATTATGTGAAGCAGTTTGCCCCGCTCAGGCTATTACGATTGAAGCAGAACCTAAACCCGATGGGAGTAGAAGAACCACAAGATATGACATTGATATGACTAAATGTATTTATTGCGGTTTATGTCAGGAAGCATGTCCTGTAGACGCCATTGTTGAAGGTCCAAACTTTGAATATGCAACGGAGACCAGAGAAGAGTTGCTCTATGACAAAGAAAAACTATTAAGAAATGGAGATATTTGGGAAAAGCAAATCAGTGAAAATATTAAAAGGGACAGCAAATTTAGATAATGTTTTTATTAGCAACTTTTTATATTTTTGCTGCATTTTTGGTAATGACATGTCTTTCCGTATTGTTCTCTAAAAATCCTGTTAACTCTGTGTTATTTCTTGTTCTTGCATTTCTAAACTCAACTTTCTTGTTTATTTTAATTGGTGCCGAATTTGTAGGTATCATTTTAGCTATTGTCTATATTGGAGCTGTTGCGATTTTATTTTTATTTGTTGTAATGATGCTTGATATTCAAATCAATTCTTTAGCCCTAAATATTAAAAGATATACGCCTTTAGCTGTATTATTTGCTGGCATTATATTGGCTGAAATTATCTATCTATCCATTTTTAAGTCTAATAATCCAAGTTTAAATTTAATTACAAAATATGAAAACAATACTGAGCAAATTGGTAATGTTCTCTATACTGATTATTTTTTAGAATTTCAGCTTAGTGGAATAGTTTTATTGCTTGCAATGATTGGAGCTATTGTCTTAACACATGTCTATAAACCTACTATTAAACGTCAAAATATCGAAAAACAAAATATGACTACCGCAAAGGATCGAGTGAGACTAGTTAAAGTAAAATCTGGAGAGGGCATTGATGACTAGTTTGTCGTATAATCACTTTTTTATTCTATCTTTGATAATTTTTATGATTGGTTGTTTTGGTTTATTTTTAAATCGTCGAAATATGATTTTAATACTTATGTGCATCGAAATTATTCTACTAGCTGCTAATATTAACTTTGTCTCTGCTTCTGTTTTTTTAAATGATATTAACGGACAAATTTTTTCAATATTTATTCTTACAATTGCAGCTGCAGAAGCAGCCATAGGCTTAGCAATTTTGGTAATTTATTTTAGAAATAAAGGGGAAATTGATGTGACTCAAATCAATCGACTAAAAGACTAATGATAAAATATCAATTACTTTTTTTTATTCCATTAATATCAACTGTGTTGACATACCCAGCTGGCAAATTGATTGGCGATAAGGCTGCTCAATATTTATCATCGGGTCTTATTTTAGCTGCTTCACTATTAAGCTGGTATTTATTTATACAATTTGTTCAAGGTAGCGATATTGAATTTATTGTTCCTGTTTTAGATTGGTTATTAATTTCAGGAAAGTTTTTTAATTGGGGAGTTTCTATTAATTCTCTTACCTTGTTAATGCTAACACTTGTCCTAACTGTTTCTGCTTTAGTTCATATCTACTCTATAGAGTATATGTCTCATGATAATTCTAAAACTCGTTTTATGACTTATTTGAGTCTTTTCACCTTTTGTATGGTGGCGCTAGTTGTAAGTGATAACTTAATTCAATTATTCTTTGGATGGGAGGGCGTGGGGCTTGCTTCTTATCTTTTAATTGGTTTTTGGCATCATAAAAAATCGGCAAATCTTGCTGCCATGAAGGCTTTTTTAGTGAACAGAGTTGCCGATTTTGGCTTTTTAATTGGCATAGCAACACTTTATATATGTCTTGATACCTTATCTATAAATGACGTTATTGCTCAAAAAGATAAATTGTACCAAATTCAAATTACTTTTTTAGGCCAACAAATTAATGCGTTGGTTTTTGCTTGTTTCTTCTTATTTATAGGTGCAATGGGAAAGTCAGCTCAATTTGGTTTTCATACTTGGTTGCCAGATGCTATGGAAGGACCAACTCCTGTATCAGCATTAATTCACGCAGCTACCATGGTAACCGCAGGGGTTTTCCTGACTGTGCGATTTAGCGAGTTAATGGTCATGTCTGATTTTGTGATGACCTTTGTTTTAACTATCGGTTTGATGACAGCTTTTTTTGCTGCTTCAGTTGGTTTTTTTCAAAAAGATATCAAAAAAGTAATCGCTTATTCAACCTGTAGCCAATTGGGTTTTATGTTTGTTGCTTGTGGTCTTGGCGCATTTAATGTTGCTATCTTCCATTTAATTACACATGGTTATTTTAAAGCATTATTGTTTCTTTCTTCTGGTTCTGTCATTCATGGCGTCCATGATGAGCAAGATATGGATAAAATGGGTAACCTATTTACTAAAATGAAATTTACTGCAATTATGATGTGGATTGGAACATTAGCAATCATCGGCTTCCCATATTCTTCGGGTTATTTTTCAAAAGACCTTATTCTTAGTTCTTCCTTTAATCTTAATCAAAATGGAGCATTAGTTTATGTTATCTTGGCAGTAGTTTCGGCTATGACAGCTTTTTACTCTTTTAGGTTAATTTTCAAAGTGTTTCATGGAAACTATAGGGGCGAGTATAAGTATGAGAAAATTCATGAGTCTGGATTTTTTATGTTAACTCCCTTATTCATACTCTCCATTGGAGCTATTTTTGCTGGTTACTTCTTAAAAGATATAATTGCGGGCAATAACTTAAATGATTTTTGGAGGGGTGTTATTTTCATAGGCTCATCTGAACACCATTATTCCTCTATGTTTACAATATTATCAAAGTCATTAGTTGGCCTAGGTGTTTTAATTGCAGTTTACTACTATGGGTTTCAAGAAGTAAAGCTATTGCAATTAAAAAATCAGTTTAGATCAATCTATCTATTCGTTCTAAACAAATGGTATTTTGATGAACTTTACGACAAAATTTTTGTCAAGCCGACCTATAATCTTGGTAAGTTTTTATGGAAAAATATTGACCAAGGTTTAGTTGATCGTTTTATCCCAAATGGTGGAGCTGCGATTGTAGATAAAATATCCAAGAAAATTAAAAGAATTCAATCTGGTTTTATTTTTGATTACACCTTTATAATTATTATGGGTTTTACATTATTTATAACAATAATTTTTTATACCTCGATAGCATAAATGAATTTTAATTTTCCAATCTTATCTTTATTGGTTTTAACACCTATCATTGGGGCGCTTACTTTATCTCTAACAAGTAGCGAACAATTAAAAAATAAAACAATTCTATTATCTGGTTTATGGATTTCAGTTGGAGAGTTTTTACTAAGTTTACTTTTGCCTATATTTTATAATAAATCTCAAAACGGTTATCAATTCTTAGAATTTCATACGTGGTTTGATCAGTTTGATATTAATTATTTTGTAGGCGTAGATGGTGTTTCTATCCCACTAATATTGCTCACAACCTTCTTAATCCCTATTTGCTTACTTTGTTCCTGGAATTCAATTCAAACAAGAGTTAAGGAATTTGTAATATATTTTTTATTATTAGAGAGTTTTATTATTGGCGTTTTTATCAGCATTGATCTGGTAATTTTTTATGTCTTCTTTGAAGCTGTTTTAATTCCTATGTTCTTAATCATAGGCATATGGGGTGGAGAAAATAGGATTTATGCTACTTTTAAATTCTTTTTATACACTTTAGCTGGTTCTGTTCTGATGTTATTAGCTATTATCTATATTATCTTGGTTACTAAAACCGGAAATATTCAACAAATAGCAGGCTTTAATTTTCAAGAGAATATTCAATTAATATTATTTATTTGTTTTTTTGCTTCTTTTGCAGTCAAGGTCCCCATGTTTCCATTTCACACTTGGTTACCAGATGCGCACGTGCAAGCTCCAACTAGTGGATCGGTTATTTTGGCAGGAGTTTTATTAAAATTAGGCGCCTACGGTTTCATGAGGTTGTCAGTACCTTTCTTTGAATATGCTTCGATTTACTATCAACCGTTCATATTTACATTAAGCTGTATAGCTATTGTTTATACCTCAATTGTTGCCCTCAGGCAGGATGATATGAAAAAAATGATAGCTTACTCATCTGTTGCTCATATGGGTTTTGTGACTATCGGAATATTTACACTGACCTCAGACGGTATGAATGGTGCATATTTCCAAATGATTAGCCACGGTGTGGTATCTGCCGCGCTATTTCTTATCGTTGGTGTTGTCTATGAACGCCATCATACCAGAATGATTGCTGATTACAGCGGTGTGACGAATATCATGCCAAAATACTCATTTTTCTTTATGGTCTTCATGCTTGCTTCAGTTGGATTACCGGGTACTAGTGGGTTTGTGGGCGAATTTTTAGTAATAATGTCTACTATTTCCGTAAATGTATATCTCACTATCTTCACAGCAATGGGTGTAGTGTTAGGTGCAGCTTATATGCTCTTATTATACAAAAATGTTAACTTTGGTGAGATCAAATCAAATATAAAAAAATTACATGACCTTACAGGAATTGAACTATTTTATTTTATCTGTCTTGCATTTTTAACAATACTCTTAGGCGTCTATCCTAAAATATTATTCAATATGATTAATGAAAGTATCTTGCAAGGAATATTATAATGTTCAGTTTTAATTTATATTTACCAGAAATCTTTATTCTTATTTTAATTCTTTTAACAATTGGTTTTGGTGTTTTTAATAAAGATTTATCAATTAGTCTAAATACAATTGGTTTCTTATTTATTTCATTCTTTTTAATAAATACTGGTTTTAGTTTTTATGAAAGATATGGCCTTACTGGCAATACCTCTAAATTAATTGTTTTGACAAAGATTATTTTATCTTTGGGTTCTGCAGTATTTATCTTGTTATCAAAAAGACCTCTAAAAAATGATAATATTTATCGTTATGAATATATTTTATTTATATTATTCGCTACGCTTGGGTCTTTTATACTTATAACCTCTACAAATTTCTTAACGGCCTTTATTGGACTAGAATTACAATCTTTGTCTTTATATCTAATGGCAGCATTTAGCACAAAAAATCTAAGTTCAAATGAAGCTGGAATTAAATATTTTTCATTAGGTGCTTTATCTTCAGGGTTTTTACTATTCGGAATTTCTATGATCTACTTTGAAATGGGTAATTTCAATTTCCAAGATATAAGTTCTTTCGGATTTATGGGCGAAATAGGTTTAGCTCTTATTTTAATTTCACTATTTTTTAAGGTTTCAGCAGCCCCATTTCATATTTGGACACCGGATGTCTATCAGGGATCTCCAACAGTATCTGTGCTTTTTTTTGCAACGCTTCCAAAGTTGGCGTCTTTGATATTTTTATTTAGAATTTATCATGAGTTCAATATTGTTGATATTCAATCCCTGAATTATATATTCCAGATTGTCTGTATACTTTCACTGTTGGTAGGTGTTTACGGAGCTATAACGCAGAAAGTTATCAAACGTCTTCTCGCATTTAGTTCTATTAATCATATTGGCTTTATTTTACTTGCGATTATGAGTTATCAATATATGTCTGAGGGTGCTTTTTTCTTTTACTTAATTATTTATATAATTACAACTTTTGGTATTTTTTCAGTGATTTTAAATTTGAGAAATATAGATGGAGAATTAACAGAAATTTCTCAATTAAATGGACTTAAATCTATATCACGATCAAAATCAATCGCTATGCTAGTTTTTTTATTTTCCTTAGCTGGCATTCCTCCCTTTGCTGGTTTCTTTGGTAAGTTTTTCATACTTTCAGCATCTATTAATGAGGGGCTCTATGTATTGTCCGCTATTGCGGTGTTGAGCTCTGTCATTGCTGCATTTTATTATTTAACGATTATTAAAAATATGTTCTTCAATAACCCTGAAATAGAGCTATTAACTGATACGAATAAAATTACTCAGGTTATTATTATAATTTCTGCTTTAGTTTTGACGCTGTTTTTCTTTTATCCTGATCCTTTAATCAATTTAGTAGATAGTCTATTCAGTCAGAATTGATCAAAGTAATTTTTCCTAAAATTTCATCAACTCAAAAAGATTTTTTTGATTATAAAACAACAAAAAAAATTTTATCTCATCATGATTTTGTTGTTCAATCCTTCATTCAAAATACAGGCTATGGAAGAGGAGGAAAGGTTTGGTATAGCCCCAAGGGTAATATTTATTTGACTATCAATAGAGCTATTAAACAAAAAGATATTCTTTTAAATAGTTTTTATACATGTTATCTAGTTCATAAATTTATCAAAGAAAACTATTCAATCAATTTACAATATAAATGGCCGAATGATTTATACTTTAACAATCAAAAGATATTGGGTGTAATTGCCAATTCGAAAATTATTGGAAAATTTTCTATAATTCAAATTGGAGTAGGTTTAAATATTAATAAATCACCCATTAAAACTTCAATAAATTTATCCAAAATAATCAGTAAAAAAATATCAATTTTTTCTATATCCAATCACCTATTATCTTTTATGAAAAATTCATTTAGAAATAACTACTCTAAAGCTAATATAGTTCAATATTTGAATAAGCATTTAATGAAAAATTTTAATTTAAATCATCCTAAGTTTTTAAATTTAAAAAATATCAAAATTTTATCACTTAATAGTGATTTATCTCTTCAAATAAAAGCAAATCACGAACTTCATAATATTTATTTTGGTGAATTAATATGAATGTAGCTATTGATATTGGCAATACTTCTATTAAGAAGAGTTTATTTTTAAATAACAAATTAAGTAAAATTACTTTTTTAAATTATCATAAAAAAGATTTAAATCCTCTCATAAAATTTTTGAAAAAAGACCTAATAAATTGTAAAGATATTTATATTTGCTCAGTAGTTCCTGAAGTCAACAAGTTCATTAATAAATATTTTATTAAGTTAAAATCAAAAGTTTATTATATTAATAAGCAAAAGTTAGGTTTTCTTGTTGAAAAGAAAGTAGATTTAGATCAGGTAGGCTCAGATAGAATTATTAATGTTTTAGGTGTTAATAATATTTATAAGAAATATCAAAACTATTTGATTATTGATTTAGGAACAGCAACTACTTTAGACGTCGTAATTAATAAAAAATACTCAGGTGGGGTAATTTTACCTGGCTTAAAAACATCCTATTCCAATTTGATATCTTTGGCATCAGGAATTAAAAATATAAATTTTAAAAAACATTATAATTTAATTGGAACCAACACAGAAGAAGCATTATTGGCTGGATATAATACTGGTTATAAATTAATGATTGAGTCATATATTAGTAAATTAAATAAGTTCTTTAATAAAAAATTTAAAGTAGTTTTTACTGGTGGCTATGCAAACAATGTGCTACATAACAATAAGCATTTTATTTTTAGAGATGATTTAACTCTCTTGGGCATACTTTATTACTCCCAATTATAAAAAAATGAAACAATTAGAAATATTAAACAACAAATTAGGTAATTATTTTTTACCAATTGGCGGTATAGGTGAAATTGGAGGTAATAATTATCTTTACTCGTTTAAAGGGGAGCAAATTTTAGTAGATGCTGGAATTTCTTTTGCCGACGATAGTCTACCTGGCGTAGATATAACTATTCCTGATCCTTATTTATTTCTTAACTCCAAAATTAAACCGAAAGGGCTAATTTTAACTCATGCTCATGAAGATCATGTAGGAGGACTAGAATACTACTTCGATAAAATCGATTTTCCAATTTATTGTAATCAATTTACATTTGCATATATCAAGCATAAATTTAAAAAAATTCCAAATTTTGAAAAAAAATTCTTTCTAATTAAAAACTATCAAGAAATAACTTTTAAAAATTTTTCTTTTCAGTTTATTCCCACAACTCATTCTATTCCTGATCCTTGCGGTATATTTTTTAAAACAAATGATGGTAATTTATTTCATACCGGAGACTGGAAAATAGATAAAAATCCTTTAACTGGATCGCCATTTGATTTAACAAATTATGATATTTTAAAAAATAATGGTGTTGATATTCTAATTGGCGATTCTACCAATGCAGGCATAGAAAAAACCTCCGGTTCTGAGTCAGAATTAACTCCTTCATTTGACAAATTATTCAAAGACTTAAAGGGAAGAATTATCGTTACTTGTTTTTCTTCAAATATAGCAAGACTAAAAACTATTATTTCTAGTGCATTAAAAAATGATAAAAAAATCTTTGTTGTAGGAAGAAGTATTAAAAGAGCCATTACAACAGCTATAGAAGAAAAATTAATTGATAATTTTGAAATATTAAATGAAAAATTATTTAATGAATTTAATAGAGATAAGGTAGTTTTGATTTGCACGGGTAGTCAGGGTGAAAAAAATTCTGCCCTATGGAAGATTGCCAATAATTCTCATAATCAAGTAAAATTATCGAATAAAGATAATATAATTTTTTCATCAAAGGAAATTCCTGGTAACGAAAAGTCCATTTCTTATTTAAAAAATTCTTTTAGTTTTTTAGGTTTGAATATTATTTCAGATGATGATGAGTTTGTTCATGTTTCTGGTCACCCAAGCAGAATTGAAATGAAAGAACTTTATACATACTTACAACCTCAATCACTCATACCCATGCATGGTGAATACATGCATCTTAAAAAACACATTGAATTAGCAAAAACTGTTAATATCTCTAAATCAATTTTGCTTTTAAGTGGGGATATTTGTGAATTAGATTTTCAGACAAAAAATCATAAGGTTATTGATCAAATAGTAGTTCAAAAACTGCCTATAATAGAAAGATCTATTGTGGAAGACGTAAATTTTTTAAATGAACGCGGAAAAATTTTATACAATGGTATAATAAGTATCAATATCGGTATTGAGGACAACTTTGATATTCGGTTTATGGAAATATTAGATAAGGGCTTTCCTTTCCAATATGATAAAGATTTCATTTCAAAAGAAATTATTGAAAATTTTTTAAATAAAATAATTTTTATAAAAGATCAAATCAGTGATCAAAACTTATCTGAACTAATAGAAGATATTGCTAAGAAAGTCTTTAGCAGGCATTTCTCTCTAAGACCGGAATTTTTAGTTCATATTTCAAGATAATGAGGTTTTTATTCTTTTTATTTATAATTTGGTGGATTGTTTTTATGATTATTTTACCGCTCAAAAGGTCTAATTTTGAGGATGGTATGCCTAAAAAATCATATTTAAAAATAAAATTTTTAATTTCATTTATCTTAGCTATGATTGGTTCATTAATACTTTTAAAATATGAGCAAAATTTGTTTAATTATTTTCAATGAAATTAAGTAACTTTTTATTCAATACCTTAAAAGAGTCTCCAAAAGAGGCAAAAATTATTTCACATCAGCTAATGTTAAGATCTTCAATGATTAGACAACATACAGCTGGTATCTATACTTGGTTGCCATTAGGTTTTAAAGTTTTAAAGAATATTGAAAATATTATTCGATATAATCAAGATAAAATAGGCTGTAACGAAATTTTAATGTCTACTATCCAATCATCTGAACTTTGGAAAAAAAGTGGCCGATATTCGGACTATGGAAAAGAAATGCTTCGAATTATTGACAGACATGATAATGAACTTCTTTATGGACCAACCAATGAGGAAGTTATCACAGATTTGTTTAGTGACTATGTTAGTTCATATAAGGGATTGCCCAAATACCTATATCATATTCAATGGAAATTTCGTGATGAAATAAGACCAAGATTTGGTGTTATGAGGGGGAGAGAGTTTTTGATGAAAGATGCTTATAGCTTCGATTTAGATCATGAAAGTGCCTTTGAAACTTACAAGGTATTCTTTAGATGTTATCTTCAATCATTTCTAGATTTAGGACTTCAGCCAATACCAGTAAAAGCAGCCACAGGAGCAATCGGAGGTGACCTATCTCATGAATTTCAAATCTTAGCTAAAACAGGCGAAAGTGAATTAGCTTATGATCCAGCATTAGTTTCAAATGATTTAATAAATAAAAGCTATGAAGAAATAACTTCCTTATATTCTGCTTCTGATGAAATGATTGATAAGAATAAAACAGATGCTGTCATTGGCCGAGGGATAGAAGTTGGTCATATTTTTAATTTTGGTACTAAATACTCTAAACCTTTGGAGTGCTATGTCTTAAATCAAGAAGGTAAAAGAGTAGAACCACATATGGGCTCTTATGGAATTGGAGTTTCAAGACTTACTGCTGCAATAATTGAAGCATTCCATGATGAAAATGGTATTAAATGGCCTTTTAATATAGCTCCATTTAAAATAAATATTATCATTCCACCAAATTCAAAAAATCAGATGATTGCTGATAAAATTTATCAATATCTTAATCTAAAATATAAAGATGTAAGTTTAGATGATAGGGATATGAGTTTAGGGAGAAAAATCAAAGATGCAGAATTAATAGGTACCCCGTGGAATATCATTATTGGAAAAAATTATGATGAAAATAATAAATTTGAACTCGTTAATAGATCAACGGGTGAAAAACTTTTTATCAACGAAAGTGAATTAGAAAATTATAATTTTGAACAGTACACTCCTTAAACTATCTTTTTCCTATATTTTTAATTTTAAAAAAGATAAAGCATTTTCAATTTCTACCATTTTATCATCTACAGCGCTGGTACTAGGCATATCAATTCTTATTACAGTAATGTCAGTTATGAATGGCTTTAGAGAGGAATTAATTGACTCCTTAAGCGGTATTAATGGAGACTTAACAATCTATGATATGGATGACTCTAAATTAGAAGAATTCACTAACAAATACCCAAATATTTCATTTGTAAAAAATTATCAAAAACAGGTGATTACATCGAATAGCAATTCAATAGAAGGCTTGTTAATGAAATCAATTTCACAAAATGATATTTATCTAATACCTAAGATTAATCAAAGATTATTTGAACTCAAGGATATTGAAGAAAATTGGGTTTATATTGGTGTAGAACTGGCAAAAACATTAAACGTTAAAGCTGGTGAAGTTTTTTCAATTAATATTCCTGGCTCCTCAATGACCATATTAGGACCAGTTTTAAATTCATATGAGTTAATTGTTAAAGGTATATTCAATACAGGGATATATGATTTTGATAAATATTTCATTTATTCAG
>CAYRCI010000004.1:6842-14823 GCA_964422765.1 uncultured Alphaproteobacteria bacterium | reverse complement strand
AAAGGTATATTCAATACAGGGATATATGATTTTGATAAATATTTCATTTATTCAGATATTAATATTTTTAACAATATTAATTCCAAACCCATCATAGATGTTTATTTAGACAACCAAGAATTTAATTTTGACGATTTAGAAGACTACTATTATGAAACATGGGTCGATCAAAATAAGTCATTGGCACAAGCGTTAACTACAGAAAAAAATGTAATGTTTATTATTCTTTTTTTTATTGTTATCATTTCATCTTTTACCATTATATCTAATCAAATATTTTTTATTAAAGAAAAATTTAAAGATATCATTTTACTTAAAGTTCTAGGAATTAAACAATTAGATATTGCTTTATTATTTTTTCTAAATTCTTTTATAATTTCTATATTTTCAATCATTCTTGGAACAACACTGGGTATTATCCTTTCAACCAATATCGATTCAGTTGAGAAAATTTTATCAGGACTTTTAAATTTTGATTTATGGAATAATGAAATCAGATATTTATCTACTATGCCTTATAGTATAAAAACTGCAGATATTACTTTTATAATTTCTATTTCTTTATTAGCTACTTTGATTTCTTCCTATATACCTATTTTAAGAATTTTTAAAATTAAACCCAATTTAATTCTAAGATGAGCATTATACGATTAACTAATATATCTAAATCTTATTATTCAAAAATTGGTACTTTTGAGGTATTAAAATCAATTAATTTAGAAATCCCAATAAACACTAATACCTTTTTATTTGGACCCTCTGGTTGTGGCAAGTCAACACTTTTAAATATTATTTCTGGAATGGATAACCCAGATCATGGTCATATCCATTTTGATGGTAAAAAAATTATTAACCACTTTGAATTATTAAAAAATGATATTGGTGTAATATTTCAAGACCATTATCTGATATCAGAGTTAAATATCATTGATAATATTAAACTTAAAAGCTCTAACTTAAAAAATATTAATGAAATTTTTGATTATTTTAATATTAATGAACTTAAATATAAGTTCCCAAATCAGTTATCTAATGGCCAAAAACAACGTGTTTGTGTTGCTCGAGCATTAGTAAATAAACCTAAGCTATTAATTGCAGATGAACCTACTAGTTATTTAGATAAAGAAAACGCACAATTAGTGATTGATTTGATAATTAATTCTTCAAAAAAATTTAATTTATCTACAATAATAGCTAGTCATGATCTTAGTTTTAAAAAATCTTTTGACAAAGCTTATACAATAAATGATAAAAATTTAATTGTATGCTGATACCACTAAGAAATTATTCAAATTATTCTATTTGTGAGTCTAATATTAAAATACAAGATATTGTTGATTTTGCTAATGACAAAAATCTTATTGCTATAGCACTTACTGATTATAAGTTACTTTCAGGCGTATTGGAGTTTTCAACAAAACTTCAAAAAAAAGGAATTCAACCTATTATTGGAATTGATGTAGATTATATAACATCATTGGGACATCAGTGCAGGTTAACACTCATTGCTAAAAACAAAGATGGTTATAAAAATTTAAACATTCTCTCTACTAAAATTAATACTGAAAGTAATTTTAATCTTAGTATTTCTAATATTGCTGAATTTTCAAATGGAAATATTTTAATATTAGGAGGGCTTTATAGTTACTTTTATGAACTTTCTATTAATAAAAAAAATTTAAAAAATGCAAATCTTGAAATACAACAACTAAAATCTATTTTTATAAATGATATATTTTTCGAATATGATTTAAATCTTGATAATTCATTATTAAACGAAATATCGAAAGAATTAAAAATTAGCTCATTTTTATCATCATTTAGTTTTTATAAAAACCTTCATGATTTTAAGTCTATGCAAATACTACATTGTTTAAAAAATGGTGAATATTTACAAAATTCTTCCTTTAAAATTAAAAATAAATATTCACTTAATGATAAAGAATTATTTAGTAATAAAACTTATTCAGATCTCATTGAAAACTCAAAATTAATTGTAAATAAAATTCAATTTTTCTTAGAAGAAAAACCAATTTCTTTACCAAATTTTTCATCTGATCCTAACTCCAATGAGGATAAGGAATTAATTCAACAATCAAGAAGCGGTTTAGATTTAAGACTTAAAAAAATTTTCAAGAATGTTGCTATTGAGGAATTTAATATTAAATCAAAGATTTATCGAGATCGATTGGAATATGAATTAAACGTTATTATTAATATGAAATTTTCTGGTTATTTTCTGATTGTTTCTGACTTCATAAGATGGGCGAAAACTCAGTCTATTCCTGTAGGTCCAGGGAGAGGATCGGGTGCAGGCTCTATTGTTGCATGGTCATTGTTAATAACTGATGTAGATCCCATTCAATACGGTTTACTTTTTGAAAGATTTTTAAATCCAGATAGGGTATCTATGCCAGATTTTGATATTGATTTTTGTAAATCTCGTAGAGATGAAGTAATTGAATATGTTCAAAAAAAATATGGATATCAAAATGTTGCACAAATTATTACTTTTGGAACGATGATTTCTAGAGGTATTTTGAAAGATATTGGAAGAGTGGAAGGTATACCATATTCTGAAGTAGAGCGCTTAGTTAATAAAATTCCATATAATCCTGTTCATCCTCTATCAATTAGTGAATTAAAGAATAATCATAGTGAACAATTGGGAGAGTTAGCTAATTCCGAGATGATGGATAAAGCTGAATCTATGGAGGGCGCTCTAAGAAATGTATCTACGCATGCTGCCGGTATCATTATTTCTTCTGAAAAACTTTATGGCAACATACCATTATTTAAAGATCAAGGTTCAGAAATAATGGCCACACAATTCAATATGAAGGATTGTGAAAAAGCTGGATTATTAAAATTTGATTTTTTAGGATTAGCAAATTTAACAATTATTGATGAAACATTAAAGTTAATAAAAATAAATCATCAAATTGATATTGAATTAAATGAAATTCCATTTAACGATTTAAAAACTTTTGAAATTTTAAGCAAAGGATTAACTTGTGGTGTGTTTCAGGTTGAAAGTGCATCGATGGTAGATACTTTGGTAAAACTAAAACCAACTAATTTAGAAGAAATTATAGCTGTTTTAGCTTTGAATAGACCTGGTCCAATGCAATTTATTGACAGTTTTATTAAAAGAAAAAAGGGGCTTGAGGTTATTGAGTATGATCATCCCTTGTTAGAGCCAATATTAAAAGAAACATTTGGTATCATTGTTTATCAAGAGCAGATTATGAAGATTGCACAAGTTATATCGGGCTATTCTCTTGGTCAGGCAGATTTGTTGAGAAGAGCCATAGGTAAGAAAATTAAATCAGAACTTTTAGCGCAAAAAGAAGGTTTTGTTAAAGGCGCTTTGAATAAAAAAATTAAACAATCAGATGCTGAAAAATTATTCTCTCTAATAGAAAAATTTGCTGAATATGGCTTTAATAAAAGTCATGCTGCTGCATATGCCTTTATCACTTATTATACAGCATATTTAAAAGCCCATTATCCTCTAGAATTTTATTGTGAACTTCTAAATAACTCCATAAATAATACTGATAAAATTTTTATTATTCTCAACGAATTATCTTCCCAAAATATTTTAGTTAGTCCTCCTGATATTAATTATTCAGATTTTAAATTTTCAGTTAATAATGGTGAAATATTTTATGGGCTCTCTGCCCTTAAAGGGGTAGGGGAGGAATCAATGAAAGAATTGTTAGATGAAAGAAAAAAAAATGGAATATATAAAAGTATTTCTGATTTTAACAATAGACTTTCCAGATCAGTTTTAAATAAAAGACAAATTGAAAAACTTATTTTGGCAAATGCATTTAAATCAATTGATAAGGATCAGTCCAAATTATTTGCTAATGTTGAGTACATAATACAAAAAAAAGAAAACTCTTTATTGTTTAAAGAAACAAATGATAATTCTTATTTTCTAAATAAAAGATATGATAAGATTAATTATATTAATGCTGAATTTGAGAGTTTTGGTTTTTTATACTCACAACAAAAACAAATTTCAATTTTGAATAAAGTTAATAAATCTTCATTTAAAGAAGTAATTGATAATAAAATTGAATTTGAAGATAGTTTCTTTTTTTACGTCATCAAAGTTCAATATAAAACAACCAAAAATGGTAAAAGATATATTTTTCTAAATGTATTTAATGAAAGTGGTTTTTTTGAATTAAGAGTATTTAATGATTCAATAGATGCAAAATCTCTCCATGCAAATTACATCAAATGTAAAATTAAAACCCAAATCAAAAATGATTTTTTCAATGTAAATGTTGATAATTTGATTGTTTTAAAAGAGGATGATATTTTGAGTCAAATTAGTTATTTTTCATATGACGATTTAATTAACTTTGATAATCAAAATGAAATCGGAAATGTAAAACTCATTAAATCTGACAAAGTATTTTCACTTTCTCTTAATTAATACTTGCCTTTGATTTAGAATCCTATAAAAAATACAAAAAAACAGGCTAATAAACTACCCGGTGCCATTTTGGTTTCCTACTTATTAGCTGAAGTATAACCGGAGGTTAATATGGATATTGAAATATCTTTAGAAGAACTACTAAAAAACGGCTCTCATTTTGGCCATAACAAAAAACGTTGGAATCCTAAAATGGAGAAATTTATTTATGGTGAAAAAAATGGTACTCACATTTTAGATTTAAGAAAATCTTTACCATTAATTGAAAAAGCTCTTAAATTTGCTCTTGAGTCTGCAAAAAACAAAAAAAAGTTTTTATTTGTATCAACAAAAAAACAACATAGTGAATTAGTACAAGATATAGCTAAAGAAACTGGAAATTTTTATGTTAATTTTAGATGGCTTGGGGGTATGATTACTAACTGGAATACTGTAAAAAACTCAATTAATACTCTTAATTCATATGAAAATATCCTTTCATCTGAAGAAACAGTTTTTACAAAAAAAGAACTCTCTGATATTGAAAAGAAGAAGACACGCCTTGAAAAAACATTAGGAGGTATTGTTCAAATGAAAACAACCCCTGATGTCTTATTTATAATTGATACAAATAGAGAGCACATAGCTGTTTTAGAAGCTAAAAAATTGAATATTCCAATAATAGGTATTGTAGATACCAATTGTGACCCAGATTTAATTGACTACCCAATTCCTGCTAACGATGATGGTGTTAAATCAGTCCAATTTATCTTAGATAATTTTAAAAAAGTTTTATCTATCTCTGCATCCACTGATAATCTAAAAGAAAAAGAAGAAGGAAGCATAAATGAGTAGTATGGAATTAATAAAACAATTACGTGAATCGACAGGTAGTGGTATTGTTGATTGTAAAAAGGCCCTTTCAGAAAACAATAACGATCTTGATGCAGCAGTTAAGTGGTTAAGAGAAAAGGGAATTTTAAAAGCTCAAAAAAAACAAGATAGAGCTACTAATGAGGGTGTAATTTCTTTCTTTAATCAGGATAATTTAAATTCTTTTGCTGTTTGTAAAATAAATTGCGAAACAGATTTTGTTGCTAAAAACTATGATTTTTTGATTTTTGCTGAAAGTTTAACTAAACATATAAATGAAAATCAAAACATAAAAAATGCTGGTGGTTTTGATGATTTAAGTTCACTTCTAATTGATGGCAAGGATATTAAATCTGTTCTAACTGATTTAATATCTAAAATTGGAGAAAATATTCAAATTATTTCCTATAAGAAATATAATTCTAATAACTCAATTTTTGTCTCTTATCTTCATAACAAATACAATTCAAATTGTTCAAAAATCGGAGCTGTAGTTGAAATTCAAACAGATAACTTAGAAACCACCTCAAATATTATTGAAGAACTAAAAGTTATTCCTATGCAGGTATCTGCAATGAGGCCGATGGGTATTGATGAAAACTCAATAAATCAAAAAATATTAAATGATGAAAAAGATATTATACTTAAACAGATGGAAAACACTCCAGAAGACAAAAGAGATCAAATTCTTAAAGGAAAATTATCTAAATTTGTTAAAGAAAATACACTCCTAGGTCAGGGTTTGATTACTGATCCAAAAAAAACTGTAAATGATTATATTATTGAAATATCCAAGAATAATAAAATTAAACTGAAGATAAGTTCAATGGATTTATACATTATATAGCCATGTATAAGAACATTATGCTAAAGATCTCTGGTGAGTCTTTAGCTGGTTCAAATGAGCAAGGTTTTGATTTTGATATACTAAATGTTCTTTCCGAAAATATAAAAGTTTTAGTCAAAAAAAATATTAAAATTTCTATTGTATTAGGTGGTGGTAATTTTATTCGTGGTTCATCTTTCTCAAATGGTGTTGTTGATCGAGTAACCTCAGATTATATGGGTATGTTAGGTACTGTTATAAATTCACTTGCCCTACAGTCTAACCTTGAAAAAATAGGCGTTCCCTCTAGGGTTATGACTGCAATTAGTATTAATAGAGTAGCAGAACCATATATTAAAAATAGAGCAGTAAGACATCTTGATAAAAACAGAGTTGTGATTTTTGCATCTGGAACTGGTAATCCTTTTTTCTCAACAGACACTGCCGCTGTATTACGTGCATCAGAAATGAAATCTGATATTATTTTCAAAGGAACAAAAGTTGATGGTATCTATGATAAAGACCCAATAAACTTTAGCGACGCAAAAAAGATTTCTAAGATTTCTTATTCTGACTACCTTAATAAAGATATAAAAGTTATGGATACTACCGCTATAAGTTTGGCTAAAGATAGAAAAATACCAATAATTATTTTTTCAATATTAAAATCATCTAATATTTTAGATATAATTGACGGGAAAGGATCATATTCTATTATAGAATAACCATGGAAATTATTGAAAATTGTAAAAAAGAAATGAGCAACACAACCGTTGCACTTGAAAATGAATTTAAAAATATCAGAACTGGTAGAGTATCACCAGAAATATTAAAATCTATTGTAATTGAAAGTTATGGTTCAAAAATGCCATTAACCCAGCTATCAAATATAAATAATATAGATAATATGACTTTAAATGTGAGTATATGGGATGCTTCTTTGGTTAAAATAATTGAAAAAAACATATTAGAATCCAACCTAGGTGTAAATCCCCAAACTGATGGAAATAATATTTTACTAAAATTTCCTGAACTTACTGCCGAGCGAAGAAAAGAATTAGTAAAAATTGTAGCTGATGTTGCCGAAAAATTTAAAATATCCATTAGAAACATTAGAAGAAAATACATTGATGAAATTAAAAATGGTGAAAAAAATAAAGATTTTTCTTTAGATGACTCTAAGAGATATCAAGATGAAATTCAAAAAACCACTGATCTCTCTATCAGTAAAATAGACACTCTTTATAAATCTAAAGAGTCTGAAATTATTAAAGTTTGATTATAAATAAATACCCTAATCATATTGCTTTGATTATGGATGGAAATAATAGGTGGGCAAAAAAAAATAATTTCTCAAAAGAACATAGTTATAAAAAAGGCGCTATGAAGTTATTTAAGCTTTCTGACTTTATTTTCCAAAACTATAATACTAAGTACATATCAGCTTTTGCTTTATCTAGTAATAATTTACAACGTTCAGCTAGCTTTTTAAAAGTATTTACAGAAATTTGTAATTTTTTTATTAAAGAATTCGGTAAACATAAATTTGAATATAAAATTAATTTTATTGGCGATCTTAGCTTCTTAAGTGAAAAAATTATTAATAGCTTAAGAGATATTGAAAAGTCTAATAAAAATTCCAAATATTTTTTAAATATCTTTTTAAATTATAGTGGTAGAAATGATATTAAAGAAGCCTCAATTAAACTAAACGGTAACATTAAAAGTAATTTAGATAAATATCTTATGACTAAAAATTTACCAGACCCCGATATTTTATTTAGATCAGGTGGGTATCAAAGAATAAGCGATTTTATGCTTTATCAAATTTCATTCACTGAATTATATTT
>CAYRCI010000004.1:3997-6742 GCA_964422765.1 uncultured Alphaproteobacteria bacterium | reverse complement strand
TAATTGGAAGATTAATTAAAGGTCCAAAAATAGTTCCTAAAATTAGCCCTAATAAAACTTGGTCTGGAACAGTAATATCATTTATGATCTCATCAATAGTTTTGTATTTTTTTGAATTCGAAATATATTATTCAATCCTTGTATCTGCTTCTTTTTTTTTAAGTGATATTTATTTTTCGTATATTAAAAGAAAAAATAATTTAAAAGATTTTTCTAATATCATTAAAGGTCATGGCGGTTTATTAGATAGAATGGATAGTATATTATTTCCATCTGCTATTCTGTTTTTTAGTTTATTATGAAGAATAATATATTAATAATTGGCTCAACTGGTAAACTTGGTTCTAAGTTACTTAATTTTTGCTATAAAAAATCTATTAAAATTGATGCAATCATTTGTAAAAATAATATTAAGAAATTATTAGTTCAAAAAGAAAAATATAATGTCAGAAAATATTTTTGTATCTCTAATAGCCAGCATATTAATGATTTCAATAACTATATTAAAACTACACCATTAAAAATAATTTATTTTCTTGATTATGGCTCTAATTCTTTGAAGACATTAGATTTAATTTTAAAAAATCAAAATTTTTCATATATAGCAATTGCTAATAAGGAGATGTTAATTGCTGGGTCATCTCTTCTTATAAAAAAAATTAAACAATCGCAAAACTATTTTATCCCTTTAGACTCTGAGCATTTTTCCTTATTAAATTCCAATTTAAAAAATGATTTAATTGATAGCGTATATATAACTGCTTCTGGCGGACCTTTTTTTTTTAATAAAAAAATTGACCTTAATAGCGTAAATAAGAAGCAAGTTTTATCGCATCCTAAATGGAAGATGGGTTTAAATAACTTAATAGACTCATCAAATTTTATAAATAAACTTCTTGAAATTTATGAATTATCATCAATTTTTGAAATTGATATAAATAAAATTAATTTTGTTATTTCAAGGGAAGCATTTATTCATAGTATCATTTTATATAAAGACTCCACAATAGCTTTGAACTGCTTCGATAATGATATGTTAATTCCTTTAGTTAAACCATTATCTCTTTGTTTTGATGTTAGTTATAAAATAAATAGCAGAAAAATTTACTTAAAAAAATCTTTTGATTTAAGGAAAAAATTAGATATGAGATTTAAAATTTTCAAATATTTTAATAAACTTATATTGTTACCTCATTCTGAAAGAATTAAATTCATGATACTTAATAATAAAGCTCAAAAATTATATTTAGAAAATGAATTGCAATATAATATGATCTTAGATTATATTAATTCAAGATTAGATTTCAAACAAAAGGGTATTCAACTTAATACTTTTCATAAGATTACTAACTATATATATTCATTGGAGAACAGCTTATGAAAAATATTTCATTAACTATAATAATTTTTATATTTAGTGTTTTTTTTAATATTATATCTGCAAAAAATATTGAAGTTATTGGTTTAAATAAACTTACTTTAGAAGATCTTAATAAAATTTCTTCATTACCGCTCGATAGAGATAATTATGATGAGTTTGAATTAAACTCAATAATTAAAGCTCTTTTTAATTCTGAGTTAATTTATGATGTTTCTTATGAGGAAAATTTAGATACCTACATTATAAGTCTATTTGAGACTCCATTAATTGAGAATGTTTATATCAATGGAAATATTTATATTAAAGATGAAGATTTAACTAATTTATTTATTTCTCAAAAAAATAATTTGCTTAATAATAACTCCATTGAAAAAGATATATCTCTCATCAAAAGATTATATTTATCTCAAGGATTTGAGGGAACTTATGTTACCGCATCAACTGAGAAATATTCTGATAATAGGGTTAATTTAATTTACGATATTACAGAGGGCAATAGAGTAGAAATTAAATCTATTAAATTCTATGGCAATTTATCATTTTCAAATAAATACCTTTTATCAAAAATAAACTCTAAACAAGTAAATTTTTATAATTTTTTTACAAGTGGTTCTAATATAAATAGCGCTATATTTCAAAATGATATAAATATTTTAAAAGATTTTTACAGAAAGAAAGGTTTTGATGATGTCAATGTTTCATATAATATTTCTAAGAATTTCTTTAATCATTATGAGCTAAATTTTTATATTGAAGAAAATAAAAGATTTAATCTATCTGAAGTTAAATATTCTTTTTCAAATGATTTATTTAACTTTAAGGAATACTCTTCTTTAACAAAAGAATTCGAAGATAGAATTTCTCAACAGGGTGGATATTTTGATTATTACCTAATTGAAGAATTGATTAATGATTTAAATGAATTTAATGATATTAAAAATATTAATAAAACAATAGATTTTCAATATGAAAGATCTGACTCTGATTTTAAAATTAATTTTTTTGATAAAGATGCATTAAATTTAACTTTAAATAATATTGAGTTTTATGGAAATACCATCACAAAAACTAAGACGCTTTTGTCAAAAATTGAATTAAACCCAGGCGATTATATCTCAAAATTTAAATTGGAAAAAAATAATAACGTTATACAAAAACTTCCTTACATCAATTCTTCTAGCTATGAAATAAAAGATAATTTAGACGGATCTTCTGATGTTGTATTTAATTTAGATGAATCCAAGAAAACCGGTAATTTCCTTTTAGGTGGAACTTTTAACGGAGATCTCGGATTAGGCTTTAAAACAAGTTTAAATGATATTAACTTTTTAGGTTCTGGCAATGAACTCCAAGCTGATTTTTCA
>CAYRCI010000004.1:1448-3897 GCA_964422765.1 uncultured Alphaproteobacteria bacterium | reverse complement strand
ACATCTGATTTATCAATAACAGATAATATTGGTACTGATTACAATTCAATTTTGAAATTTTCTATCTCACAAAATAATACTAATGACCTTTTATATCCTAATGAAGGTTATTCAAATAGTTTAACTTTAAATTTAGCTCCCAAATATATAAGCGATACATCATATGTAATTGCTAATTATCAAGGTGATTATTATTTTAGTTTTGATAACTCTGATAATTACTTCTATATCTCTAATAGAGTCGGTGTTGGTGAAGCATTAGATGGAAGACTAAAAACTATTAATTCCTTTAGTTTAGGGGGACAGAATTTTAAAGGTTTTGATTACAGAGGTATAGGTAGTCGAACGTCTAATAATATTTATGTTGGTGGAAAAAAATACTTTACTAACACTATTGGATACGGAACTTCATTTCTTTTTGATAAGAAGGATAACATTTATTTTAGACTATTTACAACAAGTGGAACTCTATGGGATAACGATTATATCTCTCAAGATTTTAAATTAAGAACCTCAGTTGGAATTTCATTAGATGTTTTATCTGCTGTCGGCCCAATTTCCTTTTCCTATGCTATTCCTATTGAAAAAAGTGACTCGGATAATTTAAGGCGTTTTAATTTTTCTATAGGTTCAGTTTTTTAAGTATGATTATTGATTTTAAAAGAGAAATCTTTTATCCCATAAAAAATCAATTAAATTCAAAATTTATACCTGATCTTTTAAATAATTTTATTATAAAAAGCAGAGTTAATTCTAACTATGATATAGTTGATATATCGTCGTTAGATAATTTAAGAAAAAATTCATTACTTTTAATAAAAAAATCAACAAAAAATTTAAATATAAATGATTTTGTACATGTAATTACAAATAATAATAATTTATTTGATGATCAATTAATTAAAAATATTCATTTAGTTAGTGATTTAGAAAAATCATATAATCTTTTGATTAATCACATGTACTATCATGAAGATCAAATAAATGTTGATGACGATTATATGCTTATAAATAATTCTAAAATATCTAAATTTGCCAATATAGATAAAAGTGCATTCATAGGAAATAATTGCATAATTTCTAGAGGTGTTAAAATTGGTAAAAATTGTATATTAAAAAATAATGTCATAATTAAAAATTCTCTGATTGAAGACGACGTTTCAATTGGAGATAACACAGTTATTGGTTCTACCGGTTTTGGTTTTGATTTAAAAAATATGGGATCAAATAATTTAACACCTCAAATAGGAATTGTTTATGTTGATAAAAATGTAAGAATTGGATCAAACTGTTCTATTGATAGGGGTAAAATTGATTACACTTACATAGGTAAAAATACTATGTTAGACAACCAAATTCACATAGCTCATAATGTAATATTGGGTTCAAATGTATGTATTGCTGCTCAATGTGGAATATCCGGAAGCACTACCCTAGGTAATAATATAATTATGGGTGGTCAATCTGGTATTGCTGGTCATTTAAAGATAGGCAATAATGTTGTTATTGCTGCAAAAAGTGGTGTAACAAAAAATATTAAAGATAATTCTATTGTTGCGGGTTTTCCTGCTGTTGATATAAAAGAGTGGAAAAAAAATATTATAAAATTAAAAAAATATGGATATAAACAAAATTAAAGAAGTTTTACCACATAGGTATCCATTTTTACTAATTGATAAGATTATTTCATTCGTACCGGATGAAAGTGCTCACGCAATAAAATGCGTAACTATAAATGAGCCTTTTTTTGAGGGGCATTTTCCAGGAAGGCCTTTAATGCCTGGAGTTTTAGTTGTTGAAGCTATTGTTCAAGCAGCTTGTTTTACTGTTGGTATCAAAATGAAAGAGGAAATGAAAAATCCAGGTGTTTCTTTTATGACTATTGATAGGTGCAAATTTAGGAAACCTGTAACTCCTGGTGATGTTTTGAATTTACATGTTAAAAGACTTAATAAGGTTCGAAATGTTTACAAATTTGAAGGCAAATGCATTGTTAATGATGTTATATATGCTGAATGTATCTTTTCGGCCATGATTCATGACATCCCAAATCCATCCAACTAGCTATATATCTGATAAAACGTCAATTGGCTCTAATGTTACTATAGGGCCTTTCTGCAATATTGATGGTGAAATATTTATTGATGATGGGTGTACAATGAAATCACACGTTTCAATAACTGGCAAAACTAAAATCGGTAAAAATAATAAATTTTATCCATTTTCAAACATAGGCTGTGACCCACAAGATTTAAAATATAAAGGCGAAGAAAGCGAATTAATTATTGGAGATAATAATATATTCAGAGAAAACACTACTATAAGCAAAGGTACTAAGGATGGAGGAATGATTACAAAAATAGGCAATAATAACTTATTTATGACCGGCGTACATATTGCACATGACTGTATCATTAATAATAACAATATTTTTGTAAATCAAGTAACC
>CAYRCI010000004.1:0-1348 GCA_964422765.1 uncultured Alphaproteobacteria bacterium | reverse complement strand
AATAAAATTGATGATATTTTTATAAATTATAAAAAAATATTAAATGAAAAACTTGGCCATATTCAAAAATGAAGTTTGTCTAATAGCTGGATCAGGAGATATAGCATACGAAACTGCGATATCTATTAATAAACAAAAAAGACTCAAGAACATAATACTTTTAAATTCAAACGACAGGATTAAAAAAAATTTCAAAAGCTTAATAACAATATTCGATATAAGAGAATTAAATAAAATAATTGAATTTATTAAAATAAATCAAATTAAAAAAGTTTTAATTATTGGTTATGTACAATTACCTTCATTATCTGAAATTAGATTATCAATTAAAGATAAAATATTACTGTCAAAAGACATATTTCTAAATAATGTTAGTGATCAATCAAAAATATTAAAAAATTTTTTAAAATATAAAAATATTAAATTATTATCACCAAAAAATTTATTAAAGGATAAATTAATTAACAAGAATGATGAGTTTATTAATAAAATACATACTAAATTAATTAAGCAATTTAAAAATAATAAAAGAAGTATTGATCAACTTTTTAATAATAGTATTTCTCAATCACTCATAATGAATGCTAATGAAATATTAGCAATTGAAGATATTTTTGGAACAGACTATTTAATCAATAGATTAAAAAATGTTTATAAAAAATATAATAATCTTATTTTTATAAAATCTAAAAAAAAAAATCAAATTGATGAAATTGATTTTCCAGTAATAGGTTTAAATACAATTAAGTTACTTGTAAAATATAACTTCAAAGTTATTTGTCTTTATCATCATAGAATTTTAATCAATAATAAAAAAGAATTTTTACAGTATCTTAAAAGTCATTCTATTAGTCTGATAGTTTTGTAATTGAAAATTTTATTTATAACTTTAGAGCAATCTGGAAACGAAATACTTAAAACAATTTTAAACGATAAATTTTTTAAAGATAATCAACATTCAATTTACACCTTTGGATTAAATGAAAATTATAAAGGTATAAAAGATTTAACTAATATGAATATTAAGCCTCTAATGGGTGTATCGGATATACTTTTTAATTTATTTTATTTATTTAAATTGCGTAGAAACATTAATTTTTTAATTCAATTAAATGATATTAATCATGTGTTTTTTATAGATTCATTTGATTTTACTAAATTTTACCTTAAAAAATTTTTGAATAAAAAAATTTATTATTATCAAATAGTTGGACCTTCAGTATTTATTTGGAAAAAAAATAGGGCTAAATTTATAAATAATAATATTAAAGGTATTTTTTCTATTTTTGAAATTGAAAGAAGTTTCTATGATCCCAAAATATATAATTTTATTGGTCATCCTTTAATT
>CAYRCI010000003.1:12844-64296 GCA_964422765.1 uncultured Alphaproteobacteria bacterium | reverse complement strand
AAAAGTACGTTTCACTGTGCTTCAATCAGGAGAAATTGATGTTCTTTCAAGAAATTCTACTTGGACTGTATCTAGAGATACTGATCTAGGTTTAGATTTTGTGGGAGTTAACTACTATGATGGTCAAGGCTTTATGACTAAAGCGTCACTTGGAGTTTCAAGTGCATTAGAATTAGATGGTGCTTCTGTTTGTATCCAAGTGGGCACAACTACAGAGATGAACCTAGCAGATTACTTTAAATTGCATGGTATGAGCTATGAATCAGTTCCAATCGAAACTAATTCAGAAGCAGATGCTGCCTATCTAGCTGGTCGTTGTGATGTTTATACAACAGATGCTTCAGGCTTATGGGCAAGCAGAGCGGGTTATCCAAATCCTAAAGAACATGTAGTATTACCAGAGATTATTTCTAAAGAGCCTTTAGGCCCTGCAGTGAGACATGGTGATAGTCAGTGGGCAGATATTGTTAGATGGTCATTAAACGTAATGATTATCGGCGAAGAGCTTGGTATTACATCAGCTAATGTTGATGATATGAAGGGTTCTGAAAATCCTGAAGTCAAAAGACTTTTAGGTGTTGATGCTGGATATGGCGCAATGCTTGGTCTGGGTGATGATTTTGCTTACAACATCTTAAAACAAGTAGGTAATTATGCTGAAAGTTTTGAGAGAAACATTGGAATGGGTTCTAACATTGAAATTGCTAGAGGCTTAAACGCTCTCTACAAAGATGGTGGAATTTTATACGCTCCTCCATTTAGATAGAAACTTTTTTAGAGATGGGCACTTGCTGCCCATCTCTATATCCCTTTAATTGTCTAATCAGATGCAGAATAGTTTAATTCGAAAAGTTATTTTTGATGAAAAATCTAGATCTTTACTAATTCAAACACTAACGATAGGTATTTTTGCATTTGTTATTTATATATTAGTTCAACAGACAGCCTATAATTTAGATAAAAGAGGCATTAGTTCTGGTTTTGATTTTTTAAATATGGCAGCTGGTTATGATATCAGCATCCGCTTAATTCCTTTCACTAGTGAGGACACTCATTTAAGAGCTTACTTTGTCGGTTTATTGAATACGCTTTTAATCGCTGTTTGTGGTTGTTTTTTAGCCACAATTCTGGGTTTTTTAGTGGGGATAATAAGACTTTCCTCTAATTGGCTTTTTAAAAATATTGCATACGTTTATGTGGAATTTACCCGAAATGTACCCGTGCTTTTACAAATTATCCTTTATTACAGTATTCTTCTTCATCTTCCGCAGATAAAACAAGCAATTGTTCTATTAGATAATTTTTATCTTACTAACCGTGGATTTTTTATGCCTTCTCCTGTTTTTAAAGAAGGTTTTGGCATAGTCATTGCCAGTTTAATTTTTGCAATCATTGCCAGTTATTTCCTAAAAAAATATTTGAAAAAAAGACAAGAAGCAACAGGTCGGCAATATCCTATTTTTTTGATTAATAGTGCTTTGATTATTTTTATCCCAATCTTTTTTTATTACACAACCGGTATGCCAATTGAGTTTGATAACCCCGTTTTAAAAGGTTTTAATTTTAAAGGAGGGATGGTTGTTCGACCAGAGTTTTTAGGTATGCTTTTTGGCTTGTCCGTTTACACAGCCGCATTTATTTCGGAAACGGTAAGATCAGGTATTATCTCGGTTTCAAAAGGTCAAAGAGAAGCATCGAAAGCACTAGGCTTAAAAAATAATTTAGTAATGCGATTAGTTATTATTCCCCAAGCACTTAGAGTTATTATCCCTCCCTTAACCTCGCAGTATCTTAATTTAACTAAAAATTCTTCCTTGGGTATTGCCATTGGCTATGCTGATCTAGTTCATGGGTTTGGTGGAATATCACTAAATCAAACTGGAAGAGCAATCGAGATAATGATGATTGTTATGTTAACTTATCTTTCCATCAGTCTCATTATTTCTATTTTTATGAATATTTATAATAAGGCAGTACAGTTTAAAGGAAACGCATGAGCTCTGTCGCTTTAAAAGATTTATCTCATAACAAATACTATAATTGGATAGTCAGAAATTTTTTCTCAACCTGGTTAAATACTTTTTTAACTATTATTGCACTGATCTTTTTATATAAGGTGGGTACTTTTTTCTTAGACTGGGCGATCTTTAGTGCAGACTTTAAAGTAAATTTCCAAGGGGAGGTTATTACAGATAGAACCATGTGTTCTAAAAATATAGCCCCAGGTGAATATGGAGCCTGTTGGACTATTATTTATGCAAGATTTGATCAATTTATGTATGGCTTGTATCCGGCAGAGGAAACATGGCGAGTAAACCTTTCATTTTTTCTTTTACCATTCGCTATTATAGGTTTCTTATTTGATAAGTTGCCTTTGAGAAAATATTTTATTTTCTTCACCTTTATTTATCCCTTTATTGCTTATTTTTTATTATACGGAGGCCCCAATCTAACGATTGTTGAAACTAATAAGTGGGGAGGCTTATTAGTGACACTGTTTCTTGGAGTTACAGGCATTGGTCTTGCATTCCCCTTGAGCATTGTTTTAGCATTGGGTAGAAGATCGAATATGCCAATAATAAAATCAATTTGTGTCATCTTTATTGAATTTATTAGAGGTGTACCACTAATAACTTTATTATTTACAGCCAATGTTATGTTGCCTTTATTTTTGCCGGAGGGTGTTAACCCAGATAATCTTCTTCGCGCTTTAGTAGCGGTGACACTTTTTCAATCTGCTTATATGGCTGAAGCTATACGTGGGGGGCTTCAAGCTATTCCACGAGGTCAAATTGAGGCCGCTCAATCCCTAGGTCTGACCTATTGGCAAACAACTAGAAAAATTGTACTACCTCAAGCATTAAAGATAGCTATCCCACCTATCGTTAATACCTGTATTGGTCTTTTTAAAGATACCTCTTTAGTTTTAATCATAGGACTTTTTGATTTACTTGGTATTGGTAAAGCAGCTTTAGCTGATATGACCTGGACTAAATTATATTACGAAGTCTATGTCTTTATTGCGCTAGTTTTTTTTATATTTTGCTTTGGTATGTCTCGCTATAGTCTATATTTAGAAAAGAAATTAAAAACGGATAATAGTTAATGAGTCTTGAACAAGTAATTCAGTTAGAGAAAGTCAATAAATGGTATGATGATTTTCATGTTTTAAAAGATATTGACCTGCTTGTTGAAAAAGGACAAAAAATTGTGATTTGTGGTCCTAGTGGTTCAGGTAAATCTACTATGATCCGTTGTATTAATCGACTAGAAGCTCATCAAGAGGGCAAAATCACAGTCCATGGAACAGAGCTTACTAATGATTTAAAAAATATCGATTTAATTCGAAAGAATGTGGGAATGGTCTTTCAACAATTTAATCTTTTTCCGCATTTAAGTGTTTTAGAAAATATTACTTTAGCTCCCATTTGGGTCAAAAAAATGCCCAAGCAAGAAGCTGAGGAAATCGCAATGGCTTATTTAGAAAAGGTAAAAATACCAGAGCAAGCAGAAAAATTTCCTGGACAGCTGTCAGGTGGTCAACAACAACGTGTAGCGATTGCCCGTTCATTAGCAATGAATCCAGATATCATGCTTTTTGACGAACCTACTTCTGCGCTTGATCCGGAAATGATCAAAGAGGTTTTAGATGTGATGATCCAACTGGCAGAGGAGGGTATGACTATGTTAGTGGTGACTCATGAGATGGGATTTGCTAAAACTGTTGCTGATCAAATGATTTTTATGGATGAAGGAAGAATTGTAGAAGAGGCAAAACCCGAAGAATTCTTTAATAATCCTCAAAACGATCGAACCAAATTATTTTTAAGTCAAATTTTAAATCACTAAATTTTTTTTTTTCATAAATGACAAATCACCTATCAGTGCTTGTGACACGGGGTGGCCTGTTAGAAAGCAGCCATCAAGTCCAAGCAATTTTCATTGATCAAAAAAGAAAAATTATTTTTAATCAAGACTCATCGAGCAGAGTTTTTCCTAGATCCTCTATAAAAATCTTTCAGGCAATTCCATTTATTCAAAGCAATGCTATTGATAAATTTAACTTAACAGCAAAACATATTGCTTTATGTTGCGCTTCTCATAATGGGGATACGGCCCATGTGCAAATTGCAACAGATTGGCTTAAAAAGATAAAAAAGACTGAAAAAGTTTTACTCTGTGGCCATCATCGCCCCATGGGATCTGATCGATCAAAAAATATTTTAACACTCATTAGCAAAAAATCACCCATCTTGAATAATTGCTCGGGCAAACATTTAGGCATGGTTTCTCGGTGTTTAGTGGACGGCATGAGCATTAAAGATTATTTAGAGTTTGACAGTAGTCATCAACGCCAAATTATAGAGATAGTAACTAATTTATTTGAGGCAAAGGTTGAGAACTTAACGCGAGATGGGTGTCATGCTCCGATGTTTTCTATTCCTCTAAAAGGCTTAGCATTGGCAGCACTCAAAGTTGCACATCATGAAAAAATGATACCTCAATATAGTCAAGCAATTGACAAATCACTAAAATCAATTACGCAGTATCCTTTTATAACTGCGGGCCAAAATCAATTTGATTCAAATATTATCCAAGCAACTCAGGGAAGAATTTATTTTAAACGTGGAGCTGAGGGGGTAGGCCTTGTAGTTGATAGAAAGAATAAAATCGGGGGTGCGATTAAAATTAAAGATGGGAGTATGCGAGCCCTACCTATTGCTACACTTGCAATTTTAAATCGCTTAAAACTTATAAGCACAAAAGAATTAAATTTGTTAAGACTATGGTCCAATATTCCCATCCTTAACTGTAATAAGTTTGAGGTAGGTAGGATTTTAGCGGAATAGCACTTCATAAAATGAACGAAATTCTTTTATCTTTATTATCCGGTTGGATTGTTTTTTATTTTGCAGTGTTCTTACCTGGTCCAAATACATTTTTTGTGGCCTCTGTTGGAATGACCGGGGATAAACATCAGATATGGGGTGCCGCTATAGGGACGGCTATAGGATCTTTTACTTGGTGTTTGTTAGCAACCTCAGGTATTTCTTTTTTAGTGTCTAATTTGATGGGTTGGGGTTTTTATATTCTTAAACTTTTAGCCAGTTTATACATGGTGTATCTTGCCTACCAAACAGGAAAGCAATATTTTGCAACTCAAAATCAATTAATTAAGACAAGTAATCATCGTAATTTTTTTAAAAGTTTAAGGAAGGCTGTAATAGTCGCCTATACAAATCCTAAAGCCTTTGCTTTTTGGTCCGCTTTAGCGACCATTAAATTTAGTGAGTCATTAAATTTTCAGATAGCTTTAATTTTTTCATTCGGATCATTTTTAATTTCAGCAATGAACTATAGTATTATAGGTCATTTTTTTGGTATCAAAAAATTTTCAAGTTATTTTAGTCGACCAAAAAATATAATTAATTTAATTTTTTCGGGATTATTTTTGTTTGTCGCTGTGGAAATTTGGTTTTTTTAAGACTGGTGGGAGAAGCCCTAAGTAAATAGAGTGTTCTAAAATTTTCTTTGAAACTTACTGTCAATCTCTCTTTGTCTTCTCTCTAATTCTACTAAATCTTGAGATTGAGCTAAATAAAGCTCATCTTTGATTAAAGTAGAAGAATATTGTTTAGTATTCCTTTTAGAGAGAACTTGACCGAGAGTTTTAAATAAGTTGCTTATCATTATGCAGCTTGTTTAAGTGAAGAGGGGAATGATTTATTCTTTTGAAAGAAGGAATAAGCATACTGCCAATCTGTTCCGTATTCAACTTTACAAAAGTTAATGATGCCGTCTTCCTTTTTGCTAAAATTAATTGAACTAAATAGGTTTAACCAAAACTTCATTGATTTTTCTGTAAATGTAAATGATTTGTCCATTTTTCTGTTTCCTTTCATTTTTATTAAAGGACTTATAGGATAGTTGTTACGATTTGACTTTTGCTAAAATGAGACAGCAGCTATCTTTTTTTTTAAGACAAGACCAATAATATTCCAACAAGGACCATAATGGACCCAGTTATTTTATTTAATCTTTGGGCATACTCTGGTTTGGATACCCATAGTTTTATCTGATTTCCCGCAGAGCAAACAACCACTAAAGACAAAAAGACACTACAATAAACAGTGGCTAAAACCTCTAAACCTGACCAAAGTGTTAATTTAGAAAGATCCATAAATAGAGGAATGAAAGAGAGATAAAAAAGAATGACTTTTGGGTTGGTGCCGCCGATGAGAAAACCTAAGAAAAACTGCTTAATAGTCGAGACTTTCTTTTTACCTTGTGCTTCTAAATCCAGAGACTTAAGTCTAAATTGACTGACTCCTAAATAAACTAAATATCCAGCTCCTATCCACCTCACGATATACATGATGGGTTCTAGGTAACTTGATAAATAACCTAATGATAAAATTGCCAGTGATAGATAAACTACATCGCCTACTGCCTCACCTGCGCCAAGAATTAATCCTGATTTTAAACCTTGAGACGTAGATACAGAAAGAGCCGCAAGCGTGCCAGGTCCAGGGGAGATGCCAAAGATAAAAGTCGCAACCGATAAAGAAACAAATGTTGCAAAATCCATTCAGCGAACATTAAACTTTTCAAATCTAGTAAACAACAATTAAAATGTTATAAGTAGTAAAGAAAATTCATGAACTTTTTTGATGGACATAACGATGTACTTTTTCGACTCTTTTTAAAAAATAAAAAAGATAGCCATCAAGATTTTCTTCAGGGAGACAATGAGGGTCATCTCGATTTCCCGCGTATGCAACAGTCGGGTTTCAAAGGTGGTTTTTTTGCAATCTATGTGCCGTCACAAGAAGAGGAGATCGCCTCCTCTGATAAACCAGTTAAATATGATCTGATGGCAAATGATCAATATTCATTACCCCTTCCAGCACCGGTATCTGTAATGGAAGCACTTCCGATTGTTTTAAAAAAAGTTGCGCTTCTCTCCAAAATTGAAAAAAACTCTAATCAAGAAATTAAGATTTGTTTAAACGGCAAAGAGGTAGAGGATACATTTCATAACAAAAAACTTGCCATTATCATGCATATCGAGGGAGCAGAGTGTATAGACCCTAATTTTTATAACCTAGAGGTTTTATATCGTGCAGGCTTGCGATCGGTGGGGCCCGTTTGGTCCCGGCCCACTATATTCGGCGAAGGTGTACCTTTTGCATTTCCCCACACCCCAGATACCGGAAAAGGGTTAACTGATTTTGGAAAAGAATTAATAAAAAATTGTAACTTATTGAATATGATTATTGATACATCTCACCTTAATGAAAAGGGATTTTGGGATATTGCAAAATATTCACATTCACCACTAGTGGCGACTCATAGTAATGCCCATGTTATTTGTCCTCATACTCGTAATTTGACCGATAAGCAATTAGATGCCATCAAAGAAACTCAGGGAATGGTGGGCGTTAATTTTGCGCCTGCTTTTTTGAGAGGTGATGGAAAAATGTTAAAAGAAACACCCCTCCAATTAATTGTTGATCACTTCAAATACCTAGTTGATAAATTAGGCGATGATAAAGTTGGTTTTGGATCTGACTTTGATGGGGTGATGGTACCCCAGGCGCTAGTGGATGTAACAGGGATGCCTAAGATTATTGATTTAATGCGCCTTCAAGGTTTTGATGATGCTGTATTAAAAAAACTTTGTTACGAAAATTGGATTAGTCTTACTAAAAGAGTATTAATCTAGCTACTGGTCTCTTCAAAAACAATAGAAAGTAAAACAAACCCAAATAAAAAGTAGCTTCCAACTTCAACTTTCATTTCTGTAAAATAAGAGAGTTTAAATATGGTTACCGCCAAGGCAATTAATAAAAGATCAAGCATCGACCACTTAGTAAAAAAATATAGAAGTTTTTTTGTAACTTTATTTGAAATTCCTTTGTGAACAACAAATGAAAACACAAACTTCATTGAAGGCATAAAGACAGTGCCGGCAAATAAAATAGAGAATAGGAACCAATCTTCTTGAGCAAAAAGAGTAAGTAAAATATTAATAATGTTATTCGACTCTTTAAAAAAGAAGAAATTTTCAACACTAAATAAAGGAAAGTACAAAAAGGCACCAAATAAAAATATTTGGAGAGTTAAATAAGTCCAGAGGATGTGACTACTTAATTTCATTTAATAATATAACTAAATACACCATCAAAAACTTTCGTCTAATAAATTTTATGATATACTAATCCTATGGGACTACATTTTGACTATAAATCAAAAGCTGGCGAAAGAGCTATGGAAAAAGAGCGAAAAAGAATGGAAAAGCTAGCAGCTAAAAAAGCAAAAAGAGATGCTAAAAAAGAAGAAGAAGAGCTAGCTGAACTAGAGCGCTTAACTAACCCCAATGCTCAACCAGGAAATAATCAGGAATAAAGAGACTGATTGTTTTCAAATAGCATTTGTTTTTTCGATCTGAAGTATCGACAACCTAGTCCTCAAGCTTATACTTTTTTTGATCTTTAGTCATAGTCTCCAACATTTTCGTATACCAAACCTTAAAGTCAGGAGATGTATCCTCGTACAGCATAACTTTTTTTCTAATTAGAAATATTCCTATATCTTCTTCAGGTATACCTACAAATGTTTGTCTTTCTGTCAGCATTACTTTGATTTCGGGCGCCAATGGTTCGTGCTTAGATAAAAAATAACCATGATGTTGCCCCCATACATAGCGAATGATAGGTGTTGTCGCTTCTACCATCATTTCGACATATTTATTTTCATTTTTTAAAAAACTTTCCATTCCGGGAACAGGGCGATGAATACTAGCAAAACTTAATCCAATTTTTTCTTTTGGGATCCAGCCTGAGGGGAAGGACACATGTAATGCAATAAGCTTATTAGAACGATGAAAGATGGCTACATCTTCTTGAATGGAGTACCCCATATCAATAAAACTATCAAAGTATTTTTTTTTATTCGGGTACTCTTTTTTTATAATAGAATCAATTTTATCGCAGATAGCTTTTTCATGATTGGGTGAAAAAATTTTATCAAAGAAAATATTATCTTGAGAGAGAGTTTTAAGTTTTAAATATCTCTCTTCTTGATCATCAAATTCAATAATGGGCAAATCATTAATTTTTTTAATTCCCGGGGAGACGGTATAAATAGGTCCATAGGGCTGCCAATCAATCATTTTGTAAATAATATTATTATTCCAATTATAGTTATTGCAATAATGATTATATTTTTAAACATAATTTCAGGAATTTTTCGATGCACTAGATACCCTAACCATACGCTAATCATCACTAAAATTGCTATGGGATAGTAGCTTATGACTATTTCAGTATAGCTGCCTCCAATTAACATAAAAAATATTGCTCTCAGCGAGTTAATAAGAAAAAAGTATCCTGCCATTGTTGATCTGAGTTCTTGTTTATTTTCAAAATTATCTTTGTAGCCCATTAGTACAAAAGGGCCACCAATTGTAAAAATACCTTGAATTAATCCGCCTAAAATAATTATTAAATTTTTGATGATTTTCGGGATTAGTATTTTTGGCCATATTAGGTTGAAAAATCCATAAGAGATTAACATCACTGCAAAAGCCTTAATTAGAAGTTGGGAGGCCAAGTAGTCAATCAAATAAGTACCAATTAGAGCACCTGGAAGGGTTAGAAGAAGAATATTAAATAGATGGTAATAAGAAAGATATTTATATGACTGTATTAACACAGCAAGGCCCGAGGCTAACCCTACAACCATAGCCATTTTGATTAGTGTATTAAAATCATATAACAACCCACTAATTCCAAGAAATATGATAGTGCCCCCAAAACCAAAAATACTTTCTATGCCATAGGCCAAGCAAGCTATCAAGGAAATCACAACTGTATTGGGCATAATAATTTAAATTTAAAGATAGCTTAGAATGTTTTATGGTAATTGTAATCTATGTATTTAAAGAAAATCTATCTTTGCATTGTTATTATTCTTTTAAATTGGCAAAATACTTTTGCTTTGACGCAAGATATCACACTTACTATCCTAGTTCCGGACGCATTGCATTCAGAATATATTTTAGCAAAAAGTGTATGCAAATTATTAGGCAGGGAGTTAGAAGTTTCTCACAGTTATGGGGGAACTAATACTTTGGATTGTAGTGTTAGTTTCAATAATAGTGTTGATGATATAATTACTAAAATTGAACAAAATCAGTTTCAATATGCAATCCTTAAATCATCTGAATTTGATACTCGACCTGCCAATTTAGCGATTAGGTCAATTTTATACTTCCCGGCGGAGCAAGATTATGTTTTCGTATCTAACCAAAATGTTGATATTGATGTAATTAAGGAAATTAATTTTGGAGTAATCAATCACTTATTAGAATTTAAATATCTTCATAAGTCTTTTATAAATTTTTCAACTGAAAATCTAATAGTGAAACAAAAAATTCCTATGCATTTAGGAACCCTAAGATTTAGCGACGATTGGAAAAACGGAAAGAACTTAAGAATTACAGAGGTAGAGTGATCTTATGGAAACCATCAGTCACCACATAGATAAACACCAAAGTAAAAAATAGTCCACCAATAACAACTCTCATAATCGCAACTCTACTCATTAGATTTTAACTGTAAAGTATATATACTGTGCAAAATTGTCATGAATGCAATCTTCTTCGGATTTGTTACTGGTCTAAGTTTTATCCTGGCGATTGGTGCTCAAAATTTATTTGTCATCGAACAGGGCATAAGAAAAAATCATGTTTTTTTAGTAACTACTATTTGTATTTTGAGTGATTTTTTATTGATATTTTGTGGAATTTTCCTTTTTTACACCCTAGATGGATTGATCAATGCTTGGTTTAATCTTTTTTTAAATCTCTCGCTAATTGCTTTTCTTATATTTTTTATTGTCAATAAATTTAAATCGTTGACGCTGCCCATATCTTCAATTGAGTTTAGGCAAGAATCAAGACATAAAATAATTTTACAAACTCTAGGTTTTACTTTTTTAAACCCACATGTTTATTCAGATACTGTTTTTATAATAGGAAGTCTTTCAAAGTCCTATGAAATGGTATCACAAAAACTTTTGTTTGGTCTAGGGGCGGGCTTAGCATCTTTATTTTTTTTTTATTTGATCGGGTATGGAGCTCAGGCACTTAGGGCTTATTTTTTAAATCCCAAAATTTGGCGTATCCTCAACTTGGCTATAATTATTTATTTTTGTATTTTAGTGGTTATGGTTATTTCTAAGGATATAGTTAAAACCATCTAATCATCCCAATTATTCCAGCAGAGGCATAAAAAAACTGCAAAAATAATATGCCTTTATGTTTTCCAACATATGCCCACATACCGATAGCAATTGCAGAAATTAAAAGGAGCATAAAACCTAAAAACTCTGCACCGATGTTAAAGGCCACTAACAAAGAATAAATGATAGCTGTAATTACCCCAAACCATTCAAGTATCTTAGATTTATTCATGAGAAAATATTAACAATTTATTGACTATTATCTATGGTAATAAATTTTTAATTTTGCACAGAGGATATGCAAACATAGCAAATCTCATCTTTTAAAAATATTATATAAACTAGTTATTGAAAGAGCGGCTAAAAGTTTAAATATAATTTATTCTTCACAGTTATTCCCTCCTAACAAATAACCACCGCTCTTTCAAAAAGATAAAATGAATAACTTTTCTATGCTTTTCCCCGCCTTGCTGTTCCCCGCAATTCCATTAATGATGATTTCCTTTGGTAATCGGTATACATCTTTAGCTACCTTGATTAGAAAAATTCACGATTTAATCGTAATGAATCCATTAAAAAAACCTACTGCATCACATTATTTTGATCAGCTAGAAATTTTAACACTCAGATTAAAGCTAGTTAGAGCAATTCAAACTTTATCCGGTATTAGTTTTTTATTGAATTTGTTGAGTATTTTTTCAAGTTATATCGAGAAAGTTGAGCTAGCTTTAAACTTTTTTGGATTAAGCGTATTGGTTTTTACCATTGCAATAATGATGTTTATTTATGAAATACAACTATCAACCAAGGCATTAAGTAAGCATCTTGAAGATTTAAAAGATCTAGCATAAAAAACTAGTTTTCATATAAAGTTAGGTTATTTTGATAAAATTGATAAATAAAATATTTTTCCTCCCTATTTTTTTACTTTTAATGTCGTGCTCAGGCAATTACAACTTTGCTTGGTTTGTAATAAATCCTTGGCACTCTCAAGGGTCCTCTAATCTTTATTTTCTTTTAGGGGGCTTGTGGACTACTATTTGGATATCTTTAGTAAGTCTTTTTCTTTCTGCCTTAGTAGGACTTTTAGTGACCTTACCTCATTTAAGCCCTAATAAGTATTTTAAATACCTTAATCTTGCTTATGTCGAAATCTTTCGAGCTATACCCGTTTTGGTTTTGCTGCTGTGGATATATTATGGTCTACCATCAATTTTTGGAGGAAGTTTATCTTTTAATCCTTTTGTTGCAGGCGTTATCACGTTAGTACTTCATGAGTCAGCATTTATATCTGAAATCTATCGATCCGGGATTCAGGCTATCAAAAAAGGACAGGTAGAGGCAGCAAAATCTCTTGGTCTAAATCCTACATTGGTATTTATTAAGGTTATACTTCCCCAAGCAATTAGAATAATTACACCTGCTTTACTCAATCAAGGTATTTATATTTTAAAAATGAGTTCCTTAATTTCAGTTATTGGCTTAGGAGATTTAACTAGAAGAGCAAATGAACTTATAGTTACGACTTATCGACCTTTAGAAATTTATAGCTTTTTAGTATTAGAGTATTTAGTTTTAGTTTTAATAGCTTCTTTTGTGGTACGTAAAATTGAAAGAAAATTTCAAATCAAATAGCGTTGGTTTGCGCTCGATTTATTTTATTTAACTTTAAGCCGACAATTATTTTTCTAATGTGAATAAAGATCATCACAGCAAATACAGCATTAATACTGAATATTCCCCACCAAACACCTATTAATCCCATTTCTAAAGTCACAGAGTAAAAATGGTAAATAAATGGAGGCAGAACCCCTAATCGAAAAAAGGTATATATTGTGTTGTACATCGGTTTTTTTAGACCTTGAAAAACAGAGCCTGTCATATGGATAAATTGGTAAATAATTGTAAGAAATGCAGCCATAAATAGATAACTATCTGCCATTTTAATTACCTCTATATCTTTGGTAAAAAATTTAACTAAGAAATCACCAAAAAAGAAGAGTATCAAAGCACCAACGGTCATTAAACCGATACCAATTTTAATTGCTTCAAAGTGAGATTTTTCAATACGATCAAAATTACCTGCTCCATAATTTTGACCTACAATACTTAATAAGGCTATGTTAAGCCCAATACTGGGAAGTAATATGATTTGTTCAATTCTAAGGGCAATTCCATAAGCAGCAACAGCAGATGACCCATAAACATTTACAAATTTTTGTATTACAAAAAAACCTACCGCAATCATCAGCATATTTAAACTTGCGGGAACAGATTGTTTTAAAAAATCAATCAAATATTGAAAATTTATTGTGCACTGGTTCAATTTAAAGTTTTTCATGATAGGTAGTTGCAGAGCATGAAAACCTAAATAGAAAATTGTAAGTAGTTCTACAAAGACTGTTGAAATTGCAATCCCTTTGACTCCTAATGCGGGAATAAACAAAAACCCAAAACATAAAATGGGATTTAAGATGATATTTAAAAAAAATGCAAAAATCATAATGTTACGATTTTTCTTTGTATCACCTGATGCGTTTAAAATAGAATTAACTACTAAACTTAAAGTCATGATAGGGGCAAATAAGGAAATAACATTCATGTATTCAAGTGATGTATTTAAAAAAGAATCTTGGGCTCCAAAAAATTTAAAAATAGGGGTGGAGGCAAAAAAAACAATTAACCCGATAGCCGTTGAAAAAATTAATGCATATATCAATGACTGAACGTATGCCTCAGATGCTTTTTTTTCATTTTTGGATCCTAAATAGTTAGAAATAATTGCTGTCGTGCCTTGTGAGAAACCTACCGCAGCAGCCAATAAAATAAAAAAAACAGGAAAGGAAATAGATAATGCTGCGAGAGCCTCAGTATTAATCATACCCGCATAAAATGTATCTGTTACATTGTAAAAAGTATGAAATAACATACCAATGCCCGCAGGTACAGCCATGCGAACTAACTGCTCGCGAATATTTCCTTGTGTGAGATCCATTAAAACGGTTTTAAAATAACTAGTATAACAATTAATACCAAAAGGATAGTTGGAAATTCGTTGATAACTCTCAAGTATTTAGAGGAATAAATATAATTCTTCTTTTCAAGATTTTTTCTGATTTTAGCTAGATACATATGGAAAATAGAAAGTATCAAAACTAAAAATATTTTAGCATACAACCATCCAGCAAAACCAATATAGTGAATTAAACCTAAACCAAAAAACCAAGTTAAAATCATTGCAGGGTTCATGATTACTCTTAAGAGTCGATACTCCATCGTCTTAAAAATATTGGCCATTTCAGTGTTGGATGAATTTTCAACGTGGTACACAAAAAGTCTCGGGAGGTAAAAAAGTCCAGCAAACCATGCTATTAAGGAAATAATATGGGCAATTTTTAAAAATTCATACATAGGCTAGCTAGCTCCATTTTGCTTCAGGCGGCATGGACATTAAAATTGCATCAATATTACCCCCTGTTTTTAATCCGAATAAAGTTCCTCTGTCATATAAAAGATTAAATTCAACATACCGTGACCTTTTTTTAGACAGTGCTGCTAAATCCTCCACGGTATAGGGGAGATCTTTTTTTCTATTAGCATTACTGATAACAAAGTTGATAAAGAATTGTCCAATATCTTTAATGAAGTTGATGTCTTTTTGATAATCATTATCTAAATAATCAAAGAATATCCCCCCGACACCTCTTGCTTCATTGCGATGTTTTAAAAAAAAATATTCATCACATTCTTTTTTAAATTTAGGGTAATAGTCTTGGTGGTGTTGATCACAGGTTCGCTTTAAACCTTCATGAAAATTATTGGTCTCCATATCCTCTGGAAGGGCTGGTGTTAGATCACACCCCCCGCCAAACCATTGTTTGCCGGCAGTGGTAATATATCTAGTATTGAAGTGAGCCGCTGCAATTTTAGGGTTTTTCATATGGGCGACTACAGAAATACCACTCGCCCAAAAACTTGGATTAACATCAGTTCCAGGAATGTTTTTTTTAAACTCTTCGCTAAACTCACCGTGAACAGTTGAGATATTTACTCCTACTTTTTCAAAAATTGAACCTTTTAAAATGGACATGAGCCCGCCGCCGCCGCCGGGTCGCTGCCAGGGTTTTTCCTCAAATTTAGAACCATCAAGTTTTTGAATGGCTCCCACCATTTGATTTCGTAATTCTTTAAACCATTTTTCAGCTTGGTTTTGCTGGCTAATTAACTGGTCGTTCATTATATCCAACCGTGCAGTTCATTTTCTAAAAGACTACAAAGCAATTGAATATGATCATCTCGATCATTTAAGCAGGGGATATAGTCAAATTTTTTACCACCGTTTTCCATAAAGATTTCCCTATTTTCAACATTTAATTCCTCGATAGTCTCTAAGCAATCTGATGAAAATGCTGGACTTATTACTTGGAGATTTTCTAAACCTTCTTTAGCTAAACGTTCAATTGTTTTATCTGTATACGGTTGTAACCATTCTGCAGGTCCAAACCTAGATTGAAAAGTAGTCATATAACTATCAGGGTCTAAACCCATAGACTCTGCTACTAAACGAGTGGTCATTCTACAAAAGCAATGATAGGGATCACCTTTATCTAAATATTTCTTCGGGATTCCATGATAGCTAAAAATTAATTTTTGAGGTTTGCCATTTTTTTTCCAAAATTCATCAATGCTATTTTTTAAAGCATTAATATAAAGAGAGTTGCCGTGATAACCGCCAATAAAGCGGAGAGAAGGAACCCACCTCCATTTTTGTAACTCTAAAGAAATAGCGTCAAAGGTAGAACCAGTTGTTGCAGCACAATACTGTGGGTATAAAGGTAAAACAATAATTCGATCACAATTTTGATGACGTAGATTATTTAAACCTTTTGCAATGCTGGGATTTCCATAGCGCATCCCTATATCAAAAATAAGATTAGAATATTTAGAGTGTAATTCTGCTTTAATTTTTTTTAATTGCGCTTGAGTATAAAGTAGTAAAGGAGAACCCTCTTTGGTCCAAACAGAGCGATAGTTCGCAGCTGATTTTGATGGACGTGTATTTAAGATTATTCCATTTAAGATAAACCACCAGATAGCTTTAGGTGTCTCAATTACTCGATGATCTGAAAGAAATTGTTTTAAATAAACTCTTAAAGAGGAAGTCGTTGGTTCGTCCGGGGTTCCTAAATTTGTTAATAAAATACCAGTCTTTAACTTAGAGCCATGAACATAAAGTTCGTTACCTTTGAATTGAACCATTGAAAAAAAATACGATTTTTAGGCTAATTTAGTTCTAATCTTCTCAATAAAAAGATGAATATTAGTCTCAGGTGTGGTTTTTTGAACGCCATGATCTAAACTAGCAATCCATCCAGAACGGTTTTCATATTGAGGCTGACCGCAATACTCAATAAATTCATCAAGCACTTTTGTAAAATCATCTTTATCTTGAAGAGATAGTAAATCATTAGAAAAATTTCCTTGAAGGGTCAGATTAGTCTCTTTTAATTCAGATAAAATATTAAAATTAGATCCTAAAACCGTTAATTGAAGTCCCGATACTTTTTTCAGAAAATCATATTTTCCAGGAGAGATATTCTTAGTGAAATACCCAATTTTATTAGGATGCTTTTGACAAACATCGCATAAAAAAGGAATAACAACTTTTTCAAATTCTTGATTAGATAAATTGTTTGCTTCGGTATCAAAAATCATTAATAAATCCAAATCATTCTCAAATTGAATCTCTATATTCTTTTTTAAAATAATTTCTAAGGTCTTTAGCGTTGGGTTAAATAATTCCTCAGAGGCAGGATTATGTCTTGTTGCAAAATGAAAAAGCGTAAAAGGTCCTCCGATAAAACCAATCAGGGATTTATCATTAGGAAGTTCTTTACGTAAAAGCTTTAAGGCTTTGTTTTGAAATTGAATATAGTTGTTAAATTCTTCTAAAGAATAATTCTCCACCATAGTCAGTGAGAGATTTTTTTTAAAAATAGGACCTGGATTAAACTCTAATTCCATCCCTAAAAAATCTAAAGGGAATAAAATATCACTAAATAAAATCGCAGCATCAAAATCAAATTCTTCTATTGGACCTAGTGTTACCTTGCATGCTAGTTCAGGCTCTCGACACAGTTGCTCAAAAGTATATTTGGATTTTAAGTTTTGATAGTGACGATGATATCTACCTGCTTGGCGCATCATCCATATAGGAGGCACCTTTTGTGGAATTCGATTTAAGGCATTATGAAATTTTTGATTATAAATATTTTGCAATATCTCTAGCCCCATACGTAATAATAAAATCTGCTCTAGCTCTTTTGAAGACAGTTAGGCTTTCAAACAGAAGATCAATATAGTTACCTAAATTTGTGCTATGCAGAAGCTGTAAACCCGCATATTCACCGCTTACTTGATATGCACCTGTAGGTAGAAGAGTTTGATTTTTAATATCAGTAATCAAATCGATTGAAGTCATACCCGGCTTAACCATTAAATAATTTGCACCTTGTGCTGCATTGATAACGGAGCTATCGATGGCTTTTTGGCGATCATTTACGGGTAATTGGTAAGAAGAACGGTCAAAGCCTTTTGGAGATGATTTTGCTGCATCTCTAAAGGGTCCATATAATGTGCTCTTAAATTTTGTGGAATAACTCATGATTTGCGCATCGGCAAAATTGTTTTCATGAAAAATTTTTCGAAGGTATTGGGTAGTATTTTTCATCATATCACTGGGAGCAATGATATCGGCTCCAGCTTCTAAATAAGTATTGGCTGCAAGTCCTAAAGAATAATGAGTTTTCTTTAAATCAATTTTTTTAGAATGTGTAATACCACAATGACCATCCTGGGTCATTGAACATAAACAAGTATCGATTAATAAAGTAATATTTTTACCAAAACTTTTTTTAATTTGATGAATCACATCATAGTGAAAAGAAAAATCTTCTGGGGTTTTTTGTTTTTCAGCTGGTACAATAAATAATAAAAAATTTTTAATACCTTTTTTGAGATCCTGTTCTATTGATTTACAAATTAAATTTTTTGGCCAACTAAAATTTTCACCTAAACCTTTTATTCTCTTTTTATTTTTAAGCTGTTGATCTACAAACAATGGTTGAATTAATTGTTTTCGTTGAAGTTTAGACTTATCTGCAATTGGAAAAAAATTTTTAATCATTTTAATTCAAACTTTTTAAAATCTTCATATCCAAGATATACATTTAATTTATTTTTGGGAATATATTTAGCTATTTGATGAAAAGTATTCCCGGGACCACAAGCATTGCGGAGGTGAAGAATCTCAGGTCTAAGTTTAACGGCGAGTTCAAAAGCGGAGAAGCTCATCCAATAAAAGCTAGTTGCATTAAATAAATTATTAATGGTAGGCTCATTAATTGAGGGGGTAAGTTTATAGTGATAAGCTAGAGTATAATTTTGATTTAATTTATTGCCTTTATAAGTCAGTTTGGTTGGTTTTTGACGATTAGCAAAGTAATGTTTTTCTAAAGGACGATAATCCTCTCCAAAACCATCGAAGCTACTATTTGCCAATACGCCGATTTTATTGACTTTTTGCCACGTCGAAATGCCTGAAGTTGTTATATGTTGGACACCCTTTAAGGTTTTTTCTGCTAAGTTGTTAGCCCTTGTAATAATCAGGTTTTTATTTTTGAGATTATTTTTCAAGGTCAACTCAGACCTTTTGAACATTTGATAATTTTTTAAATTATTAGGAAAAATTTCTTTTACTTTTGTTATATTTGACCAATCTAGATATTTTTTATCATGGAAATATTTTTTTGCTTTAAAATCTTTTCCTCTACAAAATAATATTCTTTTTCCAATAAAATTTTCAATGGTAACGCCAATATTTAAAGAACACCCACCTCCCCATTTGCCTAAAAAATTTCTTTCTTCACGACAGTCTTTTTCAGATCGGGCATGGTTGATCTTATTTAAAAGGGCACTGATAGTCTTATCATTAGATCGATATTCTAATGCAATACATCCTTGAGCGGCTGCAGAGGGGAACTCTGATAAAGGTAAAACTATTTTTTCAAATTGCTCAAAAAGTTTTTTAAACTTTTGGGTTTCTTGCGTGTTTACCCTGTTTCCATATTTAAAGACTCGATCAATAGCGGCTTTAGCCATAAATAATCCATCGTATTTAGGTTCTTCAATAGTTTTAAGGAGTCTTGTAGTAATATTGCCTCTGATGTTCAATGACTGAAAATTTGAAAAAGGTAATATCTTTTTTAAATGTCTTAAGTAATACACTCTTCTTGGCGAAGAGGTGCCAATCACAAGCTTTTTTTGTTTTATTGATTTTTTTTTAATGAGCAAAACATCTCTGGGATCATCTCTTTCTAAGCATGCAAATGATGTTTTGATTAAATTTTTGACAGGCAAATCTTTAAAGGAGTGAATGACAATATCACAATGTTTATCAATTAAAGCCTTTGAGAGGGAGTTGGTAAAGATACCAAAACCATGTTTTTCCCAGGCTTTTGCCGTCTTGTCGGTGTCACCAATCGTTTCAGAATAAATTATTTCTACCTTGCCCTTGTATGTTTTTTTTATTCTTTGAACCGCTAAGTAGGTTTGTACTTTTGCTAAAAAACTGGATCGAGAGAGAATTGTTATTTTTGATGCCATTAAACTAAACTTTACTTTTAACGTAAGATAATATTCTAATCTTTTAGATAAAAATATGGAAATTGGAATAGATAGTTTTGCAGGACTGAGAGAGGGGGAAACGGATGGCTCCAAGGCTATTAATGAACTCCTAGATCGAATTACTTTTGCAGATCAGGCAGGTTTAAATGTATTTGGTATTGGAGAACATCATCGAAAAGAGTTTTTAGACTCTTCTCCTTTTAATATTTTATGTGCAGCAGCGGCAAAGACAAAGAATATTCGACTTGCCAGTGCTGTAACTGTTTTAAGTGCGACGGATCCTGTTAGAACTTTTCAAAGTCTTGCTACTTTAGATCTTATCTCCAAAGGCAGAGCAGAGATGGTTGCCGGAAGAGGTTCCTTTTCAGAAGCTTTTCCATTATTTGGATTTGATTTTAAAGATTATGATGACCTCTTTATCGAAAAATTAGATTTATTACTCCATATCAGAGAGAATGAATTTGTTTCCTGGTCTGGTAAGTTTAGGCCAGCTATAAATAATTTACCCATTTACCCTAGGCCCCTCCAAGAGCCACTGCCTATATGGCTTGGAGTAGGTGGAACACCTCAGTCTTTTGCACGTGCTGGGGTGATGGGACTGCCTTTAATGGTTGCTATTATTGGAGGCAATACTCATAGATTTAAACCTTTAGTAGATATTTACCGAGAGGCAGGCAAACAGGCAGGTCATCCACCTGAAAAGTTAAAAGTTGGTTTGCATTCCTTAGGTTTCGTTGCAAACTCAATGGAAGAAGCAATTGATCTTTATTACACCGGATATGCAAAGATGTTTACAAAAATTGGAAGAGAAAGGGGATGGGGGCCAGTCACCCGAGAACAATTTGACCAACAAATAGGACCTTTAGGAGCTATTGTTTTAGGAAGCCCGGAGCAAGTAGCAGAAAAAATTATTAGGCATAGTAAAGCACTTGGCGGAATATCCAGATTTCAGTTTCAAATGGATATAGCGGATATTACCCATCAGGAGCTTTTGAACTCAATTGAATTAATAGGTTCTAAAGTCGTCCCAGCTTTAAAAGATCAATAGAATCATAGTTTTTTATTTTTATGCGTCTAAATTTCTATTTTAAAGTGTCTTGAAAACCCTATGTTAAGGATGTGAAAAATCACAATTGGAAATCTAGCTATTTAAGCACTCTTCAATCTGAAATAGATAAAATTAAAGAAGAAGGCCACTATAGAGTTTTTAATAATATTGAGCGCAAAGCTGGCCAGTATCCTAAGGCAACAAGATACAATAATGGACAAACTGAAGAAATTGATGTTTGGTGTTCGAATGACTATCTAGGTATGAGTCAAAATTCATTTGTGATATCAGCTATGAAATCTGCTGTTGAGAAACTCGGTGCTGGAAGCGGTGGAACGCGAAATATTTCTGGTACAACTAACTTTCATATTCTTCTAGAAAAAGAAATTGCTCAATTACATCATAAAGAAAGAGCACTCGCATTTAATTCAGGATATAGTGCTAACGAGTCTGCATTAAAATCAATCATATCTGCATTTGATAATTGTTTAGTTTTGAGTGATGAATTAAATCATGCCTCTTTAATAGAAGGTATACGAGCAAGTAAAAAAGAAAAAGCAATTTTTAAACACAACGATGTCAAACACCTTAGAGAAATTCTTAGAGGGGTTGAGTTTTCAAGACCTAAGATCATAGTTTTAGAGTCTGTATATTCAATGGAAGCAGATTTTGCCCCCTTGGAGGATGTTATTGAAGTTGCGCAAGAGAATGGCGCATTAATTTATTTAGATGAAGTTCATGCTGTTGGTTTGTATGGATCCAACGCAGCTGGCGTTGCCGAGCAAAAAGGTGTATCTGAGCATATTGATATCATCAACGGAACTTTAGCTAAAGCGTTTGGTCTTGCTGGGGGCTACATCGCTTCAACCAACACGATTATTGATTTTGTTAGAAGCTTTTCAAAAGGGTTTATCTTTACAACATCAATGTGTCCAGCTGTGGCCGCAGGTAGTTTAGAGAGTATTCAACAAGTTCAAAAAAACCCCTCTTTACGAAAAACATTTTTTGAAAATGTAAATTTTGTTAAAAATGAACTCAGAAAAGTTGGCATTCCTTTTTTAGACTCCGGATCGCATATCATTCCAGTTTTAATAGGCGATAGTAAATTATGTAAAGAAATAAGTGACTACTTACTGGATAATCACCAGGTATATGTTCAACCAATTAACTTCCCAACGGTCCCCAAAGGTACGGAAAGAATTAGGATTACGCCTACGCCATGTCATTCTACTGAAACTACTCTAAAATTTGTGGAAGCACTAAAAGATGCTTGGTTTAAATTTATGCCTCGGTTATCAAAATTTGAAAATAATTTTGCCTCTAAACCAAAAAATATATAATAAGTAATAATTTCAATGCCGATGAGAGTAATAGCTTTTTATAGTTTTTTTAATGTCCTTAATTTATTAGAGATAGAAAAAGAGATTCATGAATTTTTTAAAGAAGTTAAAATCAAGGGCACTATTTTAATTGGCCCAGAAGGCCTTAATGGGACTATTGCAGTCCCTGAAGATTATGAAAATAAAACTATTAGTTTTTTAATTTCACTGGGAGTTATCGCTGAGAATATTAAAGTCTCTAAGTTTGATGGTAAAAGAGTTTTCAATCGTTTTAAAACAAAAATCAAAAAAGAAATAGTCACTTCTGATTTTAATTTAACGATTGATGATATTCATCAAGGGCAGTTTATAGAGCCTAGAAACTGGGATGAGTTTATTCAACAAGAAAATGTTGAAGTCATCGATACTCGAAATGATTACGAATATAAAATTGGTAAATTTAAAAATGCAAAAAATCCAAATATTCAAAATTTTCGGCAGTTTAAAAATTATATTGAAAAAAATAAAGACTCATTAAAAAATAAAAAAGTAGCGATTTATTGCACAGGGGGAATTCGTTGTGAAAAAGCAGGCCCATTGATGCAAAAATATGGCATTGATACTTATCAACTCAAAGGGGGTATTTTAAAATATTTTGAAGAAACGCCTGCTGATCAGTGGGATGGTGAATGTTTCGTTTTTGATTATCGCGTTTCCGTCGATAAAAGCCTTAATCCAGGTAAAAGTGAGTTATGTTTTGGTTGCAATATGCCATTGACTGAAGAGGATAGGAAATCTCCTTTGTACGAAGAGGGTTTTACATGCCCTGATTGCTACGATCAGTTAACTGAAAAAAAGAAAAAATCTCTTACTGATAAAAGGGAGCATTGGAAAAGGGTTCTTTGAAAATTTTTATAATGATTCTTGACCAAATGGTAAATTAGTTTATTTTACGCCAATGGCAAAAAAGTCGACATATCAATTAAAACAGCTTGTTCCAGAAGAAAAACCAGAAACAGGCACTAAATATATTGTTCGCAAACCCACCAAGGGTATGAAGGTATCGGATAAACTCAGACAAAAAAAATATGACCCTGTATTAAAGCAACATGTTTGGTTTGTGGAAAAGAAAATGCCTCCTCATAGTAAATAATTTTGCTAAAATCTTTCTATCGAACATAATACACTATATTGGGTCCGCCGAGATCTTCGTTTGCAAGACAACCCTTGCCTACATTTTATCGAAAAAAATAAGTCAAAAGCTTTAATTGTTTATATCCATGATGAAATTGAGTGCCAAGCTACCGGGCAAGCAGGCCATTGGTGGTTACATGAGTCTTTAAAAAAATTAGAAAAAAATTATAAACAGGCATTCCAAATACAACTAATTATTCAAAAAGGTGAAGCAGGGGTTATTCTCACAAAACTTATTAAAAAATATAAAATTACTCAAGTAATTTGGAATAGATTGTACTCTTCAAATTCTATCGAGCGTGACACAAATTTAAAAAAAACTTTTAAAAATCAAGGTCTAGATGTTGAAACCTTTAACGGGCATTTACTAAATGAACCATGGGAAGTTCAAAATAACTCAGGGCAGTATTTTAAGGTTTTTACACCTTACTGGAAAAAAGCTTGGCAGGTTTATTTAGAAAAAAAATATCAACCGCTTTCTATTAAAATTATTACAGGACTCCCACATTCTGAAAAAAACCAGGCAAATTTTCTTCCGCCCAAGAAATGGTATAAAAAATTTGAAAAAACTTGGATACCGGGGGAACAAGCAGCCCACCAACAATTACAATCCTACATCTCTATAAATTTAAGCTCCTATAAAGAGGCACGTGATCGACCAGACTTAGATCAAACATCCAAGTTATCTCCTTACCTTCGTTTTGGTGAAATATCTGCACGTACTATTATTCATGATATTTTAAAATCTAAAAAACAAGGACCGTCTGTAATCACTTATATTTCGGAAATTGGCTGGAGAGAGTTTTCTTATTCTTTATTATATTATTCTAAAAATTTATCGCGTATCCCAATCAATGAAAAATTTCAAAAATTCCCCTGGAGAAAAAATAATCAGGATTTTCAATCTTGGAAAAGGGGAGAGACCGGCATACCCCTGGTCGACGCAGCCATGAAACAAATTTATTCCTTAGGATGGATGCATAACCGGCTGCGAATGGTGGTAGGCAGTTTTTTAGTCAAAAATTTATTAATTAATTGGACAGAAGGTGAAAAATACTTTCAGGAGACATTACTGGACTATGACGAAGCAAGTAATGCGGCGGGTTGGCAGTGGATTGCTGGTTGCGGCGCAGATGCTGCTCCGTATTTTCGTGTCTTTAATCCGATTTTACAATCTGAACGATTTGACCCTCAGGCAGCTTTCATTTTACAATATCTTCCCCAGCTTCAAGTCTTTCAAAAGGCCTCCTCAATATTTCAACCTTATTTAGAAGAAACACTTCTTAACAAACTGATAGAAAAAAAATCATATACCAAACCAATCGTCGATTTAAAAGACTCTCGCAATCGCGCCTTACAAGCTTATCAAAAAATTAAATAGATTATTGTGAAAAGTAAAATTGCTATCATTGGTTCAGGTATTGCGGGTTTATCGGCAGCCTATTTTTTACAAACAGAATTTGAAGTTACGCTTTTTGAGAAAAATAACTATTTAGGAGGTCATGCTAATACTCAGCAAGTGGTAGACTCTCAAGGTAATAAAATTTCAGTAGATACAGGATTTATTGTTTACAATGAGCGCACTTACCCCAATCTCACAAAATTATTTAATGAACTGCAGGTTCCTACAAGTAAGAGTGACATGTCTTTTAGTTTTTATAATAGTCAAAATAATTTTGAATACGGAGGAGGAAGTCTAAGAGCTTTATTTGCTAATCCTAAAAATATTTATAATCCTAAATTTTATAGAATGCTCAAAGATATAGTATTCTTTTATAAAAAATTTCAAAAATCTAATGTATCAACTGAACTCTCCATCAAAGATTATCTAAGTACGCATTCTTATTCTGTAGAATTTATTAATAACCATTTACTTCCTTTAATCTCAAGTATTTGGTCTACTCCATATCAAAATTCCCTAGATCAGCCTCTCAGCAGTATCATCACTTTTTTTCAAAACCATCAATTATTCAATTTTATTCAACGCCCGCAGTGGAAGACAGTCTCCCAAGGGTCTTCTAATTACATTAAACGATTAGTCGCTGTATCGAATTTCCAAATCAAAATGAATGCAACAATCACTTCTATTAACAGAGAAAAAACTATTCAGATTAATACCAAGGATGAGAAGGGATTAAATTTTGATTTCATTATATTTGCTTGTCCGCCTCATCAATTTTTACCCTTGCTAGATCATCTTACAGATGCAGAAAGAAATATTCTTTCCACCTTTCAATTTCAACAGAATCATATACAGCTCCATCAAAATACATCTTGGATGCCCCCGCATCCAACAGCGTGGTCTAGTTGGAATTTTCACTCTAACGAAAACCAACAATGCACTTTAACCTATTGGATGAATTTGCTGCAACCTTTGCCCACCAAAGACAATTTTTTTGTGTCGCTTAATCAAAATCAACCTAATGCGTTGTACGAAACTTATTATGACCACCCCATTTTTTCACTAGCAACCAAACAAGCACAACAGAATATAGGTAAGATTCAAGGGGGTAATAATACTTATTATGTGGGAAGTTATTTAGGTTATGGGTTCCATGAAGATGGAATACAATCTGCTCTGAAGGTTTGTGAAAAGATGAAAGTGGATTTAGTTAATTTTAAGGATGCCGATACCTCAAGAGTGATATGGAATTAATTGCAGATCACAGCTTTGGAATAGGGACGATAGTTCATAAAAGAACAAGAGATACTAAAAATTTTTTTAAATATAACGCTCCGTATCTTTGTTTAAATTTGAGTCAACCTGGACCTAATTTGCCTTTTTTTTCATGGAACCGTTTTAATTTATTTTCTATTTTTTATAGGCAACATGGATTTCGAGATAAAGATAAAAACCTACTTGAGTTTGCCCAGCAAATTGCATCGCAACATCAAATCCAATTTGATAGTGTTCATTTTATTTGCATTCCCTCTATAGTAGGATACTCCTTCAACCCCATTAGCTTTTATCTTTTTCTCAATCAAGCCAAACAGCCTATAGCCATCTTGTATGAGGTAAAAAATACCTTTGGGGATCAGGTACACTATTTATCTGCTCATGATTTTTCCAAATCTACTTTTAAAAAAAATATGTACGTTTCTCCTTTTATTGAAATGGATTGCACTTACGAAATATTTTCTAAGCTTCAAAGTCCTAGACAATTTTTCTGTTCTATTCATCAATTTGACTCTAATCAAAAACAAATATTTTATGCCTCGATTAATTTACCCTTAGCAAAAATTACTTTTTTTAGTACTTTGGTATTTATTTTGTTCAATATTTTAGGAAGCATTAAAACCATCACTCTAATTCACTATCAAGCATTTAAATTATGGTTAAAAAAAAGTCAGTTCTTTAAATATTCCAAACGCGTCAAAGATCGATTATACTTTGATTGATTTAGGAGAATTGAGGAAGTGTTGATTGACCGTTATATATATCGTGTATGTTCCAAAATTGAGTTCGGAGAACTTCTTCTGATTGTTCAAGGTAAAAAATATTTTTTCCAGGGCTTACAACCTGGTCCTAAAGTAACACTAACAATTCATAAACTGAGTATGCTATGGGATTTATATGTCCGAGGCTCGGTAGGGCTTGGGGAGGCATACATGAAGAATAAGTTTCAGGCTGATGATTTAAGTAAATTTTTAGAATTCGGAGCCTTAAATGAGAATGCTTTTGGAAAAGAAATGGATGGCTCTTTCCTCTACCGTCTTTTATCCGCACCGTTTCGTTATTTAACAGCTAATTCTGTCTCTCAAAGTAAAAAAAATATCCATGCTCATTATGATTTAGGAAACGATTTTTACCAACAGTGGCTGGATGATACCTTAACTTACTCATCAGGGCTCTATAAAACAGGACAAGAGTCACTAACTGAAGCTCAACAAAATAAATTTGAAAGTTTACTTAAGGGCAATGAGCCCCAATCGGGTGATCGAGTTTTAGAAATTGGATCAGGATGGGGTAGTTTTGCTTTTTACCTTTTGTCTAAATATCCTCATATATCGGTAGATACCTTAACTATCTCCAAAGAACAATTTGATTATGTAAAAAAGAAAGCAGAATTATTTAAATTAGAAGACAGACTGAATATTATTTATCGTGACTATCGAGAACACCAAGGCCAATATGATCGAATTTATTCAATTGAAATGTTTGAAGCTGTTGGAATGCAATACTGGCAAATCTATTTTAATAAAGTTAAAGAATTATTAAAACCGTCCGGAATATTTTCAATGCAAACTATCGTGATTTTTGAGGATTTCTTTGATCAGTATTCCAAAAAAATTGATTTTATTCAAAAATATATTTTTCCAGGCGGAATGTTGCCAACTATTCAAAAATTAAAAAACATGGCGCAGCAAAATAAATTTGATTTTTCTATAAAAAATCAAATGGCAGAGAGTTACTACCAGACCCTAGAGGTTTGGAGAGTTAATTTTAATCAACAATGGAATAAAATAAAAAATTTAGGATACTCAGAAGAATTTAAGAGAATGTGGAATTTTTATTTATCCTATTGTTCTGGTGGTTTTAAAGCCAGAACAATTGATGTTTTTCAAATTGATTTTAGAAAAAAATAATAAGTTAATTTATTAGTTAGATAGCCCTCAGAGAGATCCAGTTTTAGAGGACTTCGTATTTAATAATTGTGCATGTTAAAAAAGGGCTTATTAGTATTTTTAATTTTAGTAACTACAGGTTGTTCATCAATGAATTTAAAAGATTTTTCTAACAATCAACCTGAATTTAAAATAGAAGAGTATTTTTTAGGAAAAACTTCAGCCTCTGGCTTATTTATTGACCTTTTTGGCAAAGTTAAAAGGCAGTTCACAGTTGAAATGGAGGGTATTCAAGAAGGTAATATTTTTATTCTTAACGAGACTTTCTTGTATGACGATGGCGAAGAAGAATTTCGCCGTTGGGAAATCACAAAAACCTCTGACACAACTTACGAGGGTAATTCCACAGATATCAAGGGTATTGCCCAAGGTGAAAGATCAGGTAATGCTATTAATTGGCACTATACTTTAAAATTGAAGTACGGTGATGGAATATTGTTGGTTAAGTTTGATGACTGGTTAATTATGCAAGACAAAAAACGTGTTTTCAATAAGGCTACCATGAAAAAATTTGGAGTGCCGCTCGGTAACGTTTATTTATTTTTTACGAAATAGTAGCTTGTTGCTGTTTATCAGCTTTTTCTTTTGCTTTTTTATCACGTTCAACTTTACGCTGACCTTTTTCCACTAATTGCTCTAATTCTTCGTACGAACATAAACCCAAGTCAGTAGGGTTTCTAAATTCAGTGATCGGTTGCGATTGATTGCCTGCTCGAATATTGGCTACTGTGGGTTTGGTGGAACTAGTAAGTTTTGCAATTTGTGTATCTGTGAGAACCTTGCCATACTCTCGGATCAGCCATGCAATAGCCTTAGGTCTTTCTTGGCGAACGGATAAGGGTAAATATTTTTTAGCTTTAATTGAAAATTGAATGGTTTCACTTTTTTTATTTTGTAATTTTAAATCGGAAGAGGGATCTTTTTCACATCTTTTAATTTCATCCATTGTGAGCTGACCACTGGCAATAGGGTTTAATCCTTGCATCCGGTAAGCATCTTCCCCGTCAGCAATACTTTGAACCTCTAACTCATGAAGTTGACAAAATCTAGAGATTTGAGGAAAACTTAATGCAGTGTTATCGACAAGCCATACGGCAGTCGCAAGGGGCATAAGTGGTTTGTTTTCTGACATTTAAATTTTTAAATATTGAAAGATTTATATTTATTTTTAAATCTTGCAACACGCCCACCTGAGTCTACCATTTTACCAGAGCCTTTATTCCATGCTGGGTGAGATAGGGGATCGATTTCAAGTTTCATTGTATCACCTTGTTTCCCCCAAGTAGATCTTGTTTTGTAGGTAGAACCATCGGTACGCTCGACAGTAATTTCGTGATAATTAGGATGTATCTTTTCTTTCATGGTCTAGAGAAAATAGTGACCAAAGGTTAAAAAATCAAGTAAATATTTAGAGATTTTCAAAAAACTCATTATTAATGGCAGCACTCGACGCTATGAGACATTCATCGCTAAAAGGGTTAAATTCCTTTCCTTTTTCATTAACACATATCCCTCCCGCCTCTTTGACAAGAGAGATTCCTGCAGCGATGTCCCATAAGTTGAGCCTTGTAAACCAAGCACCGTCAAACTTACCTGAAGCAACATGTGCTAAGTCAATAGCTGCTGAGCCCATAATTCTAACGCTTGTCTTGTGGAGTAATTTACTAATTTGGTTGATATTCTTATCTAGAATATCGGGGTGTTTTATTTGAACACCGGAGGCGAACATGCTCCCCTCTAATTTGTGGCGCTGAGATACTCGTAAGCGTTGATTATTTAACCACGCACCCGATCCTTTGTGTGACCAAAAAAATTCGTTAGTAATAGGGTTGTAGGTGGCTCCAGCAATTATTTCCTTCTTGTGTACTAATCCAATAGCAATGGCAAAGTATCCTACGCCATGAATAAAATTCTTTGTACCATCCAGAGGGTCAAAGATAAAAATAGGCTTTTCTTGGTCTAACTTTTCAAGATCATTTGGTTGGTATGACTCTTCATCAATTTGTAAAAAATCAGGTCTATCTTTTTCTAAATGATAACTGATTGTTTTGGAGGCTCTTAAATCGGCTGAGGAAACAAAATCATTCTTATCTTTTTTTGAAATTTGTAATTTTTCTAATTCACCAAAATCCCGGATAAGAGATTTTGCTGCACTGCGGCAGGCGTTTTCCATCACTACAATAACTGGAGGTATAATAGCCATTGAATGCTACTTAGCTTTTTCTATATAGGTAAGCTCTTTAGTGCTGATTTTAATTTTATCGCCAGTTTCAATATGCGGTGGGACAGTAACACGAACGCCGTTAGTTAAGATAGCAGGTTTATACGAAGAAGATGCTGTTTGCCCTTTAACAACTGCTTCTGTTTCTGCAATTTGAACAATGAGGTTTTCGGGAGGATTAACATTCATGGGTTTTTCATCGTAAAACTCGATAGAAACAAGCATGCCATCTTCTAAAAACTTTGCAGTTTCTTCATTGACTTGCTCTAAGGAGAGCACAATTTGTTCATAGTTTTGATTATTCATGAAAGTAAAATCATCCCCGCTTCTAAATAAAAATTGATGATCAATTTCCTCAGCTCTTATTTTTTCAATAGATTCAGAACTTCGAAAACGTTCATTTAATTTTGATTGGTTGGCTATGTTTTTCAATTCGGCTTGGATGTAAGCACCACCTTTACCAGGTTGAGTATGAGATAGTTTTACAACTCTCCAAAGCATATTATTGTGTTGGATAATATTTCCAATCTTCATATCATTAGCGTTAATTTTCATTTGGATTTATAAATTTGTATTATTTGATCGAGTAATTTTAATGAGTCTTCTCTTGATCGCTGGAAACAATTTCTGCCAATAATCGAACCATTTCCTCCGCCATGATGAATAGCTTTAATTTCATTAAATAAAGATTGATCATCTTTGGCATCTCCACCTGAAAATACTACAAGTCTTTTACCTTCAAAAGCAACTTTTTTAATATGCGCAACTCGTTCAGTTAGGGTACCAATAGCAATTTTATTATTTTCAAAGGCGGCTTTTGTTGGATCTTCTTCCAAAAAGTCGGAGGGAAGTTTTACTTTAATTATATTGGCTCCTAATAGGGCCGACATATGAGCAGCATAGGAGATAATATTCATGGAAGTCTCACCTTTTTTACTAATATTAGCACCTCTTGCATACGCCCAGAGAACAACAGCTAATCCTTTGGACTTCGCTTCATGGCTTAATGATCGATACTCCTCCATAAGCTCAAAATTATGATCAGAGCCAGGATAGATCGTAAAGCCTATTGCGGCACAACCTAGTTTAAGTGCATCGTCGATACTCCCAGTGACGGCTTGATCTAAAGAATTTGCAAGCGTATTTGAACTATTAATTTTGAGTATTGTTGGGATCTGGCCATAAAAGCTATCTGAGCTTGTTTGTAGTAAACCCAAGGGAGCTGCGTAAGCCGATAGACCTGCATCAATCGCTAGTTGGTGATGATAGTTAGGATCATATGCAGGTGGATTAACCGCAAAACTTCTATCAGGTCCGTGTTCAAAACCTTGATCAACGGGAAGAATAATCATTCTCCCTGAACCGCCAAGCTTACCTTGGCCTAACATTTTCATCAAATTAGATCTCACTCCTACATTTTCATGGGTGTAGTATGAAATAATTTTTTTTGTAGTTGTTGTAATTCTCATAATTCCTCCTAAAGATTACACACTTGCTTAGTAGTCTCAAGCATTCGATTAGAAAATCCCCATTCGTTATCGTACCAAGTTAAAATTCTACCAAAATTATCAGAAACAACTGTAGTTTCAGTCATATCCAAAATAGAACTTCTAGGGTCATGGTTATAATCGCTAGATACTTTTGGATCTGTATCTACACCTAAGATGCCTTTCAGCGAACCATTCGAGTATTCTTTGAATTTCGCATTTAGCTCTTCCACGGATATTTTACTTTTTGTATTAAATTTAAAATCAACAAGTGAAACGTTTGGAGTAGGAACTCTGATTGCTGTTCCGTCTAATTTTCCTTTTAAATGGGGAAGAACTAAACCTACGGCTTTTGCTGCACCCGTACTAGTGGGAATAATATTACTGGCAGCTGATCTTGCTCTTCTTAAATCTTTATGAAAAGTATCTACAGTGTTTTGATCTCCCGTATATGAGTGAATTGTGGTCATATATCCATTTTCAATTCCAAATTCTTTATCTATCACATAGGCTACGGGCGATAGGCAATTCGTTGTACAGGAAGCATTTGAAATGACTTCGTGACTTGCATTGAGGCCACTATGATTGACACCTTGAACAACTGTGTAATCAGCATTTGTACAAGGAGCAGATACTATGACTTTTTTTGCACCACTTTCAATATGCACCATTGCTTTATCTTTAGAGGCGAATACACCAGTACACTCTAAGATCACATCAACATTTTTATTTCCCCATGTTAGATCAACAGGGTTTCGCTCAGAGGTAACCTCAACTTCTGTTGAACCAATTTTAAACTTATTATCCGCAGTTTTAACAATCTCTTGAGTTAGAGAACCATGGACACTATCGTATTTTAGTAAATGTATATTTGAGTCTATATCTGCGAGGTCATTAATATAAGCAATTTCATAAGTATCGTTAAATTCTTTAGCTCTTTCAATATAAGCTCTAAAAACTAATCTTCCAATTCTACCAAATCCATTGATAGCTATTTTCTTTTTTGGCATTTATCTTTTTATCCTTTTTTTTATTTGAGTTGATATATTTTTGGGAGTTAATCCAAATTTATTAAAAACTTCTTTAGCTGGAGCGCTCGCTCCAAATTCATCAATACCAAAGATATTTTCTAATTTAGTATATTTATTCCAATACATAGTTGACCCTGCTTCGATTACAAAAATCTCATTCAGCTTTGATTTCAAAAGATTTTTTTGAAAATTAATAGGCTGTTTATCAAAAATTGAAGTACAAGGCATGGATATAACTTTTGCAGAAATATTTAAATTTTTTAAAAGTTTGGCAACTTCGATAGCTAAAGAAACCTCCGAGCCAGTCGCTATGATTGTTATAAGGTTTTGTTTTTGTGTTTCATAGATTATGTAGGCGCCTTTGAAATTATTAGCAGATATACTTCTATTGGAGATTTGAGGTAAATTTTGTCTTGTTAAACATATGAATGAAGGTGCATCATTAATTCCAAGAGCTAGTTTCCAAGAAACAGCGGTTTCCATCGCATCACAGGGTCTAAATAAATAACTATTTGGAATTAATCGTAACATATTTATTTGCTCAATGGGTTGGTGCGTTGGACCGTCTTCCCCAAGACCTATTGAGTCATGAGTGAAAACATGAATAGGGTCAATTTTCATAAGAGCAGCTAGTCTTAAACTGGGTTTCATATAGTCGGCAAAGCTAAGAAATGTTCCTGAAAAGTTCTTATAAAGTTTTGTTGCAGCAATACCATTCATGATACCTGCCATTCCATGTTCTCTAACACCATAGTGAATAAACTGGCCCAATAGGTTTTTACGATCCAAAATAGACATTTGCTTACCCTTGGTATTATTAGAACCAGTTAAATCAGCTGATCCGCCAATTATAGGATGGGTTGAGTTAATATAATTAAGAACAGCCTCAGAAGATTTTCTCGTTGCTTGTGGTGAGTCAAAATTTTTCAAATCAGAAATAATTTTTGTAAATAAAGTATCAAGATTTTTTTGGGTAAAAGGCAAAGAATTAATTTTTTTTATATCACTGGATGACTGTTTATATGTTTTTAAACATCTATTTGATGAGTCTCTCCATTCATTTAAAAGACTATCGGGAATGGAAAAGGGTTTTTCATTCCAACCTAATTTCTTTTTAGTTAGTGCAATTTCATCTACTCCTAGCGGTGATCCATGGGAGGAGGACTTCGCAGCCTTATTAGGAGAACCAAATCCAATTACAGTCTTAAAATTAATTAATGTAGGCTTTGATGACTTTTGAGCTTGTTTAAAAAGTTCGCTGATATTTTTGTGAGAGTGGCCATCACCAGATAAGGTGTTCCAATTAACGGATTTAAAACGCATATTGGTTTTATCACTAAAAGATAAATCTGTGGAACCATCAATGCTGATTTTATTATTGTCGTAAGCAAGAATTAAGTTATCTAATTGAAGATGGCCAGCTAAGCTAATTGCCTCTTGGCTAATACCCTCCATCAAACATCCATCACCACAGAATACATACACTTTTGGAGTTCTCTTTAATTTTTTTTCAGCAGAAATTTTTTTGAGCGCTAGTGCCATCCCCACAGCATTGGAAATGCCTTGGCCAAGTGGCCCCGTAGTAATTTCAATCCCGGCATCAGGTTCATATTCAGGGTGACCTGCGGTGATAGATCCAAGCTGTCTGAAGTTTTTAATTTGATCAATTGTCATTTTTTTATAGCCAGTAAGATACAATACAGAATATAGAAGCATTGAACCATGCCCGTTGGATAAGACGAATCTATCTCGTAAAACCCAGGTAGGATCTTTAGGATTATGGATTAGGAAATCTTTAAATAAGACAGTTGCAATATCAGCCATGCCCATCGGCATACCCGGATGGCCTGAATTTGCTTTTTCAACTGCTTCAATAGAAAGAAATCGGATGCAATTTGCTAGCTGTGCGTAATTTTTCAATGGAATAACTCTTCGTAATACTTAATAATTAAAGTATGAGCGAATTTCAACAACAAATACTGCATAAAATAGAGCAAATTGCCCTAAAACTTCAAAACTACCGTTCAAGCAACCAAACGCTAGAGCATGAAAAACAAGAACTCATTGCAAAGATTGAATATTTAGAGAGAAGAGAAAGAGAACTATTAAATGAAATAGAAAATCAGAAACAAGAACTTTCAGATAAATCTCAATTAATTGATCAAGCGTCTAGCAAAATAGAAGAACTGCTGGGTTCTATGGATATTGATGGTTAATCTTACCTTGAACATTGGAGGTAGACCTTTAAAAATTCAGTGTTCTGAAAGCAATGTTCAAGCTGTTCAAGAAATTGGCAGTAAAATTAGTCAACTTATCGATTCCGAAAAAAAAGAGAATGTCCCTTTTTTAACATCAACCCTGATTGCTTATTTAAAATCTATGGAAGATGTCTTGCGTAAAGAAAAAATTTTACAAGATTCATTAAATAAAAAATTATTCTATGAAAGCCGCATTCAAGAACTACAACTTGAAAATCAAAATCTAAAATCTGATATTGAATTAATTTTTAAAAAACTAAACGAAAATATCTCTATTGAATAAAAAAGAAATTCGAAAACATCATCTTGATTTAAGGATGTTGTTGACAACAGAATCCGTACAACTACTTTCTTCCAAAATTAATCTGCAAATTTTAAATTTGATATCCCAAAATTCTAAAAATAAAAATATTGGATTATTTTATCCCTATAAAAATGAAGTAGATGTTTTGCTTATGACTGAGAGCTTAGAAAAACTAGGGTGTGTTTGTCTTTTGCCAAAAGTTAGATCTATGGGTGAACCTTTAGATTATTTTAAGTACAATTCTGATAAGAGGAATTTACAAAAAGGTTTTGGAGGGATTATGGAGCCGATAGGAGAGGAGATTATTAATCCTGATATTATCGTTGCTTCATGCTCAGCGTTTAATGAAAAAGGATTTCGAATAGGCTATGGCGGGGGGTTTTTTGATCGTACTATTGAACAACTTAAATTAAAAAAGAATTTAATAACTATTCTTGCCGCTTTTGAATTACAGCGCACGAACTTTGATTTTCAAGAAAACCATGATCAAAAAGTTGACTATATTTGCACAGAGAATAAAACTTATCGAATATGAACTTCTTGATAATAGGGGATGTAGTTGGCCGGTCTGGCAGAAATGCCATTCAAAAATATTTAAGCAAAATTCAAAGCCAATTTGAAATTGATTTTACTATACTAAATGGTGAAAATTCTGCAGCTGGTTATGGTATTACAGGAAAAATATATGAGGAGTTTATGAGTTGGGGGATAGATGCCATTACATTGGGTAATCATGCATGGAAGAAACCCGAGATCATCGAATATATTAATAATAATCCTGATTGTAATATAATAAGACCGTTAAATTTTAAGGAAGACTCTCCGGGGCAAGGCTATAAAATTTTTACACATCAAAACGGTAAGAGAATTTTAGTTAGTCAAATTCATGGATTGGCATTTATTGACCTACCTTTAGATAATCCCTTTGACACAATAGACTCAAAGCTACTTTCGATTATCAATGACCATAATATTGATTACTCTTTCCTAGAGGTTCACGCTGAAGTTACCTCTGAAAAAAATGGTATTGCGCAGAATTACGATGGTAAGTTTACTGCAATCTATGGAACTCACGTTCATATCCCTACTATGGACGCAAGAGTTTTACCCAAAGGTACTTGTTTTCAAACGGATATAGGCATGACAGGCGATTATAATTCCATTATCGGAATGAAAAAAGAAAATGCCATTAAGCGAATGCGATCTGGAAATAATAATTATCGCTTAGAGCCCTCTGAAGAAGAGGCCACAATTTCTGGAGCCGTTATCAAGACTCAAATTGGACAAAAAAGCTCTATACAATCTATTCAAATAGGTGGAGTATTAGATCGCAATTTATTATCATAAATCATGGCAGGTCATTCCAAATTTAAAAATATCCAGTTTCGTAAAGGGGCACAGGATAAAAAACGCGCAAAACAATTTGCCAAAATTGGTAGAGAGATTCAAATAGCTGTAAAATTAGGTGGAACGGATCCAGAGTCCAACCCAAGATTAAGATTAGCAATTAGCAATGCGCGAAACGTTAACATGCCAAAGGATAATGTTGAAAGAGCAATCAATAAAAACAATGCCGATACAGCAGATTATGCTGAGGTGAGGTATGAGGGCTATGGTCCTTTTGGCACTGCATTTATAGTTGAGGCACTGACTGACAATAAAAATAGAACAGCATCAGAAATTCGTTCAATATTCTCCAAAAACGGAGGAAACTTAGGTGAAACGGGAAGCGTTAGTTTTAATTTTGATAAAGTGGGGGAAATCCAAATCAGTAAAGAAATTAATGATAACCTATTAGAAGAGTTAATTGAGTGTGGGTTAGAGGATTATAGTATGGATGAGGGAATGACTTACATTTTTTGCCAGTTTGAAAACCTTGCATTATTAGAGAAATCTATTCGTGAAAAAAATATTGAAGTAGTGAGCGCGAATATAATTTGGAAACCTAACTTATCTGTAAAAATAGAAAATGCTGATGATTTGAATAAATTAATTAAATTAACAGATGACTTGGAAGATAATGATGATGTTCAAAATTGTTTTTCCAATCTTGATTTTGATAGTTCTTTACTAGGAAGTACAAATGCCTGATAAAGCATGGAAAAATAGAGAAAGATTAGTTTCAAAATTTTTTGGAGGCGTTCGTAACGCCCTTAGCGGGATTAATTCTAAAGTTACCCATTCAGATGTTATTCATGAAACTTTATTTATCGAATGTAAACTTCGTGCAAAACATAGTGCTGTTAAGCTATGGGATGATACTAAAATCCTAGCGGATAAAGAAAAAAAGACACCGGTTATTACTTTATGTGAAAAAAATAGACCTGGTTTTTGGATCATGGTACATTCAGATGATTTTGGCGTTGTAGCACAAGAGTTAGATAAAAATAAATCAGATTTGAAAGAAGAGGAATAAAAATGGAAGAAGTCGTCAATTTAACTGCCCTAGAGGGTTCAGTAGATTTTTCAATGTTAGGAATGTTTTTTAAATCTGATTGGGTTGTTAAATTTGTGATTATTCTATTAGTTATTTTTTCTATTCAATCTTGGAAAATAGTCATTCAAAAGATTTTAATGATGAATAAAATGAGAAGAGTTTCAAAAAAATTTGAAAATCATTTTTGGTCTGGAGTTTCCTTGGATGAGTTATTTCAACAAATAGATGATTTTGATGAAGAGAGCTTTTCAAATATTTTCAGAAATATCATGAGCGAATATGAAAAATCACGAACAAGAACAACAAAAATTGACTCCGCATTTGTCCAACGTCTTTATACATCTTTAGACTTAAGTATTGCCAATGAGGACTCTAAATTAAATAAAGGATTGTCTTTTTTAGCTTCCGCGGGTTCCGTTGCACCTTTTATTGGTTTATTTGGAACTGTATGGGGAATAATGAGCAGTTTTCAGGCAATAGCAATTGCGCAGAACACTAATCTTGCGGTTGTTGCCCCAGGGATTGCTGAGGCTCTCTTTGTTACTGCTTTGGGATTGTTTGTTGCTATTCCAGCGACTGCTTTTTACAACCAAATCACCTCTAAGATTGACTCTTATTTATCCGAAGCAGAGAGTTTTGGAAAAGATTTAGTAAATATTATTTCTCGACAAGTAAATTAAATTTATGAGAAAAAAACATCGGCCTGTATCTAATATTAACGTTACTCCCATGGTAGATGTAATGTTAGTCTTACTTATTGTTTTTATGGTAACCGCTCCTCTTTTAACCGTAGGTGTTCCTGTGAACTTGCCAAAAGTTGAAGCTAGTTCCTTAGATGCTCAAAGAGAGCCATTAGAAATTTCAATAAATGCAGAGAACGAAATTTTTTTAGGTGACGATGTAATTCAATTCCAAGATTTAATTACTAAAGTTAAAGCAATTGCAGGCAATAATAGTGATATAAGAATCTTTTTAAGAGCAGACAGCGCCATAGACTACGGAGAAGTAATGAAAGTTTTAGGCGCACTTAATACCTCTGGTTTTTTGAAAATTGCTCTGGTAACAAAAAAACCAAGTTAATTGAGCGCACTTCTATTAAATCCATTTAGAAACTTTTTCCTTTTTATTGAAAATTTTAGTTATAAAAAAAGAGATTATTATTTCCAAATTATTTCTTTTTGTATTCATCTTCTTATCATAATTCCGATGATTAATTTCACTTTTGAAAAAAAAATAAGCGATATTCCCATGATACTCCCTGTAGAAATGTTTATTGTTGAGGAAGAAACAGCTGCTCCAGAATTTAAACAAGAAATCAATGAAATTGTTCCTACTTTTCAAGAGGAAGTCAAAGAACAACCAGTTAATATTGAGCAACCCGATATTATTGAAAAAATAATTGCGGAGGAGGTGGTTGAGCCAGTTATTCAAACTGAAACCGAAACAGTTTTATTAGATAGTGTTTCTGAGGAAGCCAGTGAATTTGTAATTGAAGAGGCAGTTCAACCAGAAGAACAGAAACCGCAAGAAGTGATACCTCCAACTGTAGAAAATGATTTTGAAATTAAGCTTAAACAAAAACCTGAACCGAAAGAAATAAAAGAGCCTCTTAAAGACATTGAAATTGTGCTGAAAAAAAAACCTAACAAAAAATCATTTAATGTAAGCACAGTCTTAAAAAACCTTGAAAACCAAGATCAAGATTTCAAAAAAGAACAAGAAACATCAGAGGCAACACAAGAAGAAGTATTTACTGAAAATGTTTCTGCATCGATGACAATCTCCGAAATAGATTTACTGAGACAGCAGCTTTATTCCTGTTTGACCATACCTGCGGGCGCAAAGGCTCTCAAAGATTTAAAAGTACTGGTAAATATTGAAGTAAACCCAGATCGTACAATTAAGAATGCAGTATTGGTGAACAAAGAAAGATCTGCATCGGATAAGTATTTTAGAACTGCCGCAGAGGCAGCTATGCGAGCAGTGAATAATCCAGAGTGTAGTCCTTTAAAACTTCCTGAAGACAAATACGATCAATGGAAAGAAATCAACTTTACTTTTGATTTCAGTTGGATGTTTGAGTAATAAGTATTATTATATTTTTTCTTAGAGGTTTGGTTTTTTAATGATTAAGTTTTTTTTATTTTTTCTAATATTTTCATTTAAATCTTTTGCTGCACTAGATATTACAATTTCCCAAGGCAAAGTAGAACCAACACCTATCGCTATAACACAATTCTTTGGTTCAGAGGCTGATACTTCAAGATTTGGAAGTACCTTAAGAGACATTATTTCAAAAAATCTTACTAATTCAGGACTTTTTTATACTGTAAATGAGGATCTTTATATTCAATCAGATAATCTTGTAGAGAAAGTCCCCAGATTTGAAGATTGGAAACTTATAAAAGCGCAATTTCTTCTTAGTGCAGATGTAAATAATACAGAAAACGGCATTACTTTAAGAATGCGTTTGTATGACGTTTTTGCTGGTCAGGAAATTACAGCACTTAAAATGTCTATACCTGATGAAAAACTTATAAGAAGACTTGGGCATAAGGTAAGTGATATCGTTTATGAAAGAATTACTGGGGAATCTGGGTATTTTGATACAAGAATAGTTTATGTGTCAGAGGTAGGCCCCCTAGACCAAAGAATAAAAAGATTAGCTATTATGGATCAGGATGGTCATTTAGATAGTCATCAATTTTTAACTAACGGTAAAAATTTAGTATTAACTCCGAGATTTGCTCCAAACAATCAAATAATCACTTACATGGAATATAATAACAATGTTCCTAGAGTTTACATATATAACTTACAAACTGGTGAAAGGGAAATTGTTGGAGATTTTCCTGGTATGACATTTGCACCAAGGTTTTCACCAGACAGTCAAAGTGTGGTTATGTCTTTTTCTGACCCTAAAACTGCAAACTCAGAAATTTATTTAATGGATTTAAACACTCGATCCATTACGAGACTTACAAATGACCCAGGTATTGATACATCTCCATCATTTTCCCCTGATGGACAGAAGATTGTCTTTAACTCTGATAGAGGGGGTAGCCCGCAACTATTTGTAATGGATAAGGATGGAAGTAATATTAAAAGAATTTCTAAAGAAAGAGGAGTTTATGGTAATCCAGTTTGGTCTCCAAGGGGGGATCAAATTGCATTTACAAAATTAACTCAAGGAAGCTTTCATATCGGTATTATGGATACGAATGGCAATAACGAAAGAGTAATAGTGAAGGATTTTTCTTTAGAGTCGCCGGCCTGGTCTCCAAATGGCAGATATTTAATTTTTCATCGACAGAAAAGATCTAATAGCGATGGCACCGGTGGAGAGACATCTGTACATTTTATAGATATCACTGGTTATAACGAGAGAATCATTCCAACACCTAGAGATGGAAGTGACCCTGCATGGTCACCCTTATTATAGTTAAAGTAAAAAATTACATTTGTTTTCAGCTACTTTTTACAAATATTTTTAATATTTGACTTGATTTCCTAATCATTAAGTGATTAATCTAACAAAACTATAGTTTAAAAACTTACGCGGAGATAATTATGCTTAAAAAATTGTTTATGTTAGTAGCAACTGGGCTTTTCTTAGTTTCATGCGCTGCAACAAACCAAAATTCTGGTGGTTCAGTTAATGCTGGTACCCAAGAAGATTTAATTGTTAATGTTGGCGATAGAGTATTCTTTGAATTCGACAGCGCTGAATTAACAGTAGACGCTCAGGCAACTCTAGACGCTCAAGCTGCATGGTTACAGCAGTATTCTGATACTCAGATTACAATTGAAGGACATGCAGACGAAAGAGGCACTAGAGAGTACAACTTAGCTCTTGGAGATAAGAGAGCTTTTGCAGTTTACACTTATCTTGCTCAAGCAGGCGTTGATACCAATAGAATGGATTACGTCAGCTGGGGTAAAGAAAGACCTGAAGTAGTTGGTTCTGATGAAAACGCTTGGAGTCAAAATAGACGCGGCGTTACTGTCGTAACTAATTAAATTTAATATTTAAGGGCGCCCAATGGAGCGCCCTTCACTTTTCTTATTTATGAAAAAAATATATCTACTGCTATTTGTATTTTTTTTTTGTTTCTCCTTAACAAGTTATTCCGCTAATCATAATCAACTGGATGTTGAAATTGAAAGACTAAAAAAAGATATCACTGACCTTCAAAAATTTGTTTATCAAACCGAACCCACCAATAGTTCATCTAATGAACCAATAGATTTATCTGAAATAAATAAATCTTTAGAAGCAATATCTAGTCGACTTTCTTCTCTTGAATTGCAAATAAAAGATATGAAGGAAGATATTAGTAATTTGTACTCCTTATACACATCACCCAAAGTTAATAGTAATCAAAAAATTACTAACTCTGATGAATTAAATATTGAAGAGAGCGCTTCACAGCTTGTTACAGAGAAATCACAAAATAATAATACAATTGGGCAGATGTCACTATCAAGCCTAGAAAAACAAGCTCTATCTTCAAATCAAGAGGAAGATAAGGCTGCTCAAGAGCTCAATGTAACAAATCAAAGTAATGAATTTGTAGAAGAAGTGGCCACTAATAAAGAAGTTGTCAATGAAGAGTTATTGGGAGAAATTGACGAAAGTCTATCTAAGCCTAAAATAGATATTGAAGCTCAATATCAAATTGCAAAATCAAGTATAGCAAGCCTAGATAATCAGTCAGCAATAGATGCTCTGTTAACAATAATCAATTCTGATAGTAACAATTCAGAAATGCTTGCTGAATCCTATTACCTATTAGGAAGGACCTACTTTTTAGAGAATAATATGATTGAGGCTGTTAAGTACTTCGGTATCAGGCACCGTGATTTTTCTAATATTGATACCTTTAGATCAGAGAATTATTTCTGGCTTGGTAAATCATTATTTAATATTGGAGATCAAGAAAATGGCTGTTTGATTATGGAAGATATTATTTTTTCAAACCAGTTTACAAATAAATTAGAAATTATTGACTCTGCTAAGATATTACAAGGTGATAAGGATTGCGGATTAATCATTGACTAAGAAAACGGGCTTAGTTCATTTTATTAAAAATTATCTTTCTCTAAACTTTCATAAAGATAACAAGATCCTTCTTTCTTTATCTGGCGGTGTTGATAGCACCACTCTTTATTACCTAATAGCTAATACTAAATTTTTTAAAAATAAGAATATCCATATAATAATTTTTGACCATCAAATTAGAAAAGAAGGTGTATTAGAAATTAAGCAACTTGTTAATTATTATAAACTCTCCAGACATACACTAACTATTAAAAAATTGAATTTCACTAAGACTCAAAGTGGCTTCCAAAATCAAGCCCGATTATTGAGATATAACTTTTTATTTCAATATTCAAAAAAAAATAAAATTAATGATTTGTTTCTGGGACACCACTTAGACGATTTAAATGAAACTTTTTTTTTAAGAAAAGTTCAACAATCAAATGTAATGGGTCTATCCTCATTATTTTCTAGAAAATATAAAAACTTAAACTACCATAGACCTCTGCAAGATTTTTCTAAATCGAATATCATTAAATTTGCTAAACAAAAAAAGATAAAATGGTTTGAAGATAGAACTAATGCTGAGTTAGATTATACACGCAATAAGATTAGGGTTTTTATTAGTAGCAAAGCAATAAATAAAAAAATTACCCAAGATAGATTGGTTTATTCAAAGCTTACCTATGTAAATCACTTATATAAAGATTTTTTTAAAAAATTAAGTAACAAGAGCTACTCAATCAATTACTCCAATTTTTCAATTTTAAATAAGAGCCTACAAGAGCACATCATAAAATCTTTTTTTCTATCAATACAAACTAATCTCAAAAATAACAAAGCTATGAGGGAACATAATGTAAAAACGATAACTAAACTAATAGGTCAATCTGATAAAAGTAGAATAAATAAGGATATTTTTGGTGGATTTATTAGTTTTTCTAATAAAAAAATGCATTTAAAACTAACATAGGGCTTTAAACGTAGATAACTAACACTATATTAATACTATAAATTAAATTATGAAAAATTTTTCAAAAAATATTTTTGTTTGGATAGTTATCAGCCTTATTTTACTGGGTTTATTTAATATATTCAAAAATTCTCAAAGAGATTATGGCTCTATAACCTTTACTTATTCTACTTTACTTGAAAAGACACAAAATGGCGAAATTAAATCTGTCGAAATCCAAGGTAGTAATATCTATGGCCAGACCATAGATGGCATTGATTTTTCTACTTATGCTCCCAGAGATCCTAATTTAATTGAAAAATTAAATGATAATGGAGTTGCAATTAACGCAAAGCCAGAACAGTCTGGTATGCACCCACTTTTAAGTATTTTTGTCTCTTGGTTCCCAATGCTTTTGTTAATCGGTGTTTGGATCTTCTTTATGAGGCAAATGCAATCTGGTAAAGGCGGTGGAGCTTTGGGTTTTGGAAGGTCTAAGGCAAAACTATTAAATGAAAACAAACAAAAAGTTACCTTTAACGATGTAGCGGGCATAGATGAAGCTAAACAAGAATTAGAAGAGGTAGTATCTTTTTTAAAAGATCCTCACAAGTTTCAAAGATTAGGAGCCAAAATCCCCAAAGGTGCGCTGCTTGTAGGTCCTCCTGGTACTGGTAAGACATTGTTAGCCAGGGCTATAGCAGGTGAGGCAGGAGTTCCTTTCTTTTCAATTTCTGGTTCAGACTTTGTAGAGATGTTTGTTGGTGTTGGCGCTAGTAGAGTTAGAGATATGTTTGAGCAAGGAAAAAAAAATGCTCCTTGTATAATTTTTATCGATGAAATTGATGCAGTTGGAAGACATAGAGGTGCCGGTCTTGGTGGTGGCAACGATGAAAGAGAACAGACTTTAAATCAACTATTAGTTGAAATGGATGGCTTTGAGGCAAACGAAGGAGTAATCATTGTAGCAGCAACGAACAGACCGGATGTCTTAGATCCAGCCTTATTAAGACCTGGAAGATTTGATAGACAAGTAGTTGTTCCTGCTCCTGATATCATTGGTAGAGATAAAATTTTAAAAGTTCATACAAAAAAAATTAAGATGGATAATTCAGTTAAAACAATAGCTATAGCAAGATCTACACCGGGTTTTTCAGGGGCAGATTTAGCTAATATTGTTAATGAGGCTGCCTTAATTGCTGCCAGAAAAAATAAAAAAATAGTTACTATGGATGATTTTGAAGAGGCTAAAGATAAAGTTATGCTTGGTACTCAAAACAGATCTAAGGTTATTTCTGAATCAGAAAAAGAGGTTATTGCTTATCACGAAGCTGGACACGCTTTGGCTAACCTCCACTGTGAACACGCAGACCCTATCTATAAGTCATCTATTATTCCCACCGGTCGTGCCTTGGGATTTGTCATGAGTGTTCCAGAACAAGATAAAGTTATACATAGAAAAGATGAGTATTTGGATAAGCTTGTAGTGACTGTTGCAGCTAGAATATCTGAAGAGTTAATATTTGGTCCAGATAAAATAGGCTCTGGCGCTGCGGGAGATATTCAGCAAGTTACAAATTTAGCAAGAGCGATGGTTACACAGATGGGCTATAGTGAAAAATTAGGCAGGGTTCGATATACAGGCAATCAAGAAGAAGTTTTCCTAGGACATTCTGTTACTCAATCTAAAAATATTTCTGAGGAAACCGCAAGAATTATTGATCAAGAAGTGATTAAACTAGTTCAAGACGCTGAGAGTAGAGCAAGAAAAATTCTCACTGAAAATATGAGTGATTTACATATTATAGCTAAGGGGCTCTTAGAGTATGAAACTTTAACCGGTGAAGAAATAAAGAATCTATTGAAAGGCATTAAGCCTAAAAGAGATAACGACCTTTCAGATGACGATAAACCCACTGACAGTCAAAAAACATCTCCAAATAAAGGTCCTTTACCTTCCTTTACAAAAGATCAAAACTTTCCCCTTCCCAATTAGGGCTAATTTTAATAAACAATAATCTCTATGAGATTATTTGGTACGGATGGAATTAGAGGGGAGGTAGGTAAATACCCTTTAACTGCAGAAAATGTATTAAAATTAGCTAAAGCTTCTTCTTTAGTTCTAAAAAAAAAACAGAAAATTTCCAGAGTTGTAATTAACAAAGATACACGACTCTCGGGCTATATTTATGAACCTGCTTTAACTTCAGGTTTTATATCTATGGGTGTTGATGTGATATTAGTAGGACCATTACCCACACCAGCTTTAACAATTCTTAGTAAATCGCTTAGAGCGGATTTTTCAGTTATGATTACAGCATCTCACAACCCATATTATGATAATGGACTTAAATTTTTTAATAGCCAGGGCCTTAAAATAACTTCAGAGGAGGAGGCTAAAATTGAAGATGTTTTTTTTAATTATGATTTTGATAATTTTAAAATTAAGCAATCTAGTTATGGCAAGGCAGTAAGACTAAAAAACGCTATTGGGAGATACTCTGAAGCACTCAAACAGTCAGTTGATAAAAATCTAGATTATAACAATATAAAAGTAGTATTAGACTGTGCAAATGGAGCTGCCTATAAAGTTGCTCCTGAAGTATTATTTGAGATAGGCACTGAACTTTTAACCATTCACGATAAACCATCTGGAACAAATATTAACCTTCAATGCGGATCTTTATTTCCACAAAAAGCAGCTCATTTAGTAAAAAAGAAAAAATTTGATTTAGGCATATGTTTAGATGGAGATGGAGACAGGCTCATCTTAGTTGATGATAAGGGTGAAGTCTTAAAAGGGGAAGAGATTTTATATATTCTTGCAAATTACTATTTAAAACAAAAAAAAATAAAAAAAAATTCAGTAATAGTTACCAATGAAGTAGCTAATCACGGTTTAGATATTTCATTGAAAAAAAAAGGAATAAAATTAAAGCGTGTCAAAGTAGGTGATAAAAATATTCTCAAAGAAATATTGCAAAATAATTATTATTTTGGTGGAGAGCCCTCTGGGCACTTTATTTTCAAAGATGATCAATTAATAGGCGATGGTATGTCGACTGCCTTAAGAATACTAACTATTCTTTTAAAAGAAAAAAATACTTTATCTAATTTAAAGAAAGGGCTTGAATTATTGGAGGTAGTGGAAATAAATCAAAAAATTGATCGAGAGCTATTTTTCAAGAATCAAGAAATATTATACAAGAATTTGAATTCAATATTAAAAAATAGAAATATTTTCTATAATTTCAGGCCATCTGGAACAGAGCCGCTGCTAAGAGTTAACTTGCAATATCAGAAAAGAAATATAAAAGTATCAGATCTAAAAAAACTTAAATACAATATTAGTAAGATTATTTCTGATGCTTGTTAACTCCTTTGATACAAAATATGCCAGCACCGCTTTAAAATTTGAAAGTCTTGATAATATTTTTACTTCACTTTTAAGTAGAAATAATAAATTTAAAAGAATATTTACATCAGTTTTAGAAAATAAATCTCTCTCCAAAGAAGAAAAAGTTAAATTAAGATCTGACATAACAGGTCAGGTATTAAATACTGTTATAACTCATGATCCTAAATCAAGGCACTGTTTATATTATATGGGAGATATATTTCGAGAAGATTTAATCAGTAACGATATTAAACAATACAGACAACACGGTTTAGAAATTATAAATTACCCCAAAAATGAGTCATTTGAACAAGTTATTAAAATTTTGGATAATCTTTTAAAAAAAATTTTGAAAAATAATTACATATTTATATTTACAGATCCTAAATTGAAAAATAAATCAAAATTTATTATTGATACTAAGGTTAAAAAAAATCAAATAAATTCTTTTATACATACCTTTAGAGCTATTTCAAAATCGCCCTATGATATAAATTTAGAGAGTAATTTTTTTTCTCAGGATTATCACCAAGATATTTTTTTTTATGTCTACTCTGCTAAATCAAAGAAAATTTTAGCTCAGGGAGGCGGATATAATTATTCTAAGAATAAAAGTAAAATAGAAGGATTTGGATTTTCCTGTAATGTTGATAATTTGTCGGAGTTAATTTAATGCATAAAGCTGTAATAGGGTTGCAATGGGGCGATGAAGGTAAGGGTAAAATTGTTGATTATCTCTCTGAGGATTTTGATTTAGTAGCTAGGTATCAAGGGGGTAATAACGCGGGTCATACTGTTATTGTCGAAAATACCACTTATAAGTTAAATCTTATACCTTCTGGAGTCATTAGAGGTAAGCCCTGTTTCTTAGGTCAAGGTGTTGTTCTTGATCCTGAACATTTTTTGAATGAGTATGATCAAATTTGTCAAAAAATTTCAAATCCAAAAATTTATCTATCATCAAATATATCTTTGATTTTAAAATATCATAAGCATTTAGATAAAATTAATGAGTCATTGTTAACAGGGGAAAATAAAATTGGTACTACAGCTAAAGGTATCGGCCCTGCCTATCAAGATAAAGTGGGAAGGAAAAGCATAAAACTTTATGATTTAAAAAATTTATCATACGTAGAAGAAAAACTTAAAATTATTAAAAAGTTTTATGACCCAACCCTGATTCATTTTGGTGAAGAGCCAATTAATATCAAGGAATGTATTGATTTTTTGAGAACATTTACCTCTAAAATCGGTAATTTGATTATTGATAATAGTTTAATAAAAAATGAATTCTCTCTAAAATCTATTTTGTTTGAGGGCGCTCAAGGAGCTCTACTTGATTTAGATCATGGTTCATACCCATATGTAACATCTTCAAATACAGTTTCATCTAATATTGTCATCGGTTCAGGATTACAGTTAGATTACAAAACTATAGGAATTTTCAAAGCTTATGCAACTAGGGTAGGCAATGGCCCATTTCCGACTGAATTATTTGACTCAATTGGAGATTACATAGCCGATAAGGGTGTAGAAATAGGTACTGTCACAAAGCGTAAAAGAAGGTGTGGTTGGCTAGACCTAGTTTCATTAAAGTATAGCTGTCAAATCAACAGAGTATCCGAGCTATGTATTACCAAAGTAGACGTTTTAAATGATTTAAAAGAAATAAAAGTTTGCAAAAGCTATCAGCTAAAAAAATACGAAGATATAAATTTTAGTGATAGCAATTATCTTAATACCATTCAATTACTTGAAGATGACTATGATATATTCCCAAGTTGGGGGGATATCTCAGAATTTAAATCCTATAATGAATTACCTGATAATTTAAAAAATTATATCACATTCATTGAAAACTATTTAGAAGTGCCAGTGACAATAGTCTCCTTAGGCCCTGAAAGAAATCAGACGCTTTTAAAATAATTAACTTTTTGTAAGTAGTTTTGGTTGAGATAAAATTTCTATTTCTTCTTGAAGCTTTTTAATAGCTTTATTTTCAATTTGCCTAACTCTTTCTCTACTAATAGAGTATTTTTGACTTAAATCCTCTAAAGTTTTAGGTTCATCTTCCAATCTTCTTGCTGTTAAAATCTCTAATTCTCTTGGTTCTAATTTTTTTACTGCTTGATTAAAAAGTTTTTTTCTTTTATCTAATTCATCAGTTTCTTCAACTCGACTTTGAATACTAGTATTTTCGTCTTCAATATGATCAATCCATTCACCATCTGTTTCATCGTTAAGAGGCGTATTTAAAGAAAAATCATGATGGAAAACTCTTCCTTCCATATGTTTAACTTCGTCTTCGGTAACCCCCAAATCATCAGAAATAGATTTTATTTGTTCATTAGTTAGATAGCCCTCTTCATACTTTTTCAATTGATTTCTTAACCTTCTCAGGTTGAAAAATAGTTTTTTTTGTGCTGCTGTAGTTCCAATTTTTACAAGAGACCAGCTATGTAAAACATACTCTTGGATGGACGCTCTAATCCACCAAATTGCGTAAGTAGCTAATCTAAATCCTTTTTCCGGATCAAATTTTCTAATAGCTTGGATTAAACCTAAATTACCTTCAGAAATTAAATCAAATAAAGGGAGACCGTAGCCTCTATAGCCCATTGCTATTTTGGCAACTAATCGAAGATGACTGGTAACTAATTTTTGAGCTGATTTAGTATTACCATTTTTAAGCCAATCTATAGCAAGTTTTTTTTCTTCCTCATCACTAAGCATGGGGAATTGATTAATTTTTTTAAGATAGGGATAAATATCATTCTCGGATGTTATTACAGGTAATAAATTTTTGTTTTCTTTATTCATTGAAGTTTTGCTTGTAAATCTTTCATGTCATCAGGTAAATCACAAGTAATTTTAATGCTTTTTTTTGAAATTGGATGTTCAAATTCAACATGATAGGAGTGCAATGCCTGTCTCGGAAAAGAATTTAATGTATCAACAACATCTTTTTTTAGATTATTCAATCTAAATTTTTGCTCTTTATCTAGTATATAACTTTTATCCCCTATTATAGGTAATCCAAGGCTAGTTAGATGAACTCTTATTTGATGTGTTCGTCCTGTAATAATTTCACAATCCAAGAGGCTGATTGAACCATGATAGGTTTTAAGGTTAGTAATCTTGGTAAGTGCGTCCTTACCTTCAGATTGTGCCGTTTTAAACTTTGTTCTTTGATGTTTTTGTCTAGTAATATTCTTTGAGACTTCAATATAGCTTTGATTAAGAACCCCATAGGAAATAGCAAGATAATGTTTTGTGATTAATCTATTTTTAAATAAATCTTGAAAAATTTGTTTAATAGTTTTGTTTTTTGTAATGATGATGAGCCCGCTAGTGTCTTTGTCTAGTCTATGAACGATACCCTCCTTGCCAACCTCATCATCAATAATTTCAAATTTTTGAGATAGACTATCCTGAAGTGACACCTCACTATCGTGAATATTTTTTTTATGAGTAATTAGCCCGGATGGTTTATTTAATATTGCTATATGACTATCCTCATATAAAATTGAAATTTCAAATCCGTGATAAATATAACTACTATTCATTGATAAAATGTTAAAAAAAAAACTATTAGTTAGCCTTGTCGTTATTCAGGGTATCTTTATTGTTTTAGGTATAATAGCAATTATTGTTGGTGTTTTCTATAAAATCAATAATAGTGAGCAAATAAGCCTAACTCCTCTAGGTAAATATGAATTAAGCGATGTATTTTTGATAGATGATGATCATTATCAAATTAAATCCATAGATGGAAATAAAGCAATTTTTAAAGTTATAGAGACCAGTACAAATAAGGTAATTAAGGAAGTTGTTATTGAAAAATAGATTTGACTATATTTTTATTGCCGGATCTTCTGGAGGGCATATTTTACCTGCAATAAAATGTATGAATGAATTATCGAAGTTTAACGAGCAAATTAAAATACTTTTTATCACTAATATTGCAGGAAGAAAATTCACTAATAAAATCCTAAATAAAAATATAGAAATAAAAGTCTTAGAAACTTCTAATAAAATAAAGTTTCTATATGAAGTTTTATTTAATTTTTTATTACTTTTTGCAAAGAGTAAAAAATTAAAATGTATTGGGTTTGGGGGCTTTATAACTACACCAATTTTATATTTAGCTAAATTCATAAGTTTCTTTTTTTTTAAATCTCATAAAGTATTTATACATGAGCAAA
>CAYRCI010000003.1:0-12744 GCA_964422765.1 uncultured Alphaproteobacteria bacterium | reverse complement strand
AAATTCATAAGTTTCTTTTTTTTTAAATCTCATAAAGTATTTATACATGAGCAAAATTTGATTTTTGGTTATGCTAATAAGCTAAATTATTGGATAGCTGATAAAGTCTTTATAAGTTTTCCCAATGAAAAAATTAAAAAAAAAGAAATATTTGTTGGAAACTTTTTTAGAGATCAATTTTCTAGATCTTTTAAAATTGAGGATGGTCAAGTTAAGATTTTATTAATTGGCGGTAGTGCTGGTTCAATTGAATTAAATGAAATACTATTAAATGAACTATCTAAAATTGAAAAGACCTTTATGGCTAAAATTCAATTAGATATTCAAATTTCCTCTCTTCAATCTGAAAATTTACAAGCTCAGTACCTTGCTCAGTCAGATAATGTCAGTTTTTTTTCATTCAAAGAGAATATTAATTTTATAAATTATGATTTAATTATTTCTCGTTCTGGTTCTGGTTCAATACATGAAACTCTTTATTTTACAGACAAAATATTTTTTAAACCCCATTTATTTTCTAGAGATCAACATCAAAAATATAATTTCATCTATTTTCAAAAACACTCTAATTTACCTAATAAGTTAGAAATTCCCCTGCAAAAACAATATCAAAATACAAATTATTTTAATGAAATGATCAATCCTTACTCTATGCAAAAATTAGTTTGTTATATAGCCAGATGAAATTTGCAAATTTAATTACAAAAAAAGTTCATATAATTGGAATTAATGGGATAGGAATGAGCGCATTGGCTCTATATCTTAAAAAAAACAACATTGATGTTTCGGGAAGCGATATTACTAGCAATAAAATAACAAATACTTTAAACGACAACGGTATTAAAGTTTTTATAGGTCATAAAGAGGAGAATGTTAAAAATAAAGATATAATTTTTTATTCCTCGGCAATAAAAGTAAACCCAGAACTTACAAGGGCGGCCAAAGATGGAATACCTTGCTATAATCGCTCAAAACTTCTGCAATTAATTTGTAAAGATAAATTTACCGTGGTTGTATCTGGCTCACATGGAAAAACTTCAACTACCTCCTTGCTTGGACATCTCTTAGTTAATTCAGGTTTAAATCCAATCATAATTTCTGGAGGCATTATGCAAAATTTTGGCCAAAACATTTATTTAACAGATAGCAATTATGTAGTGGTCGAAGCAGATGAGAGTGATGGTACAGTATTTAAATTAAAGCCAAATTATTTAATCTATTTAAATGTAGATAGAGAGCATATTGACTTTTATAAGTCTTACTCGAAGTTAAAAAACCAAATTAAAAAATATATTAATGATAATGTAAAAAGAGGTACAAAAGTTTTTTTATGCTCAGATGATATTTTCCTGAGAGAAATTGCATCTAAAAATAAAGATATTATTACTTTTGGCTCCTCTCATTCTTTTTCATATAGTTATAAAATAAAAAAGTTAACTAATATAAATTCAACATTTGATTTATTTAAAGATCAAAAAAAATATTCCGAGAATATTTTATCACCAATGTTAGGTGAACATAATGTTTCAAATATGACGGCTGCATTATCTGTTATAGATAGTTTAAATATCAAAATAAATAAATCAGATATATTGAAGTTCAAAGGAACTTTGAGAAGAATGAATATAATTGGGAAACTAAATAAAAATTTATTTATAGATGATTATGCCCATCACCCTACTGAATTAAAAAAACTAATTGAAGTTTTGAAATTGTATAAAAACAAAAAAAAATATCTTATTGTAGAGCCTCATCGTTATTCAAGACTTAATGACTTATATGACAATTACCTTGAAACTTTTAAAGAAATAAAAAATTTAATTATATTAAAGACATACTCAGCAGGTGAAAATATCCTCAAGGGAATGAAAGACTCGAAAGATTTAGTGAATGATTTAAATGTAAAGTATGGAAATAAAACTATTTATATTGATAGTTATACTGAATTATTCCAATTTTTAGACAGCCAATCAGATAAAGATTCTGATAATTTATTTATTACCGCAGGTGCGGGAAGTATTTCTTATCAAATTCGATTTTATTATGACTCAAAAAAAAAATAATTTAGAAAAATACTTTGATACTTCTAAAGTTTCATGGCTCAAATCAGGGGGGAAAATTAAAAATTATATAAAAATTTATGATGTCAATCAAATCGATGAAGTATTAGCATTCAATGAAAATCTCAATGATCAAATTTTAACAATAGGTAATTTCTCAAACCTATTAATTAAGAGTAATGGGTTTAATGGTATAGGTTTAAAACTACTTGGTGACTTTACAAAAATTCATATAGAAGAAGATTCCTTATTAGTAGGGGCAGGGGTACTTGATAATTATTTTTCAAAATATTGTTATCAAAATTCTATTACCGGATTTGAATTTTTACACACTATTCCTGGATCTATAGGAGGTAATATATTTATGAATGCTGGTTGTTACGGCCATGAAATAAAAGATAGGCTTTTAAGTGTAATTTTTTATGATTTATTAGCAAAAAAAACATTTGAAAAATCGATAAATGATCTCAATTTTGAATATCGTAGAGGTTTCCAGCAAGATAATACAATTATTTTATATGGACGTTTTAAAAAAGAGACTAGCAATAAAGAAAATATAAAAAAAACTATGAAAGAATATGAAGAAAAACGTAATTTAACTCAACCTCAGAAAGTTAACTGCTGTGGTAGTATTTTTAAGAATCCAGAAAATATGAATGCTTGGAAACTTATCAAAACTTCTTTAGATGATAGCTTTTATAATGGCTCAGTAAAACTATCCAAGAAACACTCTAACTTTTTTGAAAATGATCCAAATATTGAAGCTGATTTGATTGAGCAATTTATAATCAATGTACAAAATAAAGTAAAACAAAAATACGATCTTACCCTTGATCCAGAGTTAAAGATTATAGGTTAATGAAGAACCTTTCTAAGATTAATATATTGGTTATTGCAGGAGGGTGGTCTGATGAAAGAAATGTTTCCTTATCCTCCGGGAGAAACGTATATCAATCACTTAAAGCTAAAAATTTTAGAGTTAATTTTTTTGATTTAAAAAAAAATAACTTAAGTCAAATTGCTAAATTTAAACCCGACATCATATTTAATGCGCTTCATGGAGAGTTCGGTGAAGATGGAGGGCTTTCTTGTTTGGCTTCTAAACATTCAATACCTATTACCCACTCAAATGACCTTACTTCAGCCTTGTGTTTTAATAAAAGGCTTTTGAAACAGTTTTTAAAAAAAAAATTGAATATACTCTCCCCAAATGAAGGTACGATAAATTCTCAACTGCCATTAATCGCAAAACCTAACTGGGGCGGTTCATCCAATGGAATATCATTTATTAAAAATAAAAAAATACTTAACAAAATTATTAATCAAAAAAATATGCTAATAGAGGAAATTGTAAAAGGAAGAGAACTGACAGTTACTGTATTAAAGGACAATAAAAAAGTATCTGCATTGGGTATCACTGAAATAGCTTATGAGGGTGCTATTTATAATTATGAAGCAAAATACACAAAAGGGAAAAGTAAACATTTTTTTCCAGCTAGAATTCCTATTAAAGATTACAAAGCAATAATAAAAATATCAGAAAAAATATTTAAAATATGTAATTGTAAGTCAATAGCTAGATTGGATTTCATCTATTCAGATCTTAATAAAAAATTTTACTTTCTAGAAATCAATACTCACCCTGGTCTAACTAAGATCTCATTAGCCCCAGAGCAAGCACATTTTAATGATATACCATACTTTAACTTAATTAAAAAAATTTTAATTTCCTCTTATAAATGAAATCATGGCTAAAAAAAATTATATTGAGTGTATTATCATTTTTAATTTTTGGTTCATTAGTTTTTTATACATATAAATATTTTATAGATAACACACCATCTATTGTTGAATTTAACAATAAGAGTATTAGTAGTGAATTTGAATCTGAAATTGCTGAGCATGCCAATGATGTAAATAGTTTTTTAAAAGAGTATTCATTTATTAAAAGTTATTTAGTTAAAAAAAATCTATCTAAAATAGATATCAATATTGAGATTAAAGAACCTTTTGCAAAAAATATTTTCAACAAGGAAATTATTTTTATGGATAGCACAACAGCATCATTTAAATATTTTAATAATAATTTTATTGATCAAATATCCTTAATTGATATTTCTAAAGAAACTTTAATAATTAATCAGTATTTATTAAATTCTTATGAAAGAATTAATAAACTTTTTAAAATCTCAAATATCGAATATATAGATAATAGGCGTTATAACTTGATTCTTGATAACAATCTTGTTGTGATGCTACCTAAGTTAATTAACGAAGAATTTTTAATGTTTATTGAAAATAATTTGATTTTATTAGAGAATAATACCAATTACTCAGAGTATTTAGACCTGAGAAACTTTCATGAAAAAACTATTAGATTAAAATAGATGGAAGACTTAAAATCAATAATAGAAATTGGCTCTTTTTCAATTAAAACAGTTATTTTTTCTGATCAATCTAATGAAACTCAAATAAAAGGCGTGGGGAAATCAAACGCAAATGGCTTTGATGGAACTAATGTAATTTCTTTTGATGATTTTGTTGAAAGCATTAAAAAATCAATTGTACAAGCCGAAAAGCAAGCAAATTATATTATTCGAGAGACATATATTTTACTTTCAAATAATAATATTAAGATCCGAAAGATAAAAAATAGTATTAATTTAAATAATTCGATTATAGAGAATAACGATCTTCGAACGCTCTCAAGAATTCCTATACAAAAGCAAGAGAACTATCATCAAAATATACATACTTCACATTATCAAATTAACGATGACTTAATTACTGATAATCCTCTTGGTTTAACTTGCGAAAAACTTTCTCTTATCTCTCTGGTTTCATTAATCGATAAAAAAGATATCTCACTTTTTCAAAATATTTTTCAAAAGTTGCAAATAAAAATTCATAATTTTTTAGATACCACCACTTCATACTTTTATTACTTAAAAAATAAAAAAATTATAAAAAATAATATAATTCTTTTTGATTTCGGTTTTAATCATATAAATGTAATTGTGATTAAAAATAAACAATTAATTTTTAATAAAAATATTGCCCTGGGATGCAAATGGATATCCGATGATATGGTTAAAATGCTAAATGTAAGCTTCGATTTTGCAGAAAAATTAAAAATTTCTACAATAGACCTTGCAGATGAAAGAAATTCATCAATTGAGATTCCTGTTTGGGAGGAGTTTGGCAATAATCTAAAAAATAAAATAGAACACTCATATATAAAAAAAATAATTTTATCTCGTTTAGATGAAATTTTTAATTATATTTTTAAGCAACTTCCTGAAGATAAGAATTTTTATACATATTTATTTACTGGCGGTGGATCTATGCTTAAAAACTTTAATTTTTATTTTAGAAACAAATTTGGACATGAAATTCAATTCATTGAACCTCCAAGTTCTTCCGGAATTCCGCGTGTACTAAATGATGCTAGTCTAATGTCTATTTATGCTGCTTTTTGGCTACTCTCAAATAAAAAGACAGATAGTGGTGATTTTATGAAAAAAATTGATTCTTTTTCTAACAAAATATGGTACAAACGATTCGTAGACCTACTATAGGTAGATATTCGCGGGGATTAATATGACACTAGATATAGAGCCAGTACTAGATCAAAAAAATTTAAAACCATCACTTACTGTAATGGGAGTTGGCGGCGCAGGAAGTAATGCTGTCAATAATATGATTCAATCAAATTTAAATAATGTTGAGTTTATAGTTGCAAATACGGATGCTCAGGCACTTGAAAATTCATTATGTTTTAATCGGATCCAATTAGGTTTAGAAAAAACTAAAGGACTTGGGGCTGGAGCTGATCCAAGCGTAGGAAGAGAAGCAGCAGAAGAAAGTATTGACTTAATATCTGAAGAATTACGACACACTAACATGCTATTTTTAACTGCTGGCCTAGGTGGTGGAACAGGTACAGGCGCATTACCCGTTATTGCCAGTATAGCTAAAAAATTAGGTATTGTAACAGTTGCGATTGTTTCAACACCTTTTAACTTTGAAGGCACTAAAAGAATGAACCTTGCACTTCAAGGACTTGAAGAAGTTAAAAGCAATGTAGATACATTATTAATTATCCCTAATCAAAATTTATTTAAGGTATCTAATGAACAAACTTCATTTGCAGAGGCTTTCAAAAAAGCTGACAATGTTCTTTTTGATGGAGTTAAGGGATTAACAGACTTAATTACCCAACCTGGTTTGATAAATTTAGATTTTGCAGACGTAAGAACCGTCATTAAAGAAATGGGATTTGCAATGATGGGCACTGCTGTTGCTGAAGGGGACAATAAAGCGGTAGAAGCATCAAACCTTGCTTTAACTAACCCACTTATTGAAAATGTAGATATGAATACTGCTAAAGGAGTTATCGTTAATATTTCTGGAGGAAGTGATATGACTCTATTAGAAGTGGACCATGCAGCAAATATTATTCGTCAAAGTGTTAATCCAGATGCAAATATAATATTTGGCTCTTTGATCGATGAAAGTCTTCAAGGTAAGTTGAAAATTAGTATCTTTGCAACTGGTATTGAGGCAACTGGTAAAAAAATTCTTTACTACCCCGACTCAGAAAAAGATAATAGTTTCTCTTCTTTACAAAAAAAAATTGATAAGAATAAAGATAGTCATGAGAATATTAGCAGTAATAATAGTTCTTTTGACGATGAAAAAATCTCATCTACCAGTTATGAAATTCAAGAAAATCAATTTGACTTACATAGCGAGGTCATAGAAGAGGAAAAGCCTAATAGTAATAATAGGGAGCCGATAACTTCCTCTCCAACTGTCAATTATAAGGGCCTAGAAGAAAAGAAAAAAACAAGTTTTTTTAGTATGCTTTCTAACTTAATGTCATCAGATAAAAAAGAACAACCCACTGAGGAAAAAACAATAGAAAAAAAGGAAAAACCTAAGAAGGTAAAGACAGATCCTAATTTATTCCTTTTCAGCGATGTGGTAGAAGAGTCAGATAGAACTCATGTAAATAATGATGTTTTAGAGATTAGCGAAATTTCAGACAATAGTCTTGATAGTGATTTGATCGATGAGATGGACACACCGTCTTATCTGAGAAAAGGCTCCTCTCAACAATAGACTTCTAGAGAATACAAAGTTTTACAATTATAAAGTAATACATTTGCTATATTTGCCTATTATTTAGGTATATGAAAAGCTATACCCTTCAAAAACCTATTTCTTTGGGCGGTATTGGATTGCACACTGGAGAATCTTGTAACTTAACATTAAATCCTGCCAATATTAAAACTGGAATTATATTTAATCGTACTGATTGTAAAACCATTGTTCCTGCTAAGTGGGATAAAGTTATATCAACTAAATTTTCAACAAATTTAGCTGTTAACAATATTGAAGTTAGAACAGTAGAGCATTTGCTTAGTGCTTTAGCTGGATTGCATATCGATAATTGTGAAATAGAAATTAATAATTTGGAAGTACCTATCTTAGATGGTAGCTCAAAAATTTTTGTGGATGAAATCTTAAATGCTGGTTTAAAAGAACTGAATGCTTATCAAGAAGTCCTTGAAATTAAAAAACCAGTAAGATTTGAATGTGATTATGGCTATGCAGAACTTTTACCAAACTCTATGGATGCCGAAGGTTTAAATATAAACTTAGAATCTTGTTTTGAGGGTAAGTACCATGATCAAAAAATCTTTATTAAAAACTTAAATGGTAATTACATAGACTCTATTTCTCAGGCGCGTACATTTGGTTTCTTCCATGAGATTGAGTATTTAAAATCACAAAATTTAATTAAAGGCGGGTCTCTAGATAACGCTATTGTTATTAAAGATATGAAGCCGTTAAATAAAGAAGGACTAAGATACGAAAATGAGTTAATGCGCCATAAAGTGTTAGATGTCGTTGGAGATCTTTATTTGTCTGGATACCCTATTATTGGTACTTATAATGGTTTTAAAACAGGCCATTTTATTACTAATAATTTATTAAAAGAGCTATTTAAATCTGAAGAAAATTATTCAATTCATCAAATTCACTAAACCATATTTTTGGGATTAGTATATTTATCAAACTCGCCCTCACTAAGTTTAGTTAATTCCATACAAGACTCTTTGAGAGAAATATTTTTATTATAAGCATTTAAGGCAACCTTAGAGGCTAAATCGTAACCAATGATTTTTGTAAGTGGTGTCACTAACATTAGTGAATTATTGAGCAATTCTTTAATTCTATGAGTATTAGCTTTAATTCCAATGAGGCAATTTTTATCAAAGGAGTTCATACCTTCACTAATTAATGAAATAGCATCAAGAGTATTATGAATTATAATTGGATTATATACATTTAGCTGAAAATGACCCTGGGTACATGCAAATGAAACTGAATTTCTTAATCCAATCACGTGTGCACAGACCATAGATAATGCCTCACACTGAGTTGGGTTAATTTTACCCGGCATAATAGATGAACCTGGTTCATTAGCAGGCAGTATTAGTTCAGCGATACCGCTTCTTGGTCCGGATGCCAGTACTCTTATATCGTTAGCCATTTTAAATAGCGAACTTGTTAAAATTTCAATACCAGCCATTACTTCAATAAAAACATCATGGGAGGCCAATGCTTCATATTTATTCTTCGCAGAAATAAATGGAAGTTTTGTATCTTTACTAAGATGTTTAATAAACTTTTGAGCAAAACCCTTTGGCGCATTTACACCAGAGCCTACAGCTGTGCCGCCTTGAGCAAGTTGATAAAGTTTATTCAAAGATTTTTTTATAACAGACTCAGCATATTCAATTTGATCGTGAAAAGCTAAAAACTCATTTGAAAGTTTAATAGGGGTTGCATCTTGTGTATGAGTACGCCCGATCTTAATAATACCTTTAAATTGAGATGATTTTTTTTTGAGAGTATTTTTAATTTTTTTTATTGATGGGAATAGCAGTCTGTGGATAGCTAAAACAGTTGCAATATGCATAGCTGTCGGAATTGTATCATTTGATGATTGGGATTTATTGATATCATCATTGGGATGTAAGGGTTTATTTGAGGGCAGTTTACTACCTAATAAAAGATTAGATTTGTTTGCAATGACCTCATTTAAATTCATATTTACTTGAGTTCCAGAGCCTGTTTGCCAAACCACAAGTGGAAATTGAGATTTTAATTCTCCTTTTATGATCATATCGCAAACCTTAACAATTATATGGACATGTTTTTTGGAAAGAAGTTTAAAATCGAGGTTCGCTTTAGCGCATGATTTTTTTTGTAAGGCTAGTGCTTCTATAAAAATATCTTGAAAGTGAAATTTACCTATTCCTATTTCAAAGTTTTGAATAGATCTTTGTGTTTGCGCACCCCATAGTTTGGAATCATCTACTTTTACTTCCCCTAAACTATCTTTTTCTATACGAAATTTGACCATAATTAATAAATACTATATATCACACTTCATGAAAAATATTTTATTAATTCGTCATGGTCAAAGTGAATGGAATAAGCTTAATTTATTCACAGGATTTAAAAATGTAGAACTTTCTGAACTGGGGGCGGAAGAGGCCAATAGGGCAGGCCAAAATTTTAAAAATATCAATTTAAAATTTGATCTTGTTTATACCAGTGAGCTTAAAAGGGCCCAAGATACAGCAAAGATCATCTTAGAAAATTTAGGGCAATATGATGAATTAAATGCAAGCGGTAAAATTATTAAAAATATAAATTTAAATGAGAGAGACTATGGAGATTTAACGGGTTTAAATAAAAAAGAAACCGCAGAAAAATTTGGAGAAGAACAGGTTCATAAATGGAGAAGGGGGTACTCTGACAGACCTCCAAATGGAGAAAGCTTGGAAGATGTTGTGGCAAGAGTAAGCAAGTACTTTGATAGTGAAATTTTTAACCAAATTAAAAATCAAAACATAAATAATATCTTAATTGCAGCGCATGGAAACTCACTTAGAGCATTGCTTATTGTAATGGATATTTACAGAGCTGATGAGATAAATGGAGTAGAATTGTCAACAGGTGAACCAATTCACATTTTGTTTGATAATAATTCCTTTTCTATAAAAGAATAAATCTTGATAAACGCAGCATTAATCGTTGCACTTGTATCTTACTACACGGTGATGTTTATTACTCCAGGGCCGAATAATGCAATGTTAACAATATCCGGGATAAAATTTGGCTTTCGAAGGTCTATTCCTCATATTTCAGGTATTGCGATAGGACATGCAATCCAAGTTTCATTAGTGTGTCTGTTTTTGGGCTATTTTCTAAAAGAATTTCCAAAATTTCAGCTGATCTTAAAATGGTTCTGTTTTATCTATCTTTTATATCTCGCCTATCGCATGATCGGCTCTATTAAAGATCATCAAAAGGATACAGGAAGACCTTTGAGGTTTTATGAGGCTTCGCTTTTCCAATGGATTAACCCTAAAGCTTGGACTATAGCGATGACTGTTGGTTCTGGTTTCATGCCTATAGAGGAAAAATTGTGGGTAGCTGTTCTTTTTACAGGTTTAATGTCATCAATAGTCAGTTTTCCATGTATAAGTCTATGGGCGTTATTTGGTACAATGATCAAAAAATTTGTATCTAATGCTAAAATTAAAAAAATTATAGAAATTACTTTTGCAGTTTTACTTGTATTGACGGGTCTATATTTAATCTTTTAAATAAGATGGTTAATTAAATTTAAAAACCTATAGCTCAAATAACCTTTTTTCACGATATAAAAATCTTCAATTGTATCCTTATCTAGTGTTTTTATAATTTTAGGTAGTAGATATTTTAGTTTAGAGCTAAATTTTTCAGAAGCTTCAAGAGGAAGCGCGCTGGGTAAATTATCAACTGCCATGACGCTAATACCTTTAAAGTTATAATATGGTGATTTTAGTGTAGTGCTTTTTATAGTAGTGGGTATAGAACCTTTAATATCACAAGTGATATCACCAATTATTTTAAAAAAGTTTTTACTAATATCTTTTAATGAAAATAATTTGGGAAAGCGACTATCCCAATAATGACAAGAAATTAAAATATCATAATAGCCAATGTAATCAGTGAATTTGTTCTTATACTTTCCATTTCCTATTAAAAGGTCATTTAAATTAAACTTACCATCTACTCGAGAGTAGTAATCGATCGGTTTTAAAATTCTAAAACAAGGATTTTCAGATGATGAATTATTGTTTATTTCTTTAAAACCAATTTTCTTCAACAAAAATTGACTTCCCTTCGAGACTAGCCCATCTCCAGTGATTAATATTTTTGTATTTTTAAAATTGAATTTCTTTAGGATTTTTATGATTTCATTCGAGTTATAAGTTAACTTATTGATTTTGTTGTAATTGATATGTTTGGAGAGAGTTAAGAAAGTTCCCATAATGCCGGCAAACCAACCAAAACCTAAAATCCTCTGGTTATTCTTATTTTTAAAGAGCTCGTAATCAATTAATGAACAATTCTTATCTAAGAGTTTTTTAAGCATAGACATGTTGTACGACTGACCTTTAATGGTATGAGAAAACATTAAAAAATTTTGATTCTTTTGAATAATTTTTTTATTAATCTCTTTTATTGATAAGAATAAATCAATTTTTTGTTTGTTATATTTTTTGCATCCAACTTTATAGTACTCTTCATCTGAAATTATCCTATCAGCAGAAGGTTGAATAAAAAAATTAAAGTTTTTATATTTATCTTTTAAATAGGATATATCACTGGGAACTAAAGGAACCCTGAATTCATTATTTTTATTCTCTTTAAGTATACAAATGTTAATCATTATGTATTTTAACACCAAAGTTATCTAGTCGATTTAGAATATAATCAACATTGTTAATATCACTGAAGATTCTTTTTACTCCGCTAAGTGAATTATTTTTTAAAATACATTCAATTGTAGAGTATACAGTCAGTGAAACACAATTAGACATGGATGAATTTTCAATCGCTCTAGTGTCATCTATGAAAATTGTTCTATCATAAATTATATCACCAATTTTGTCCTCAGCTCTTAAACTGACATATAATAAAACTCTATCCTTTTCCTGAGGTAGGTATTTATTGCTTTCCCATAATTCACTACCTAGTTTTTCAATATCTTCTTTATTATTAATTTTATGAAAAATATTTTGCCAAGCCTCTGTCCAACCCTTGAGTCTTATAGTGCCTCGTTCAAAGTGTTTAATCTTATCTCTAATTGAATCTAATAAATAAGAATTTATATAAGGTATAGAATTTCGATTTGGGTATGTTTCAAAATTTTCATCTCTAAAATTTATCAAACTTACATGCTCGTATGGTCGATCTGCGACTATTTCTTTAAATTGTTTAATATATTTAGCTTGCGTATTTAATGCTCTGATTACACCGACTGGCGACCAACTAAATTTATATTTGAATTCATTGGGAATAAGAGGGAATCCACCACACATGCTTTTGAATTCAATATTTTTAACATCCTCGTAATTTATTTTTTCCTGAAAATCATGAACTAATTTATGAGCTAGGAGATGGTCGATACCTGGATCCAACCCAGCTTCGCACATAAATAAACAGTCATTTTCTTGAAAATTTTTTTCAAGCTCTGTGTATTTTGGATCAAAATAGCTTGATGTAAGTAAGTGGCATTTATTTTTTATTGCTAAATTTGCAATTTCTAAAT
>CAYRCI010000002.1:58644-82142 GCA_964422765.1 uncultured Alphaproteobacteria bacterium | reverse complement strand
CAAAAAGCAATTGCCATAGAATGTGGATTACAAAATGGTACGTTAGCAATTTTTGTGGGAACTAGTGTCTTTGGTGGAGGCCTTTATATCATCCCGGCAGCAACTTATAGTTTAGTAATGTATCTAACTTCCTTAATATTTATTTTTATCTTTAGAAAAAATAATTAAATAATTTTTTTATATAATTGTTATGATGATACATGATTGAACTGGATATATTTTCAGACACTATTTGTCCCTGGTGTTATATTGGAAAAAAAAGATTAGATAAAGCAATTCAAAAATATCCAGGTATTTCAATTAAACAAACCTGGAGACCTTTTCAATTAAACCCTGCCATGCCAGCAGAGGGAATGGATAGACAGGAGTATTTAGTTTCAAAATTTGGCAGTTCAGATGCTGTAAAAACAATTTACGATAATATCTATGAAGAGGGTCTAAAAGAAGGCATTGAATTTAATTTTGATGCTATAGAAACTACTCCTAACTCTTTTAACTCTCATCGACTTCTAGCGTTGGCGTATAGGCATAAAATACAAGATCAAATATTAGAGGATTTATTTGAGTCATACTTTATTCGAGGCGAAGATATTGGAAATCCAAACATTTTACTAAGTATCGCCATTAATAACTCACTCAACGAAGAAGAGTTTAAAAATTATTTATCTGATCAACAAAATATCGAACCCTTAGCAAATGAAGAAATAGTTGCGAGGAATATGGGTATTAATAGTGTTCCTACCTTTATTGTAAACAAGCAACTTGTAGTCAACGGAGCTCAGTCATCAGAAAATTTTGAATTAATTTTTAGCAAACTGACATCCAAGATACATTAATTATTTCTCACATAAAAATTGGAATTAGTGTAAGATCGCTCAAATGAAAATTTCTCTTAAAGAAATTAATCCTTATCTTACTTTTGCCAAAAAATTGATATCTGACTCTGAAAAAATTATTAAAAAGCATCAACCTAAAAAAGTTCAAATCAATTTTAAAATTGATCGCTCTCCTGTCACTAAAATTGATCAGGAAGTGGAAAGAAATGTTCGTAAATTAATAGGTAAAAAATTTCCCAACCATGGTATCTTTGGTGAAGAATATCAAAATTCTAATACAAATGCTTCCATAGTATGGGTTATTGATCCGATAGATGGGACTAAAAACTTCATTAATGGTAATGGTAATTTTGGAACTTTACTTGCCTTATGCATAGATCAACAACCAATCTTTGGAATTGTAAACTGTCCCTTAATAAAAAAATGCTGGATAGGTATAAAAGATCATGGTGCCTATTGTAACGGTTTAAAGCTAAAAAAATCTCATTCAAATCTACCTTTACAAGATTTATTTTTTAGCTCCTGTGGCATGACTGCATTTCAAGCCAGCCCTAAAAATAAAAAGTATAATGCTTTAGCCAAGAAAACTAAATACGTTACACTAGGTGGTGATTGTGTTCAGTATGGGCTACTTGCTGAAAAAAGAATTCCAATGGTGGTTGAGTCGTATTTAAAACCTTTTGATTATTTGCCTCTAGTGAACCTCATTGAAGAAACAGGTGGAATTATCACTGACTGGAAAGGGAAAGATCTAAATTTTCAATCCAACGGCGATGTGGTGGCTTGTATATCCCAAAAAGCCCACCAACAATTTCTTAAAATTTAATCTTAGTATTTTCCGTTAATACAATTTGCAATTAATTCTTCGAATTTGGCATCCGTCATTTCAACTGGGTTACCTCCAGTGCTAGGATCTTCTTGCGCAAGTGGGGCTAACTTCACTTCATCGCCTGGGTTTACACCCATATCTTTTAAAGTTTCAGGGATTTGCATTTCCTTCTTTAAATCAATAACCCAGTTCACTATACCCTCAAAACCCCCACTAATTCCTAAGAAGTTGGCAAGTCTTTTGAATTTTTCCTCAATAGCAGGTCTATTGAAATTTAAAACAAACGGCATCACCGTGCCATTTGTAGTGCCATGGTGGGTATGATATAGCGAATTAACTGGGTGAGTAATGGAATGGATTGCCCCTAAGCCTTTTTGAAAAGCTGCTGCCCCCATCATTGATGCTACAAGCATATGAGCACGTGCCTCAATGTTCTTGCCATTATGATAAACTTCTTGAATATTTTCTCTAACTAATCGAAGACCCTCTAAAGCTGTTCCTTCTGCCATAGGGTGATAAAAGGGAGAAGAGTATGCTTCTAAACAATGTGCTAGTGCATCCATACCTGTGCCAGCAGTAATTCCTTTGGGTAAATTTACTGTTAGTGATGGGTCTAGAATTGCAATTTGTGGTAACATTTTAGGATGAAAAATTATTTTCTTTTTATGGTTTTCCTCATTTAAGAAAACTCCTGCTCTGCCTACTTCCGAGCCTGTTCCAGCAGTAGTTGGAATAGCAATGATTGGTTTAATTTTTGACGCATCAGCTCTTGTCCACCAATCACCAATATCTTCGAAATCCCAAAGAGGCCTTGATTGATGGGCGAGGAAAGCAATTCCCTTACCAGCATCCATTCCGGATCCACCGCCTATTGCAATGACACCATCATGACTACCCTCTAAAAAAACTTTTACACCGTTTGTAACATTGGAACCGGTTGGGTTACCTTGAACATCAGAATAAACTGATGTTTTTGCATTTAATGAACTATTGATTTGATCAATAATAGGTGTCTGAAGGAGACCTGGATCTGTAACAATCAATGGGTTTTGCATTCCTAAAGCATTACAAGCCTTTTGTACTTCTAAAGATCGATCAACTCCAAACCAAACTGTAGTTGGATAATTCCAATTCATATTTTGCATTTTTTCTCCTTATTTAACCTCGCTCAAAGTAACGACGATGTTCCCAATCATTAACTGATTTATCATATTCCGATTGCTCCCACTCTGCGGCATGAATGTAATGTTCTAAAACATCTTTTTCAAAAATATGGGGTAGTAGTTTTGATTTTTTGGCTAAATCAATTGCCTCTCGAAGGTTACCAGGAACACTTTTTGCTTTTTTATTTTGATAAATGTTACCTGAAAGTGGATCTTCTAAATCAAGCTTATGCTCAATACCATACAAACCTGCCTGAATAAGACCTGCGAATGCTAAATAGGGATTTACATCCGCTCCTGGTACTCTGCATTCAATTCTAATAGAATTTCCGTGGCCAGCTAGTCTAAAACCTGCGGTTCGGTTATCGACGGCCCAACCAGCTGTAGTTGGAGCAAAAGAACCTTCTTGAAATCTTTTATAGGAATTTATATTAGGAGCAAAAAATATAGATAAATCTCTCAAGAATAAAATTTGTCCTGCGATATAACTTTTGAAAATTTTAGACATTCCTAATTTATCACCATGGTCTGCGAAAACATTTTTTTTAGTTTTAATATCAAATAGAGAATTATGAATATGACAGGAACTACCACAAGCGTCTGACTTATACTTTGCCATAAAACTGGCTGCTCGGTTATGTTTAAAAGCTATTTCTTTAACCGCGTTTTTAATAAGAATATGATTGTCAGCCATATTAAGTGCATCAGTAAAAACGACATTAATCTCTTGTTGACCAGGGGATGCCTCACCCTTTGTACATTCAACATAGATACCACTACCTAACAAACCGTTTCTTAGTTCTTGATTAAACCCTTCCTCTTTAGTTGTTTGGAAAATCATATAGTCTTCGATATACCAAGAAGTCTCTTTTAGATTTTTGTAATTATTACTATGAATTTCTTCATAGGTTTGTTTAAATAAAAAAAATTCTAATTCTGAACCCAGCATAGGCTGGTAACCCATTTTATTAGCTTTTAAAATAGCTTGTTTTAAAATATTTCTTGTTGAATGAGCTAGAGGAGTTTTTCCATCATGCTCATATGCATCACCTATAACTAAAGCAGTTTTTTCTAACCATGGTAAAACTTTTATTGTTGCGTGATCTGGTTTAATTGTCATATCACCATAACCGGTCTCCCAAGAGGAGGCCTTGAAACCCGGAACGGTGTACATGTCCATATCCACTGTATATAGATAATTACAAAAGTGGGTTTCTTTATGGATGTAGTCTATAAACGCTCTACCTGTTACTCGCTTTCCAACAAGTCTACCTTGCATATCAGATACAGCTACAACAACTGTATCAATTTCATTACTTTTAATTTTTTTGTCTAAATCTTTAAAACTTATTGTCATGTTTTTATATTTTGAATTTTAAATACTCACCCCATCATTAATGGGGTGAGTAAATTTTATTATTTATCTATAAGGATAGCCGGCTTTTTCCATTGTTTGAGCATATAATTTAAATGCCTCAACAACTTTACCGCTTCTTGGAGAAGATGAAGCCACTTCATCCCAGAACTTCTCTGCATCTTTAACAACGCCTGCCCATTCATTAGCAGGTAAACTTGTTAATTCCATTTTTTTGCCATTGACACGAAGATCTGCTTCGCCGCCCCAGTACCATACTTGACGATAGTAATGTGACTGATCTATAGACATTTTGAAAAGCTCCTGAAGTTTTGGAGATAGTTTATTCCAGCTTTCAGTATTAGCGAAGTAAGAACCAAACCAAGCGCCAGTTACAGCATTTGTTAAAGCATAATTACAAATATCTGCCCAGCCTACTTCATAAGCTTCTGTAAATCCACACCAGCAAACACCATCAAGTTCACCAGTTTGCATTGCTACTTCCACATCATCCCAAGGTACAATCACTGGAATTAATCCATACTGTGCTAAGAAACGACCAGCTGTAGGAACACCAAAAACTCTAAGACCCTTCATGTCTTCTAATTTTTCGATTTTCTTATTAACTGTAAATAAGTGACATGGATCCCATGCACTAGTGCTCAGCCAAGTTACATTGTCTACTTCGCCATATGCCTCTGCCCAAATTTTGTCGAGACCGTAGTACCTAAACATTGCTGGAACATCCAAGCTATAACGAGTAGCAAAAGGGAAGTAACCACCAAATACTGATATATCAACCGGGGAACCCATAGTTGCATCATCACTTTGAACGGCATCAATCGTTCCAGCTTGCATTGCTCTAAATAACTCATCAGTTGGTACTAACTGGTCAGCATAATAAAGTTCGATCTCCATTTCACCATAGGCAGCTTTATTGAAGGCTTCGATTTGAGGTAGAACCACATGAGCTCCCAGTGGTGCACCTGAATATGTTTGAAGTCTCCATTTAATTGGATTAGAAGCAGCATAAACGTATGGTGCTTTTGCTGCAGTTGCGCCAATTGCTGCTGCAGAAAATAATCCAGCTTTTTTAATAAAACTTCTCCTTGAGGATGGAGTAATTTTTAATTTTTTTGTCGACATATATTCCTCCTAATAAAAATATAATATCAAAAAAAAATCCGAAAGGAATAAAACTTAATTATTGACTTATAAGAGTTTTGAAGGCAACCAAGTAGCAATTCCTGGGAACATCATTAAAATAGTTAACCCGAGTAGCATCACTAAGACAAACGGAATAATAGATCGGTAAATGTCTATTAACGTAATTTCTTTAGGCGCCATTGCGCGCATTAGAAACAAATTATAACCAAATGGTGGTGTCATATAGGCTATTTGACAGGTAATTGTATAAAGAACTCCGTACCATATTGGATCAAAACCGAGAGCTATTATTAGAGGAACATATAATGGCGCTACGATTACTAGCATAGCTGTATCATCGAGAAACATTCCCATTAAAATGTATGAAAGTTGCATCATTATCAGAACACCCCAAGGGGTTAAATGCCATCTCTCAATAAAAAGATTTTCAATTGCTTTAACTGCACCAATTCCATCAAAAACTGCACCAAAACAAAGAGCAGCTAAGATAATCCACATAAACATACAAGAGACACCCAGAGTTTTACGACAAACATCTTCAATAACTTTTTTATTAAGTTTTCCTTTTGCATATGCAGCAATAGTAGCAGCTAAAGCACCTACAGCAGAACACTCTACAAGGCTCGCGATACCCATGATAAACAACCCAGTCATAACAAAGAAAATTACAAAAGGAATGATGCCTGCTCTTAAAAGCTTAAGTTTTTGCATAAAAGGCATTTTTCTTTCCTCTGCTGGTAAGACAGGCCCCAGTTCAGGTTGGATTCTGCATCGAATGTAAATATAAAGAATAAATAAAGTTGCCATTATTAAACCAGGTATAACGCCTGCAAGCCAAAGTTTACTTACAGGCTGTCTAGCAATCATTCCGTATAAAACCAAAACAACACTAGGAGGTATTAAAATACCTAATGAACTACCCGCTTGAACAACACCACTGATCATTCTTTTATCGTAATTTCGTTTCAACATTTCAGGCAAGGCAATAGTTGCGCCAACAGCCATCCCGGCTACGCTTAATCCGTTCATCGCAGATATCGCTACCATCATAAACATTGTTCCAATTGCTAACCCACCTCTTGTCCCTCCAAAATAAACATGGAACATTTTATATAGATCATTAGCTATACCAGACTCTGAAATCATATAGCCCATATAAATAAAAAGTGGCAATGTTAACATGGGGTACCATTTAAAAAGTTTCCATGTAGCAGTAAACGGCATCTCTACTGCCCCATCGCCCCAAAGCAATAAAGCAGCCCCTGCAGCAACAAAACCAATAGCCCCAAAAACTCTTTGACCTGTTAGTAACATCACTAACATGGTTGCAAACATTAAAATAGCTATTGCCTCATAACTAAAATATTCAGCCAACATTAAATCTTTAATCCTTTAACTTTTGCATAATCCTTAAACATTGTGGAGATAGTTTGAAGTAACATAAGGGAGATACCTAAAAACATGATACTACTAATTGGCCAAACATAAGGAGCCCAAGCAGTAAATAATCTTTTATTTGTTTCAAGTGTATAAATTAGGCTGTTGTAAGAACCAATAAGAAGAACAACTAAATAAAAAAGTAAAAAGACACTTGTAAATAAATCCATTCTGGCTTTATTTTTCTCAGAGAAATTTCCATATACAAGATCCATCCTGACATGTTGATCATCTAACATGGAGTAAGCACCGCCCATTAGATAATAGCCCGTCATAATAAATTGTGCCATTTCGATAATCCAAATAAGCGGCAAGTTAATAATATTTCTGGTTACGAATGAAAGAACTAAAATACCCATCATTAGAAAGACAGTGTACATAGTAATTTTTCCAGTTATGGAAGTGATATTATCAATGAACTTAACATAACTAATGAATAGTTTTGGCATAAAGGCAATAAGCTAACATAATTAAGGAGAAAAATTAATCTTTTCTTATGAACTTTTGAAGGCCCTGATGAATTATTTCAAAAGCGGAGAATAATTGTTCTTCTGTTATGGTTAAAGGTGGGCATAAGGTAAGGACATTACCACCACCAATTTTATAACTAAGACCATTAGAGAGTGAATGGTATAGAATTTCTTCAGCTTCTTTTAAAGCTGGTTGATTATCTATTTTTAATTCAATACCAAAAAATAAACCTAATCCCCTTACATCACTTATAATAGGGTGTCGGGACTTCATTTGTTTTAAATAATCTAATCCTTTACTCCCAAGATTGATGGAATTTTCAATTAATTTATCTTCATACAAACAATCAATCGTAGCCAGTGCCGCTGCACATCCTACTGAGCTTTTTTCGTGAGTATAATGTCCTAATGCCTTATCGCCGGTGATATCTAAATCTTCTCTTACAATCAGCGCTGCTAGAGGAAATACCCCTCCACCCAATCCTTTTCCAATTACAAGCATATCTGGAACTACATTAAAATGTTCACAAACAAACATTTTTCCCGTTCGACCAATTGCTGATGGAACTTCATCAAAAATCAAGAGAATTTCATTTTCATCACAAATCTCTCGAACTCTTTGCCAGTAATTATGGGGTGGTAGTTCAACCGTAGTCCATCGCATCGGTTCTGCTATTAATGCACCGATATCTCCTTCAGTTTTGATAATATATTTAAGGTAGTCAATACACCCATCATGATTTTCATCTTTACAATTAAAAAGACATTTTCCGCGGGTTGGTGGCGGGATATGTTCACACCCTGGTAAAAGTGGACCAACGTCTTTTCGAAATAAGCTTTCTCCTCCAATCGATATCGCATCAAGTGAGGCCCCATGGAAACTATCCCACATAGAAATCGTTTTATAGCGGCCTGTTGCATATCGAGCTAATTTCAAAGCCATTCCAATAGCGTTCGTCCCTCCTGGGGCGAATAACATTTTATTTAAATTTCCAGGTGCTAATTCTGCAAGACGACGAGCGAGATCAATTGCAGTTTTGTTAGTATAACGACGAGGACAAAAAGGAAGCGTATCTAGCTGTTGTTTAATAGCTTCAATTACTTTGGGGTGACCATAACCCACCTGATGGACACTGTTGCCATGAAAGTCCATGATCTTGCGCCCTTGTAAATCCTTTAAATAAATTCCCTCACTATTTGAAAGAACATTTAAACAAGGAGTAGAAAGTGATTGATGTAAAAAGTAACGAGCATCTTCATCCAGCAACTCTTGAGTTGAGTGATTAATATGTTTAGCTGCCCATGCTTTCCTTTGAGAGGACAAATTAATATCACCCTCGAAGACTCCTGCCTTCGAGATTGATTTATTTTTTTTTTCCATAAGATTAGCTTCAGTTTAAGCTAACAAAATAAGCTAGAAAATAATAAATTTATTATTTCAAGCTCCTCATGTGGAAACTTTGAGGCCTTGTTAACTGATCAAATGCCAAAACAGACAAAGAACAACCTACACCAGTATCTTTCACGCCAGTCCATGCTAGAGCAGGATCTAGATAGTCACATCGATTCATAAAAAAAGTTCCTGTTTCAATGGATTGGCCAAAGTCTTTTGCAAAATCTAAATCTTTTGTCCATATAGAGGCAGTTAAACCGTAGGGACTATCATTCATTAAGTCTTTTGCTTCGTTATGATCTTTAACTGGAATAATACCTACAGCAGGCCCAAAAGTTTCCTCCATCATAAATCTCATGGAATGGTTAACATCAATCATCACCTGTGGAGCTATGTAACAACCATCCTCTTTAGCGATCGGGAATTTGCTTTCATCAATTAATCTTCTTGCCCCTTGAGACTCAGCTTCTTTCATTTGGGCACGAATAAAGTTTGCAGCTGATAAGCGAACAACAGGTCCTAAATTTGTACCTTCCTGAGAAGGGTCGCCTAAAACATACTTTTCAGTCAAAGCTTTAAAACCGTCAATGAAGTCCTTATAAATAGATTGGTCTACATAAATTCTCTCAATGCCACAGCAAGATTGACCAGAATTAAAAAAAGCACCATCGACAAGATTTTCAATAGCATGATTTAAATCCGCATCTGATCGAACATAAGCTGGATCTTTACCGCCTAATTCAAGTCCCACATTGATGAATCTAGTTCCAATATATTTTTTGACTTCCTGTCCTCCTTTAACAGATCCTGTGAAAACAACATGAGCAATACGAGTATCTGCAATAATTTTCTGACACGCACTGTGATCAGTATGAATAAACTGAAAGACACCTTCCGGTAAGCCTGTATTTTTTAAAGCTTGGTCAATAAGCTCTGCACAACGTGGTGTTTGTGATGAATGTTTTAGTACCATACTGTTACCTGCTAAAAGAGCTGGAACAATAGTATTAGTAGCTGTAATTATGGGGTAGTTCCATGGAGCCATAATAAAGATCACACCTAATGGAGCCTTATAAATATAGTTATCAAACTCATCATTTTTTCTTGCAGGGATATTTTGTAAAGATTCTTTAGCAATGTCGACCATATGGCGAGATCTTTCTTCAAAACCTCTAAGCTCTCCGGGGCATTGTGAAATGGGCCTGCCAATTTGCCAACAAATCTCTTTAGAAATTTCTGGTTTTAGACTAATTAAATTTTCAATAAATTTATTAACAACAAGGATACGATCATCAATGGATGTTCTTTTCCACACCTCAAAGCCTTTTTTTGCGGTGTCTAATGTTTTATTAATTTCTGTGTCTGATGCTAAAGATCTTTCTAAATAAATTGAATTATCGATTGGTGTAATGGTTTTTTGGATACTCATGAACTTTCCTCAAATAAATTGAACAATATAATGAAAATTTGACTTAAAAAAGTCAATTGCTTTCTTTTTAAATATAAATTTACTAATTAAAGAAAATAGATAGATTTTTTGCATGCAATTATCTCTTAAAGGAAAAACAGTAGTTGTGACCGGTGCCGCTGGAGGCATGGGCCTTGAGACCCTCAAACTGCTTTCAAACTATAATATCAAAATTCTAGCCTTGGATATTCAAAAACCTCAAAACAAAGTTTTGAAAAATAAGAAAATCGAATTCCATCAAATAGACTTAACAAACTTTAAAGACTTAACGCGCATCATCAACCAATTTGTAAAAAAATATAAAAGAATTGATTATTTAGTGAATACGACAGGTGTTCTTTGGTTTGGGAAAGATGTTTCGGCTGTCGATTTAAATTTAGATATTTGGGATAAGGTGTTTGATATAAATTTGAAAACGATGGTTTATCTTTCAAAATTAATTATCCCTAAAATGAAGAAAAATAAATTTGGTTCAATGGTTCATATTTCATCGATTGATGCCTTATCCGGTGATGATAAGCCTCAAGATGCCTATGGCGCATCCAAAGCAGCAATGATTAGACTTTCTAAATCATTGGCTATTCAGTTTGGTGCTTATGGTATCCGCAGTAATTGTATTTTACCGGGCGCTGTGGAAACACCGATGCAAGATAGATGGAAAAAAATTCCTAATGCAAAAAAAAATATAAAAAATTTTATGCCTATTAAAAAAATTATTCAGCCTCGAGGATTGGCAGAGGGGATTTTATTTTTACTAAGTGATCAAAGCGAATATATCACGGGCACTGAATTAGTAATTGATGGTGGCATCACAGCCAGACCTTAGGCCTGTTTAGATTTATATCTTGATAAAAAATTTTCTGCTAAGGTCTTTAAAACACTTAGTTGTTTTAGTCTAGATACACCATCTACAATACCGTCTACGGACTTACTGATAAAATTTTTAGTCCCAATATTTTTCTCAGAACGATCATTTAACCAATATATAAGTGTAGCCAAGTAAATCATGGACAGTAATCCTCTTTTGGAGTAATAGCTAAAGTCATTGGACTGATCCCCCGCAAGGTTCCAAATAAAATCGCTGTTTTGATGAAGCATTTTTATTGACATCAACAAATTCCCTGGGCGCAGTAAGAATTTCAACATCTCAGGAAGAGCTTTTTTAAGATAAAGATTAGTTTCAAACTTCAGTTCAAGAATTGTTTTAATTTTATCTCTGACTTTTAAGCGGGAACTGTTAAACGAGTTAAACTGCTTTTCAACAAGGATATTATTCTGAGATATTAGGAATTTGAGAACGTCGTATTCAAAGGACGGAAATAGGTTCGCAAGCGTCGGTGTTGAAATTTTAAGTTTTTTTGCACTTTTTAGGAGCGTGTCTCTAGACCAACCATATTTGGGTACATCTTGGATGAATAAATTAGCTAATTTTTCTTGCTTTGATTTCATAATTATATATAAATTACGCCTTTAAGAGGATACTAGATTGACAATAGAAGTACAAGTTAGAGATAATAACATAGAAGCCGCAATTCGTGTATTGAAGAAAAAGCTTTTAAGAGAAGGTATTTTCAAAGAATTAAAGCTTAGAAAAAACTATGAAAAACCATCTGAAAGAAAATTACGTGAAAAAGCAGAATCTATAAAAAGATTTAAAAAGCTTATGCGTAAAAAGAAGTTTGATTAATTCTCTAAACCCTTAATTATATCTTCACAAACTTTTTTAGCGTCTCCAAACAGCATTAAGGTGTTGTCCCTAAAAAATAATTCATTCTGAACACCTGCATAACCGCTTGCCATGCCTCTTTTTACAAAGAAAACTTGACCAGCACTTTCAACATCTAAAATTGGCATACCGTAAATAGCACTAGTCTTATCTGTTTTAGCCGCTGGATTGGTCACATCGTTGGCGCCAATAACAAACGCTACATCTGTTTCTTTAAAATCTCTATTAATTTCATCTAATTCTAAAACCTCGTCATAGGGAACATTTGCTTCCGCTAAAAGAACGTTCATGTGTCCAGGCATTCTTCCTGCAACAGGATGAATTGCATATCGAACTTGTGCGCCTGCGGCTTTTAATAAATCACCCATTTCTCTTAATGCGTGTTGAGCTTGAGCCACTGCCATACCATAACCAGGGACAATAATAATTGATTTACTGTTTTTCATTATGAAAGCAGCATCGGCAGAGTTTCCTTGCTTTACTTGACGATCATCTTTCACGCCACTTGCAGAACTGGCAGCTTGCTCTCCACCAAATCCACCTAATAAAACATTAAAGAAGGATCTGTTCATGCCTTTGCACATTATGTAACTCAAAATTGCACCTGATGAGCCCACTAAGGCACCAGTAATAATTAATAAATTATTAGAAAGGGTGAACCCAATACCACAAGCCGCCCATCCAGAATAAGAGTTTAGCATGGATACTATAACAGGCATGTCGGCGCCTCCAATTGGAACTATTAACAAAACACCAATTAAGAAAGAAGCTAAAACAATTAACCAAAAAATTTCTGGATTTTGATCTATGCAAAATTTTACAATCAATCCAATAATTGTTAAACCTAATAACAAATTTAAAAAGTGTTGGCCTTTAAACACCAAAGGATTTCCAGAGACAAAACCTTGCAGTTTGCCAAAGGCGATAATTGAACCTGTAAAAGTAACCGCACCGATTGCAGTGCCAATTGACATTTCAATCAAACTTCCCATAGGAATGCTTCCGACACTTCCAATACCAAATGCTGAAGGATTGTAATAAGCAGATGCAGCAACAAAAACCGCAGCAAGTCCTACTAAGCTATGAAACGCAGCTACCAATTGAGGTAGTGCTGTCATTTGAATTCTAACAGCAATGATACTTCCTATTAAGCCCCCAATGACAAAAGCAATTCCAATTTCTTTATAACTAAGTACTCCCGGATTGGCGATAGTTGTGCCAATAGCGATTGCCATACCAAGGATACCTAAAAAATTACCCTTACGCGCAGATGTAGGATGAGATAAACCCCTAAGTGATAGGATGAATAAAATTGATGATACTAAATAAGCTACAGTAGATAAATTAGACATTAATAATTCCTATTTTTTCTTTTTGAACATGGATAGCATTCGATTAGTAACAACAAAGCCTCCAAAAATATTAACTGCCGCTAAACCGACAGCTACTAATCCAAAATATTTACTAATTGTTCCATCAATCGGTCCCGCTGCCAGGAGTGCTCCCACAATAATTACTGATGAGATTGCATTTGTTACACCCATAAGTGGACTATGCAAGGCGGGAGTTACTGACCAAACAACATAGTAACCCACAAAACAGGCAAGTACCAAAACGGTTATACCAAAAATAATAAAATCACTATGACCACCAGTTGTTTGCGTAACAGTTGATGCTAATTGACTAGCTTCATCAGCAAGTTGTTGTGCTTTATATGATAAATACTCAAGTTGATTAGACATTTCTGACATAGTGACTCCTTTACCTAATTAAATTTTTTCCTGCTGAACAAACCATTGTTGCTTTAATGATCTCATCATTTTTATTTATAAGTGATTTTTTTTTATCCTCAAAATTCATTAGTTTAAGAAAATTAAAAATATTTTTTGAAAATAAAGATGATGCGTTATTTGCTACCCTACCTGGAACATTAGCATGCCCGACGATTTTTAAACCATTTTTAGATACAATTTTACCTAATTGACTAAATTCACAATTACCGCCACTTTCTACAGCTAGATCAATAATAACAGATCCTGCTCTCATATTTGCAAGCATATCTTTGTTGATGATGCGAGGTGCTCTTCTTCCAGGTATTTGAGCAGTGCAAATTACTATGTCCATATCTTTGAGTGTCTCCGCTAGAAGAGCTTCTTGTTTTTTTTGATATTCCGCACTCATTTCTTTTGCATATCCGCCTTTAGTTTCTGCATTTTGAGACTCTTTATCCTCAACCATCACAAACTTACCACCTAAACTCTCTACTTGTTCTTTAGAAGCAATTCTCACATCCGTAGCATAAACGATAGCACCTAATCTTTTTGCTGTTGCAATTGCTTGAAGGCCTGCAACACCAGCGCCAATAACTAATACATTTGCAGGTGTTACTTTACCTGCCGCTGTCATAAATAGTGGTAGGACTCGATGAAATTCTGAAGCGGCATCAATTACAGCATGGTACCCAGCTAAGTTAGCTTGAGAGGAAAGAATATCCATGTCTTGGGCACGAGTAATTCGTGGAACTAATTCAAGCGCAAATGCGGATATTTTTTTTGAATTGAATACTTTTATTGTTTCTTGATTATGTTGAACGCTAATTTGAGAAACGACTAAAGCCTGACTTTTAAGTTGTTTTGCTTCTTCAGGCGTTGGGCAATTAATTTTTACGATAATTTCTGAATTTTGTAAGACATCTTTTACAGATGTAATAGACGCTCCTGCCTCTTTGTAGGTTTTATCTAGAAAACCGGAGAGAGAACCTGCCCCTCTCTCTATTAGGACTTGATGCCCTGCTTTTATATAAAGTTTAACGTCATCAGGGCTTATTGAAACCCTATTTTCAAATTTATTTCTCTCTTTAATTGTTCCAATAATCATAAATGAATTCCCTGTGGTGGTATAATGTATACCAGCAAAAAATTAAAATTGTTATTATTTTCTAGTGCTTTTTTAACAAATTAAATGGCTATTATCAATAGCCAGCAAATTTTAAGGCTTTTTTTTGATTTTTATCAACGCTTTCTACTGAAAAATTTTTGATCAAATCGTGAAAGAGTTTGTACCAATTAATCTCGGCCTTCAGGTGAATGAAAATAGAACCTAATCCTACAGCAGCTCTATCCATAAAAACAAATTCTCTAGGAGGCTTCACACCACCATACTTTTTAAGCTCACGATGTACCTCACCGGCAATCTTAGCACCATAAACCCCGCTATCAGACTCCTGTATTCTTCTCACCTCATTTTTTAAAATAGGATCATAAAGAAATAAAGCCCACTTATTTAGAACGTTCATTAACTTATCATCAATATCCAAAAATCCCCAAGCTTGATAAGCCAATTTAATTTTTTGGTTATTTTTTTCTTTTAGGGCAAAATATAAATCAATGACGCCTTTAACAAAAGTAGGTGGAAAAATTCTAACACATCCATAATCAAAGAGATTAATGTTTTTATTTTGATCCACAGAGTAATTTCCTAGATGGGGGTCACCATGAATGATTCCATATTTATAAAAAGGAAAATACCAAGCAGTAAAAAGTTTTTTAGCTAATTCATTTCTTATTTTTTGTGGTGCATTTTTAAATTCAATTAATTTTTTTCCCTCTAAATACTCCATTATCAAAAGCCTATTGGTAGAGATGGAGTTAAAAACTTTTGGGATTTTAATAAAAGAGTTTTTTTCATGAATAAATTTAAAAATTTTTAAATGCTTATGTTCTAATTGATAGTCTAATTCCTCTTTAAGACGAGCTTCGATTTCTTTATAGATTTCTTTAATTTGAATTGATTTATTGTAACTCGAATAAACTTTAAAAATTATTTTTAATTGATTTAAATCTGCTTCAACAGCAGACGCCATATCAGGATATTGTAATTTACAAGCAACTAGAATTTTTTCTTTTTTAAGCTTCGCTTTATGAACTTGCCCTAAGGAAGCAGCAAAGCTTGCCTCAGGTTCAAAGTTGGAAAAATGCTTTTGCCAATCTTCTCCTAACTCTGATTTCATTCTTCTTTTTACAAAAACCCAAGGCATCGGAGGTGCGTTTGATTGCAATTCAGCTAATTTTTGTGCGTATTCCTCTGGAAGTAAATCAGGAATAGTGGAGCTAAGTTGAGCAACTTTCATCAAAGGGCCTTTTAAATTTCCCAATATTTCAGTTATTTGTGCAGCGTACTTTTGATCACTCAGATCAAAGTTTAAATATTTTTTTCCAGCAAATTTTGTAGCCAATGAAGTTAAAGAGCTGGTAACTTTTGAATATCTTTTTACACGTGATATTAGGTTATTATCTTCTTTCATTTTAACTAGAGTGAGTTTTCAAAATCATCTATTAATTTAGTGATCATACTCAAACCTTTTTGCCAACTTTTTTTATCTTTGAGATTAATATTAAAAGGTTTTAGGACATCGCTGTAATGTTGAGAACCGCCGCTTTTTAGTAAATTATTATAATGTTGTTTAAAATCTGGATAGTTATTGTCATAAAGCTGAATAAGAATGTTAACTAGACAATCTCCAAAAGCATAAGCATATACATAAAAGGGCGTGTGAATAAAATGAGGAATATAGGTCCAAAAATATTTATAACCTTCTGTGAGTTCGATATGAGGACCTAAACTATTAGATTGTGTTGCCATCCAAAAATCGCAAATTTGATCAGAAGATAACTCACCATTTTTTCTTTCAGAGTGAATTAGTTTTTCAAATTCAAAGAAAGAAATTTGTCTAATTACAGTGTTAATCATATCTTCTATCTTAGAAGAAAGTAAAAACTTACGAGTATCTTTGTCTGACTCTTGTAATAGAGTTCTAAAAGTCATCATCTCTCCAAATACACTTGCGGTTTCAGCGAGAGTTAAGGGCGTGCTTGAAAGAAGCAGTCCTTGTTGAGCAGATAAGTATTGATGACAACCGTGACCCAGCTCATGGGCTAATGTCATTACATCTCTGGTTTTTCCATGAAAATTTGTGAGGATATAAGGATGAATAGATGGTATGGTCGATGCTGCAAATGCACCAGGTGATTTACCTGATTTTAACTCTGCATCAATCCAATTATTATTAAAAAAAAGTAAAATAATATCTTTAAAACTACTATCAAAGTTCTCGTATGATTTAAGAACTAAATCTTTTGCCTCCTGCCACTTAATTTTAGTGTTGGGTGAATTTGGATATGGGGCATTCCTATCCCAATAATTTAATTTATCTTTATTAAATATTTTACTTTTGAGAGCATAATAACGATGAGCAATATTTTTATAGTTACTTGTTACAGATTCAGTAAGAGCATCAATAACTTCATCTTCCACATTATTAGCTAAATTTCTTGCAGATATTGGCGAGTTATAGCCTCTCCACTTATCATTGGTAATCTTATCTTTTGCTAGTGTATTCGTAATAAACGTAAAAGTTTTAACTTTTTTTTGAAAAACAGATTCAATGCTGATAGCAGCTTTTTTTCTTGTTTCGGAATCATGGTCCGAGAGTAAGTTGAGGGCATCTGAACTATTCAGATCCTTTCCTTCAATATTAAATTTAAGATCATTAATTTGTTCTTCAAAAAATCTAACCCAAGCAGAGTTAGCAGTAAGATTTTTATCCAAAAGTAATTTTTCACTTTTTTCATCTAATTGGTGATCTTTATACCGCCGTAAATTTATTAACCAATTTTTATATTTTCCGGATCCATCTAAAAGTAATAAAAAATCATTTTCTTTTGTTGAATTAATTTCATTGGTAAAAAAAATTAAATCACTTGATAACTCTGTTAATTTTTCATTAATATCTTGATAGAATTGGACAATTTTAGTTTCATTCATGTTGGTGGCATAAATAAGAAATGCATAGTTACCAAGCTTATCGCCTAATTCACTACCCTGCTCATATTCTTCTATTACTTTTTCAAAAAAATTTGAATGGTCTAAAAGTTTAGATTTGTATTTTTGTTGAAAATTTTTTGCAAATTTTTCAAACTGATTTAAATCTGATTGGATCAGCTTATCATCAATGGAGTCATAAAAATCTTTTAAATTCCAATTGGGTAATATTTCAGTCATTTATTTTTTTTCTTTAAAATTATTTAGTTGCTCAGTAGTAGCTTCCAATTGAAATTTTTCTTTCCAATCTGAATAAGGCATTCCATATATTATTTTTCTCGATTCCTCATAATCTAGATCATACCCCATGTCCTTTGCATATTTTGAATACCATTTGGATAAGCAATTTCTACAGAAACCACTTAAATTCATTAAATCTATATTCTGAACATCTGTTCTTTTTTGGAGGTGATCGATTAAATGATCTAGTACTTTAGCTTTAATAGCAATTTCATCATCTGTTTTAATTTTACTCATAGTATTTTACTAATATCATGTTATTTATTTATTTCGAAATGAATCGAACAATTTTAAGAAATAGAAAAGCAAAAATTGTTGCCACTCTTGGTCCATCCTGTGAAACTGAAAAAACAATTGAGCAACTTTTTCTTGCTGGTGTAGATGTTTTCAGACTCAACTTCAGTCACGGCGACCATCAAAGTCATATAAAAAAAGTCAATATAATAAGAGATTTAGAAAAAAAGCATAATAGATACATATGTATTTTAGGTGATTTACAAGGACCAAAATTTCGAGTGGGCAAATTTATAAATATAAAAGAACAACTTAAAAAAAACCAAGAATTCACTTTTGATACTAATAAAAAAGATGGAGATAACAAAAGAGTTTATTTACCTCATAAAGAAATATTCAGTTCTATCTCAGTAGGGCAAAGACTGTTAGTTAATGATGGTAAGGTTAGATTAAAAGTTAAAAGTAAAAGTGCAAATACAATAAAATGTATTGTTACAGACGGTGGGGAGATTTCTAATAATAAGGGGTTAAATATTCCAGATACAAAATTAAATTTAAAAATTATTACACCAAAAGATAAAAAAGATTTAGCTCTAGCTATTAAATTAAATGTAGATTGGATTGCATTATCCTTTATTCAAACAACAAAAGATCTTCTAAACGCTAAAAAGTCTATTCCCGCTAAATTTAAAGTAATGGTTAAAGTGGAGAAGCCCTCCGCAATGGAAGAGATCGAGTCGATTACAGAAAATTGTGATGGAATAATGGTTGCAAGAGGTGATCTTGGTGTTGAAACTAATCCAGAGGATGTTCCTATTCATCAAAGAACTATGGTTGCGGCATGTAGAAAATTTGGAAAACCATGCATCATAGCAACACAAATGTTGGAAAGTATGATTGACTCACCTACCCCTACTAGAGCTGAGGCATCCGATGTTGCAACTGCTGTATTTCAAGGAGTCGATGCCGTTATGCTTTCTGCAGAATCTGCTGCAGGTAATTATCCAAAAGAAGCAGTAGAGATGATGGATAAAATAATTAAAAGAGTTGAGAGTGATCCTAAATATTTAGTTAACATTCAAAATTATAATTTAGAACATACGAAAACATCTACTGAGGCTATTGCTTCAGCAGCACTTGAGGTCGCTTCATTAACAGATTGTCATTGTATTGCGACTTTCTCATCTTCCGGGAGATCTATACTGAGAGTTGCTAGAATGAGACCTGATGTAACTTTAATTGGTCTTACCACTAATCCAAAAGTTGCAAGACAAAATGCTCTAACTTGGGGGACTTTTATGGATGTTGTAGATGAAATCAGTTCCTCAACAGAAATGGTTGATAGAGCTTGTAAAATAGCAAAGAAACATGGAATTTTAAAACCTGGCCAGCAAATTATTATAACCGCTGGTGTTCCGTTTGGGAAAGTGGGCACCACTAATACCCTTCGAATAGCAAAAATTATCGCTGATGATAATTTAAGTTAATTTAGAACACGCAGTCTTAATACGCTGGCATGCATCTTCCAAAATAGAGTCTGATGTTGCATAAGATATTCTAAAATAACCATTTAATCCAAATGCTGATCCCTGGACTCCAGCAACTCCCACCTCCTCTAATAAGTAATCCATAAAATCACTATCAGTTGAAATTATTTTTCCAGAGGGGCTTGTTTTACCCAAAATGCCTTGACACGAAGGAAAAACATAAAAAGCTCCTTCAGGAGTTCTGCAATTCAAGCCTGGTGTTTCATTTAAGTGCTTTACCACTAGGTTTCTTCTTCTAACAAAAGATTCATTATTTGAAATAATAAAACTTTGATCACCATTCAAGGCTTCGACAGAGGCTGCCATAGAGATAGAACAAGTAGAGGAAACATTTTGGGATTGTACTTTATTCATGGCGTTAATTATATTCAAAGGTCCTGCAGCATAGCCCACTCTCCATCCTGTCATGCAATGAGACTTAGAAAGACCATTCATTGTTAAAGTTCTGGATTTAAGTTCTGGGCATACTGAAGCAATAGTGTGAAATACATTACCGTCGTATACTAGCTTCTCATAGATATCATCTGTTAAGATATATACTTGTTCATGTTTTTTTAATATATCAGCTAATGTTAAAAGTTCTTGCTTAGTATACATTGACCCTGTTGGATTACTGGGGCTATTAAGCATTAACCACTTTGTCTTTGAAGTAATATTTTTTTCTAGGTCTTGCGGGGTAAGTTTGAAACCATTTTCCTCACCACACTCTACAATAACTGGGTTACCTCCATTTAAAATTACAATGTCTGGGTAACTCACCCAGTAAGGAGCTGGGATAATAACCTCGTCACCCGGATTCATGGTGGCAGAAAAGGCATTGTAGATGATATGTTTTCCACCCACACCTACCGTAATTTCACCTAAATCATAATCTAAGCCATTATCATTTTTAAATTTTGTTTGAATAGCTTTTTGAAGATCAGGGGTTCCTTTTCCTGGAACGTATTTAGTAAAACCATCGTTTATAGCTTTAATTGCAGCTTGTTTAATATTTTCAGGAGTATCAAAATCAGGTTCACCTGCTGCAAGAACAATTATATCCCTTCCTGCTCTCTTTAATTCTTGTGCTTTTACATTAGTAGCTATAGTTAAAGAGGGTTTAATATTGTTGACTCTATTTGAAATCATTTTTTTTATTTCAGATATCTATAAACTTATTTTAAAAAATCTACAAGTATGGCTTTTAAAATTTCTAGTGAAAATATCCCCAGGGGTGATCAACCGCAAGCAATTCAAAAATTAGTTGAAGGACTTTCTCAAAAAAAACAGAGTCAAGTTCTGTTAGGTGTTACGGGTTCAGGCAAAACATTTACCATTGCCAATGTTATTGAAAAGTACAATCGTCCAACTTTAATTATGGCCCCTAATAAAACCTTAGCTGCACAATTATATGAAGAATTGAAAATTTTATTTCCAGAAAATGCAGTGGAGTATTTTGTTAGCTATTATGACTACTATCAACCTGAAGCTTATGTCCCTAGATCTGATACTTTTATTGAAAAGGAATCATCAATCAATGAACAAATTGATCGCTTTCGACACTCAGCTACAAGATCATTAGTCGAAAGAGAAGATGTTATTATTGTGGCAAGTGTGTCTTGTATTTACGGTATAGGCTCTGTTGACTCCTACTCCAGCATGACAATTGAAATTCATAAAGGTCAAAAGATTAATTTAATGGAGTTCCTCAGAGAATTAGTCAATTTACAATATAAAAGAAATAATATTGATTTTAGAAGAGGGATGTTTCGTGTCACGGGAGATCGGGTAGATGTTTTCCCCGCTCACTTGGAAGATATAGCCTGGAGGGTTAGTTTTTTTGGAGATGAAGTTGAGGGAATAAAAGAATTTGATCCTTTGACCGGTGAATTTATTCAAGAATTTGAAAATATTAAAATTTTTGCTAACAGCCATTACATAACACCAAAACCAAGATTGGAAAAAGCACTAAAAGAAATAAAAAATGATCTAAAAATTCGACTGGAAGAATTTGATTCAGAAAAAAAACTATTGGAATATCAACGACTCAAAGAAAGGACTAACTTTGATTTAGAAATGATTCAAGCCACCGGTACTTGTTCTGGGATTGAAAATTATTCACGGTATTTGAGTGGAAGACAACCTGGGGAGCCCCCGCCTACCCTATATGAATTTATACCACCAAATTCTTTATTAATAATAGATGAGTCGCATGTCACTGTTCCTCAAATTAATGGTATGTACAAAGGCGATAGGTCGAGAAAAAAAACTTTATCAGAGTATGGCTTTAGGCTGCCCTCCTGTATGGATAATCGACCCCTGACTTTTGAAGAGTGGAATATGATGAGACCCCCTACAATTTTTTTATCTGCCACCCCAGGCCCCTGGGAGCTCAATGAAGTAAATAATGATTACGTAGAACAAATTATTAGACCAACAGGCTTAATTGATCCAGAGTGTATTATTAGAACAACTCTTAATCAGGTAGAGGATTTAATGGGGGAAATAAAGAATACTTTATTAAAAAATAATAGAGTACTTGTTACAACACTAACTAAAAAAAACGCTGAGGATTTAACAAATTATTTAAAAGAAAATAATTTTAAAGTTGAATATTTACACTCTGACGTAGATACCATTGAAAGAATTAAACTAATTAGATCGCTCAGGATGGGTGAAATTGATATTTTAGTTGGAATTAATTTATTAAGAGAAGGTTTAGATATTCCGGAGTGTGGTTTAGTGGCTATCCTAGATGCAGACAAGGAGGGATATTTAAGATCCAAGACCAGTTTAATACAAACCATAGGTCGAGCAGCAAGAAATATAGATGGCAAGGTGATCTTGTATGCGGACATAGAGACAAAAAGTATCCTAGCAGCCCTAGAAGAGACGAGTTATCGTAAAAATAAACAATTGGAGTATAACAAAAAAAATAATATTACCCCTCAGTCTGTCAAAAGAAATATTGGTGAAATTATTGAGAGTATCTATGAAAAAGATAGCTATACTGTTCGCTTAGATAAACTTGAAACCATAAATCCTAATAAATTTGAAAAACATATTAAAAAGTTAGAAAAGAAAATGCTAGCCTCTGCAGAAAATTTGGATTTTGAAAAAGCCGCCATTTATAGAGATGAAATTAGAAAATTGAAAAAAGATCAAATGGGAATAAATTGATGCTTCAAAATATAGTTGTTCTTATAGTAAGCTTATTAATCTTAATTTGGTCTTGTGACTACGCAATTAAAAACTCAATTATTGTTTCTAAAATATTTCAAATAAGAGAAATCTTTATTGGGATATTTATAATTGCAATTGGAACATCACTTCCTGAATTTGCTTCAACTATTCAAGCTGTTTATTTAAATTCTCATGAAATCTTAGCTGGGAATTTAATTGGGAGCAATATTGCTAATATTTTATTTGTCGGAGGTATAATGCTATTTCCTTTATCAAAATTAGTGATACATAAAAGTGACTATAGCTCCTTAATATTCTTCTTAGTTTTATCTATTTTCTTTTTTTTACTTATAATATTTGATCAAAGTTTAGGACTCCTTCATGCGTTGGTATTTATCTTGTTGTCAATAATTTTTTTTTATTTTGAATTAAAAAAACCACTCGATGAGGAGGTTGACTTTCAGCCTAATAAATTTTCAACTAAAGTAGTCCCTCTATTAGTATTAAAAATAATCATTGCATTTATAGCTTTATTTTATAGTTCAAAGTTTTTTATTTCATCAGCGAAAAATCTTACAGAAATTATTGGTAT
>CAYRCI010000002.1:0-58544 GCA_964422765.1 uncultured Alphaproteobacteria bacterium | reverse complement strand
ATAGTTCAAAGTTTTTTATTTCATCAGCGAAAAATCTTACAGAAATTATTGGTATTGCTGAGACGACTGTAGGTATTACTATAGTTGCTTTTGGAACTTCTCTTCCGGAAATTGTCGCCACAATTATTTCCATAATTCAAAAACAGAATAAATTAGCAATAGGGAATATTATTGGTTCGAATATTGCTAATATTATCGGTATTAATTTAATCGCCATATTTATGCTAGGCGATATAAATTATTTTAACCTGCTATCTATCATAGATAAATTGATATTCTTAATTAGCGCCTTGGCATTCTTCCTTGTTTTGTTTTTAAGGATCGCTGGAAAATTAATATCAATTGGATTAATCGTTTCCTATCTTGCTTACTTCATGTATTTGTATTTATAAGAAATGAAAAGAACTAAGATTTCTCTTATTGTTATAATAGTTTTACTAATATTATTAGGGTTTTTGAGTTTTCTAAAATTACCCATAAACTATCTTACCGCTTCTAAAATTCAAAAGGATTCCAATGGATTATTAAATCTTATTTCATTTGAAAATCAGTATTTAAAATTACTCCCTACACCCTTTCTAAATATTATTAATTCTAAATTTCAACTTAATCATCAAAATATTAGCTTTGATTTTTTTTTAGGAGAACTGGACGCATCTCGTTCAATTGCCAACAATTCAAAAATATCACTGGAGGTCAACAAAGGAACAATCGAAAATATTGAAACTAACTTATTTTCAAATGCAAGTATTTTGAATGGATCGTTTGAAGATTTAAAAATTATTATTGAAAATAATTCAGACTCTCTAGCAATTAAATCAAATACCTTCAAATACCAAAATTCAAATATTTCATTTGATTCTACTTTTGAAGATCAGCAATTAAATAAAATTAAATTCATACTAACTAATTTAAATGCTAATCAGTTGGTACTTTTATTAGAACCTAAACTGCAGTCATTTTTTAAAGATATAAATTTTAAAAGCTTGGATATATCAGGCGAACTTACCCAAGATTTACTTATTATTGAAAACAGCACTTTAGAAATTGATAATGGAGGTTTTATCAGCCTATCTGGTACATTAGATTTAACTAATTTATTTAATTCAAAAATTAATTTAAATGGAAGTCTAATCCCATCGAACATAATTGAAATTTTATTTAAAAATTTTAATTTTTCAGATTTAATCACTTTACCTCAAGGCTCTATCGATGAAATTCAAATCTCTTTTGATAATCAAATCAAAATTGACAAAATGAATTATTCTCTTGGTTCAAGTTCAAATATCATTTTAGAAAACTTTACTTCGAATTTATTTTTCAACGAGTATAGAGGTGATATTAGTCTAATTAATCTTTCTAAGGAAAATTTATTAAATCTTAAATTCAAAAATTCTGAAATTTTACAAAATATTAATTTTGATTATTTGACAGCTGATCTTCGTTTAGATCAAAATGAATTAAAAATAAACAACCTAAATATTAATAATGATCAAGATTTGTCTATCAATGCCTCAGGTTCTTTAAATTTAATTGATAAAGAGATTTCTTCCATTTCTTTAAAAATTGAAAAATTTAGACAATTTGAACTTTTAAATTTGCCCTTAGTTAAAATGGCTGTCAATAAATTAAATTTAGATTATATAAATTTGGAATCAATCGCATACGAAGACCATATTGAGCTAAATAAGTTAGAAGTTTTTAAAGATCAATCATTAATAGCAAATATTAGTGGAGATTTAAATTTAAAAGATTTTAATAAATCAATTTTTAAAATTAATTTAAATCAAATTTCTAATAATCATACAGATAGTTTAATGAAAGATTTCACAACTGCAGAGCTTTATAATTATTTAAGCTTGATAGAGTATAACTCGATCGATGGTAATCTTATTGTTGATCTTCCTAATTCCAAAATTGTAATTAATGAACTTACCCTAATTCAAAATGATAATAATTCTTTCATCAAGGGGGAAATTAAAGATAAAAAATTTAAAGGCTCCTTAGATTTAAAGAATATTGATCTATCACAATTAGATGATTTACACCTAGGGACATCTCGTATTGATGGGAAAATTAATATTGTAGTTGATGTTCCTAATCTTTCTAATTTTAAAGACTTTTTGGATATGAAGGGAAATATTCAAGGAAAAGTAAACTTTAACATTCTCCAAGAAGAGTTAGCATTAATCTTTTTTATGCAATCCCTTGCTCAAGACATAGAGGATTTTGATCAATTAAATGAGTTGCTTTATACACTTACAAATTCATATATTAACAAGGAAAATTTTATTAGCGGCGAAATTGAAAACATTAAACAAAATATTTTCCATATAAAAAATTTATCTCTTAAATCACCAGATGGTGAGATTTTAAATGGTGATTTTAATTATCAAAATAACAACTTTGAATTAAAGATTTTTGATATTGTAGGTAATGATGATTTCATTGTCTCTTATCAAGATGGTAAGTATAGCTATGAAAGAGTTACTGCTGAGGGGGAAGTTACTAAACCCATTGAGGAACTGATCCAAAATAATTTAAATCAATTATTGCAAAACCTACTTCAATGATTTGACGACAAAATCAATAACACCTTTTTCAAGGAAAGTATTGTTGAGTCTATTTATTTCATGAAGCCCTGTCGGAGAAGTAATATTAATTTCGGTCAAGTATCCATCAATAACATCAATACCAACAAATATTAAATTTCGATCAATTAAAAAAGATTTGATAGTTTTACAAATTAATTTTTCCTTAAGAGTTAAAGTAGTTTTTTTTGCTGAACCACCAGCGTGAAAATTTGCTTTAATACTATTTTTTTTAGGTACTCTTAATACAGCACCCATTATTTTGCCATTTAGCAAAATTATTCTTTTATCTCCTTTTTTATAATTCTTTAAAAATTTTTGAATGATAACCGGGCTATAGAGAAATTTTTTTAAGTAACTCTGCAAAAAATTTTTAAGATTTGATTTGTTAATATTTACTCTCTCAATTCCTAATCCTCCATTTCCATAGGCTGGTTTAATTACGACATCTTTATTTTTTTTTATAAATTCTAAAATAGAGAAAATGTCAGATGAGATTAAAGTGGGAGGAGTTAGTTGAGGAAAATTCATCATGATGTGTTTTTCTGGGAGATTTCTTATCTGGCTAGGGCTATTAATTAAAATAGGTTTTTTTAACTTTTCTAAAAGATATGTGTTTGAAATATAAGCCAAATTAAATGGTGGATCCTGACGAACAAAAACTGCACGGACTGTCTCTAAATCAATATCTTCGCTTTCATTCTGTGAGTAGTCTAAGGTCATGTCTTCATTCAATCTCAAAGGTAAAATTCTAGCTCGGATTACTGTTTTTTTTGATAAACTTGCATAGACCCATCGTGGATCACAATAAAAACATTTTATACCCCTGCTCAAGCTTTCTTTAATCATTAGGTAAGTAGAGTCTTCGTGTATATTGATCTTTTTGGGATCATCCATTTGGAATAAAAATTTCATTTATTAATAATATTTTTGGTTAAGTATTGATGAAATATCTTTATTGCTACTATATTCGTCAATCAATAAATCAGCAGGATTTTTTTGACTATCTACAATTTTTTTTAGTTCTTCTAAATGAATACTCTCATCTTTACCTTCGGAGTTAAGATATCCTCTTCGCTGTAATCCCTTTATTGCAAGTGATATTAATTCTTTTCCATATTCGTAGACAGGTTTATTCATAAAAATGCTTTGAAGTCCCTTGTGACAAACATCTTGGTAAAGTGATAAAACATCACTCTCAGACCAATTTTTTGTAGTGTGCCACAATTCATCCAAGTTTAATTGATCATATAAAATTCCTGTCCAAAAAGCAGGAAGAGCACATATCATTTCCCACTTTCCCGCATCAGTTCCACGCAATTCCATGTAAGATTTTATTCTAACTTCAGTAAATATTGTAGATAGGTGTGTTATCCAATCTTGAATAGTTAAATTGTATGAGTCTAAATTTTTATCTTTAGTATTTTTATGGAGAATTTCATCAAAACTATATTTTGTTGTATCGCAGTATTTACCATTAATTTTTAAAAAGTAATTTTTTACTTTTAAGACATACTCTACATACTCCTCAATAGAAAAATTAGAGCTTAAAAAAATAGATTTTATACCACATCTTTCTTCATCCGTATCTTGCCAAGTATAAATACGATTGCTTTTTAAATTATTAAACTTCATTTCTTTGAAAGGGGAATTACAGAACAAACTCATGACTATTGGTTGAATCCTGTTTGCAATAACAAATTTTTTGATTAAATCATTTTCATCAAAATAATCAAAATTAGCCTGTACTGTACAGGTTCTGGTCATCATATCTAAACCCCTAGTGCCCACTTGGGGCATATAATTTTTCATAATTTGATACCTATCTTTTGGTATAAAATTTATATCTTCACGTTTAGAAATAGGATCAAACCCTAATCCGATGATGCAAAGGCCTTTTAAATCTGCGTACTCTTTAAGTTCACGTAAGTGCTCATAGCTTTCCACACAGGTTTGATGCACGTTACTTAAAATTTTACCTGAAAGCTCTAGCTGACAACCAGGCTCCAAGGTGATATTGGCGCCATTTTTTTTTAGAGAAATTAACTGATTAAAACTATTATACTCTCCTTTTTGCCATCCCTTTAATTGAAGAAATTTAAATAAATCCTGAATACTTGTATCACCATCAAATTCTATTCTTTTTTTAGTTGCGCAAATGAAAAGAAATTTTTCATGCTCAGTTCCAATACCTTTGTGTTCAGGTTTAGTAAAGCTGGAAGTAAAATAATTTATAAGATCTGACTTTTGTAACAATTAAAACACACTATTTTTGTGAAAATTACACTTTTTAATTTGATTTGAATACTCTTTTGCTTGCAACTCAACTTTTTCAGCTACCCCTAAAAGCCATTTCTTTTTTTCATAGGATTTTTTTTGGTAACCACCTCTACCCTCATGGTATGCTAAGTAATGGTTGTATACATCGTTTTTGCTAATTTTTAATAATCGATAAGTGCCATCAACATACCAACCAATAAAATCACTTGCATCCTCAAAGTCTTTTCTGTCAGCATCAAAGTTTTTAGTTGATGATATATACTCTTCCCAAGTTCCATCGAGCGCCTGACTATAACCATAAGCTGATGAAGCTCTTAAACCCGGAATAAATCCAAGTATTTTTTGGCGAGGAGGACGTGCAGTCCTATCAAATGATGACTCTTGTTTAATAAAACTTAATTGTAAACTGACAGGGACATCCCATTTTGCTTTTGTTTTTTCTGTAATGGCTTTCCAATTGGGGTTGGTTTTGAAAATATCACATACATCTGACGTATTAAATTGTCGATTTGTTACACAACCTGAAATAATTAATAAGAGAAGAAAAATATATATTTTTCTCATTGATAGTTTTTCTGAAGCAGACTTAACATCAAATCTAACCCTTGAAGGGCACCGCCATGGGTTCCTAAATAACTGCCATTAGACCAACCAAATGTATCAAAGTGAACCCAGGGTGCCTTGAACGAAATAAATTCTTGCAAAAATAAAGCGGCAGTTATCGACCCTGCCATTCCATCTAAAGATGCATTAGAAATATCTGCAACAGTTGATTTAATCTTGTTTAGATATGGTTTGTAAAGAGGGAGTCTCCAACAAAGTAGGTTAGTATTATTTAGTTCTTCAATTTGTTTAGCAATATTTTCATTATTAGTAAAGTAAGCAGGTAAGTCCTCTCCTAATGCTACTCTTGCTGCACCTGTTAATGTAGCAAAATCTATTACCATCGATGGGTTATATAATTCTGCTCTTTCTAAAGCGTCTGCTAACAAAAGCCTACCCTCAGCATCTGTGTTTGCAATTTCAACAGACTTTCCCTTTTGAGAGCGATAAATATCACCTGGCCTCATTGAGTTGGAAGAAATAGAATTTTCAGCAAGTGGAATTATTAAAACAATTTTGGTTTTTTTAAAAAAATAATTAGCTAATAGAAATAAAGATAAGGCTATGGATGATCCTGCCATATCTTTTTTCATATTTCTCATTGAATTACCTGGTTTTATATTCAGACCTCCTGTATCAAAAGTTACTCCTTTTCCAACAATAACCAATGGCTGGTCTTTATTAGTAATTTTTTTATTTGTTACTTCTATTACCCTTGGGCTAGTTTCTGATGCCTTGCCAACAGCATTTGTTAATGGGAATTTTTTTAAAATATCTTTTTGAGAGTGGTTGATAAAACGAAACCCCTTAAAGAACTTATTTTTTTTAATGTGTTGATAATAACTTAATGGATTTATTTCATTTGCAGGTAGGTTTATTAAATTCCTGGCCAAACTCGTTACTTGAGTATAAAAATTTAAAAATTTTAAATCTCTTGGCTCTTTTACATAGAGTAAATTTGATTTACTTTTATTTTTGAATTCATAGTTACCCCAAGACCAAGCTTTCATGATTTCCAACTCTTTAGAGTCTGAATATTTGATAAAGAGGAAATAATTACCGTTATTTTCACTAGCGAATCTTGCAATTGCCCTTAAATCTCTTGATTCTCCTTCGCCAATAACTACCTCTTTAAGTCGTCCATCATCGTAGGGGATTTTTAAAATTTTTCCCGCTTCGCCCTTGAAATTATTAGATAAACACCAATTTCTAATAAATAACGGTTGTTTGGATAACCAATCGTTAAATTTATTTTGTGAAATGATTGATATTTTAGTAGAACACTCTGTGTTATCACTAGTAAACATGGCTTATAGGGGATATTAGAAAAAAATGACTAAACAACAAGCGGAAAAGAAAACAGTTAAGTTTGAGACTGAGGTTTCTAAGCTATTAGATATAGTAGCTAACTCTCTTTACACCGAAAAAGAAATCTTTTTAAGAGAACTCATTTCTAATGCATCAGATGCGTGCGAAAAATTAAGATATTTAAGCCAAACAGATACAAATGTTAAAAAAGTTGAAAAATTTGAAATTCGTATACACCTCAATGAAAAAAATAAAACCCTTACTATCAGAGATAATGGTATTGGGATGGATGAAGGTGATATGCAGTCTAATCTTGGAACTATTGCCAAATCGGGCACAGAAGATTTCATCAAAAAATTAGGTAATAAGAAAGGAGATATCAACCAAATTGGAAAATTTGGTGTTGGTTTCTATTCTTCTTTTATGGTTTCTGATCAAGTAGTTGTCCGATCAAAAAAATATGACTCTGAATCAAGTTTTCTATGGACCTCTGACGGTAAGGGAACATTCACAATTGAACCTACAGAGTATAAAGAAACAGGTACTGAAATTACGCTATCAGTTAAAAAAGATGAGTCAGAATTTTTAAGTAAATGGAGAATAGAAGAAATTGTAAAAAAATATTCAGACTTTGTCCCCTTTCCTATTTACGTGAGCGCTGAAGAGGATAAAAAAGATAAAGATAATAAGGAAGAACAAGTAAACTCTGCTGAAGCCATCTGGTTAAAAGAAAAGTCAAAAATAAAAGATGATGAATATAAGTCATTTTACAATCAGATTTCTTCATTTTATGATGAACCTTTAAAGACTATTCATTTTAAAGCTGAAGGTGTTGTGAATTATACAGCGCTTTTATATTTACCAAAATCTCAACCACAAGATTTGTACCACCCAGATCGAAAGAATAAGTTAAAACTATACGTCAATAAGGTTTTTATCTCTGATAAATTAGATGCACTAATTCCAGCTTGGTTAAGATTTATTCCTGGAGTGGTAGACACAGAGGATCTAAGCTTAAACATCTCTCGTGAGATTTTACAAAATAATGCTGTTATTAACAAAATTTCGAATGCGATAACAAAAAGAATTTTAAAAGAAATATCAGATTTAAAGAAAAAAAACCCAGAAGAATTCAAGAGTTTTTGGAAAAACTTTGGCCCTGTTGTAAAAGAAGGACTTTATGAATTTAATGATTTTCATGATCAAATTTTCGAGTTTGCAGTATTTAACTGCTCCGAAAAAACAGAAATGATTTCTTTAGATGAATATGTCAATGATTTCTCCAATGACAAAAAAAAGATTTATTACATCTCTGGGGAAAACAAAGACAACCTCTTAAATAGCCCTCAAATGGAACTTTTTAAAAATGAAAAAATAAATGTTCTCTTAATTACTGATCCGGTAGATGAATTTTGGATGCCCATGAAAATGAAGTTCAAAGAATATGATTTTACTTCCATAACCAAAGGTGAGATAGATATTGGTGAAAAAAATAAATCCTCTAATGATAAAATTGAACCAAAGGAGGACAAAGACTTTGTCAACTATCTTAAAGATCATTTAAAAGATAAGGTGAAAGATGTTAAAATTTCAAAAAGGTTAACAACCAGTGCCTCATGTCTTGTCGCAGATGAGAATGATATGGATATGCATCTGAAAAAGCTTATGGCCGCTAATAATCAAAATATCTCAGATGAAAAGAGAATATTAGAAATAAATATTGATCACGCTTTAGTAAATAAAGTTAAATCTCTAAATAAAGATCAAAAAGATAGATTTAGTGAAATTTTATATGATCATGCGAAACTTATGGAAGGTGAAAACCTTGATGATCCAAAAAAATATACTAATCTAATTTCAGAATTAGTATCGATATGAGCAATAGTAAAAACACAGAACATCAAATTGAATACGTAGCTAATAATACAGAAAAGGTTATGTGTGATGGTGGAAGTGGTGATCTAGGACATCCCGCCGTTTACTTTCGACTCGATAAAAGAAAAGAAGTAGTTTGTAATTATTGTAATAAAAAATTTGTCAAGAAAGATTAATTTTTACGATCTTTATTTACTTCTCTAACTAAAAAATCTCTTAAAGCTTCAATTTTTTTTGAGCCTTTTAATTCTGATGGGTATGTAAAATAAATTGTTGCTTTGGGTGTATTTGCTTCGGGAAGAATGGGTACTAGGTTATTTTTGGTAGTCTTCATATAATCAGGCAAAGCACCTACCCCCGCTCCCGCTGCAATCGCTCGCATCACGCCGTACATATTAGAAATATATAATACTTTATATTTTTTTGACCTAGGGATCAGATCCAAAATACAATTTACATCGGGGATAGATGGCTCAACATCTTTGCCAAATGCAACAATACGGTGATTGGATAAATCTTTTACATCTGATGGAATTCCAAATTTTTCAATATATTCAGGAGATGAATAAATTTTAAATTGAAATTCATATAGTGGAAAACGAATTAAATCCATTTGGGTTGGTTCTTTTAGGCGAAGGGCAACATCCGCTTCCCCTTGAGATAAATCTGTATATTTGTTTTCAATTTTTATTGAGACATCAATGTCTGGGTAAGAGTTAATAAACTTGGTCATTCTAGGAGCAAGCCAGGTTGTCCCGAAAGCTACAGTGGCTGCGATTTTAAGTGAACCAGTAGGTTTTTCTTTGGAATCGGTTAATTGTGCCTCGGTTAAGGCAATTTTTCCAAAAATATCATGAACGGTTTTAAATAAAATTTTTCCCTGTTCGGTCAAAGATAAGCCTCTGGCATGCCTTTGAAAAAGGGAGACTTTTAAATCTCTTTCTAGGGAAGATATTTGGCGACTAATAGAAGAGTGACTAATATTCATCTTATTAGCTGCCTCAGATATATTCAAATCTAGTGCCACATTATGAAAGATTTTTAATTTATCCCAATCCATATCTCTGATTTTTCTTTTTTAATATATTTATACTATCTATTTTATTATTAAACAAAGTCCAGTTATCATTTAGCTCTATTTCGGTCCATATTTTTTCAATTTCATCATAAAGAAGTGTTTCTAAATTAGAATCATTTGCCGTCATTTCATCAAAATTATCTGAGGAGGTATGATTTTTAAAGATATTAAAAATATCAAATTTTGAATACTTTTTTTTGAGATTGGGGTTAAGGTTTAATTTTTTTAACCCACCCCTTAAATCATTATAAATTTCTTCATACAAAAAGGGTTCATTTCTTAAAATTTCATAAATATCTGAGATCAACTTATGATTTAATAATTCATCCGAGTTAGGTTTTAACATTATTTTTTTAAAAAAAATTTTCATTAATTGTTCATTGTAGATATCTGGGTATGTTTTTAATATTTCCTTTATGATTTCCGTATTAATAAATAATGTCATTATCGAAGCTAGTTGTTGAAGATTCCAAAATATTGCATTTACTTGATTTGAAAATTTATATAAACCACTATGGTCAAAATAAGCTGCGACCTTATTTTCATCATATTTATCAAGAAATCTAAATGGGCCATAATCAAAACTTTCTCCAGTAATATTGATATTATCAGTGTTTAGCACCCCATGAACAAATCCATTGATATTGTATGAAGCTGCGAGAGTTGCACAATTATTCACAACTTCTTGAAAAAATTTCACCTCGATATTCTTTTCACAGTTAATGTGAAAATAATTTTTATTAATTGATTGAATAAGTAGTTTCAAATTTTCTATATTTCCATGATAGGCATGATATTGAAAGGTTCCTATTCTAAGGTGAGAATGCGAAACTCTTACTAATACACTAGATCGTGTTGGTGATTTTTCATCGTTTCGATAAAGTTGCTCGCCTGTTTCAATTAAAGAAAGAGCCTTTGATGTATTTACACCTAATGCCTCAAGATAACATGCACAAAGAACTTCTCGTATACCTCCTTTCAAAGTTAATTTTCCATCTCCACTACGAGAATACTTTGTAGTTCCACTTCCCTTCGTGCCTAAATCTAATAACTGATTGTTTCTATAAAATTGAGCAACTGTAAAACCTCTACCATCTCCAATATCAGGATTGTAGACTTGAAATTGATGGCCGTGATATTTTAATGCAACATTCCTCTTTTTAGGTAAATGCTGACTGTTAAATTTAGCAAATAAATTTATCCAATCTTGATCATCTAAATCATCAAACTCCTGAAAATCATAATTTCTATATCTTATCTTTGTTAATGGAAATTCTGCAGGGGAGCTGAAGTCATAAAAATCATCATTTAAAAAACTATAGGGAGATAAAAGATCTAAATTTTTTTTAACAGTCAAAAAGGTCTTGAGGCGATGAATAAGATAGATTAAATAAATCCGCTACAGGCTTGCAAGTTAATTTACCTAAATATGTGTTTAGTCCGTTTAAATGATGTTGGCTATCTTTACAAAATTTTTCTACGCCACTATCGGCAAGTTTTTGTATATAGGCTAAGGTTGCTGAATTTAAAGATATAGTTGATGTTCTAGGCACTGCTCCTGGCATATTTGCAACACAATAGTGAACTACTTCATCGATTATATATGTGGGATTGTCATGAGAAGTAGCTTTACTGGTTTCAAAGCAACCGCCCTGATCAATCGCAACATCAACTAAAACAGAACCTTTTTTCATAATTTTTAAATGGTCTCTTTTAATTATTTTTGGTGCTTGTGCTCCAGGAATAAGAACTGCCCCAATAACTAAATCAAATTTTGGAAGAATTTCTTCAATTTTAGTGTCATCTATACTTAACACATCAGCATTGGGGAATTTATTTTTTAAAAAATCAATTCGAGTAATTGATTTTTCTAAAATTGTCATTTGCGATCCCATTCCGTTAGCTATGAGTGCTGCGTTATATCCTACCACTCCCCCTCCAATGATTAATGTCTTCGCTGGATCACTAAAACTTGAACCACTTAACAGCAAACCAATACCACCATGATGTTTTTCCAAACAGCTAGCTCCTGCTTGAACAGATAATCGCCCAGCAACTTCGCTCATAGGCATTAACAAAGGTAAGCCATGGGCATCACTAGTGATTGTTTCATAGGCAATGGATTTACATTTAGAATTTAATAGCTGATGAGTAAGCTCCAGAGAGGAGGCTAGATGCAAATAAGTAAAAAGAATTTGACCCTCTTTTAATTGATCTGTTTCAATTTTTTGAGGTTCTTTTACTTTTACAATTAACTCACTCTTATCAAAAATATCTTTAGCAGAATTACAAATTACAGCACCTGATTTTATGTAATCATCATCAAAGAACCCAGATCCCTCACCCGCATTTTTTTCAATTAACACTTTATGGCCATCTTGAGTTAAGGTTTGAACACTTAGAGGAGTTAAACCAACTCTAAATTCTTTGTTTTTAATTTCTTTTGGGGTTCCAATAATCACTGCAAAAATATATTTTTAATTTACATAAAAAGCATCATAATTTTAGATAGAATTAATAATACTTAGGGATAATTTTGATAGGTTTAGAGATATTAAAAAAACGAATTAAAGAAGCCCCTATCACGACTGGGGTATATTTATTCAAAAATAAGAAAGATTTGCCCATTTATATTGGGAAAGCCATAAATATTAAAAGAAGACTCTCAAACTATGGGAATCTTTCAAAACTCCCTAGAAGACTTCAAAAAATGGTGTCTCAAACTATAAATATAGATTTTGAATTTACTGACTCAGAAAGAAACGCGCTGCTGTTAGAGGCGTTATTAATAAAAAAATTTGCCCCAAGATACAATATTAGACTCAAAGATGATAAAAGCTTTCCTTTAATCAAAATTACGGACGGTGACTTTCCACGATTAACAAGATTTAGAAATGATTATAACAATAATGATCGAGTTTTTGGGCCTTTTACTTCTGCCTTAAAAACCGACAAAGTTATAAAAACATTACAAAAGTCATTCAAGTTAAGAAGTTGTAGTGATTTAGAGTTTAAAAATAGAAAAAGACCTTGTTTATTATATGACCTGAAGCAATGCTCTGCGCCCTGTACTTTAAAAGTAACTAAAAATGAATATGAAAAACAAGTAAATGATACGATCAGCTTTTTTCAAGGCGGTCAAAAGAAAATTTTTCACAAATTAGAGGAACAGATGCTTCACTTTAGTAAAAATCAAAATTTTGAAAAAGCAGCAGAGCTAAGAGATAGTTTACAATCATTAAACTTCATCATTCGAGAAGAAATTAAAATAAGCAGCCAAGATGCAAATTATGATTATATTTTCATAAATAACTCTGATCAAATTTCTATTTATATCAGTTTTATTCGCTATGGTAGATATTTAGGTGGTAATTTAATTTTTTTCTCAGAAGTAATTGATGAAGATATAGATATTAATTCGTTATTAATTCAATTCTATCTAAAAAGTTATAGGCCAAATAAAATTATCATTTCTAAAAAAACTAATCAATACAATGAGCTTAAATCAATTTTATCAGAAAATTACAATATAGAACTATCTGTAAAAAATAATCAAATTCCTGGAATCAATAAAATAATTAATCTTACAAAAAAAAATTGCTTAAAAGAGATCAGTGCTCAAAAACAAAAATACCAGACAAACATAGAAATACTTGATTTAACTAAAAATAAATTCAATCTTAAAGAAATACCCGAAAGAATTGAAGCGTATGATAATAGCTTCTTTGCTAATAATTACGCAGTAGCTTCCTATGTCGTCTTTAATCAAGAGGGTTTTAGCATTAGAGACTCTCGAACCTATAAATTTAAAGATTTCGATTTAAAGAAATTTGGTGATGCTGACTTGATGAAAAAAGTTTTTGAAGCTAGATTTTCAAAAGAGGACAAGACCAACCCTGATATTATTATAATTGATGGCGGGCATCCCTATATTAAAATTTGCCATGAGGTTCTTCAAAAATATGAATTAGATAATAAAATATTGATTATTGGTGTATCTAAGGGTCATAAGAGAGACTACCGATTTGATCGCTACCATACAATAAATCAAAAAAATATCTCTTTGAAAGACTCTCCTCAAGTAGAGGGTTTCATACAAAAGATGAGAGACAAGGCTCATACCCTATCGAAGAAAAATAGCTTAAAACGTATGTCCGAATCTTTAAAAACAAGTATCCTAGATGGTGTTCAGGGTATTGGTAAAATAAAAAAAATGAGAATTATTAATTTTTTTGGAAGTATTCAAAATTTGAGGAGCGCCAGTACATTAGAACTTCAGCAAATTAAAGGACTAAACAAAAAAAATATTAAAGATATATTAGATAAAATTAATGAATAATATTTACACCATTCCCAATATAATAACCTTTGTTAGAATTATTCTAATTCCCATTATTTTATATTTATTGTTTTCTGACAATTCAAATATTGTTTTGATAGCAGGTGGTTTATTCATTATTTCATCTATTTCAGATTATTTTGATGGGTATTTAGCGAGAACGCTCAATCAATCATCCAAACTTGGGACCTTACTTGATCCTATCGCTGATAAATTGCTTATAGCTTCTGTCATAATTGTTTTAATTGAAACCCGCGTTATCGTAAATATTCATGTAGTGCCGGCAATTATCATTTTACTTCGTGAAATAGCAATATCAGGGCTTAGAGAATTTTTAGCAAAACACAACACGGATATGCCCGTAAGCAGATTAGCAAAATATAAAACAACATTTCAAATGATTAGCTTATCTATACTAATTATTGGAATGGGTTTTGATTTAAATGATTATATTTGGGACCTAGGTTTAACAACGCTTTGGGTATCTGCAATAATAACTCTATTGTCTGGTTACAACTATCTTGCCTCAGGTCTTAAAAACCTTTGAAGATCAAATTAAAATACTTCTCTTGGATTAGAGTAAAATTGAAGAGAGGCGAAGAGTTAATTGAGGTAAAAGAAAAAATCACCTTTAAAAAACTTAAACCTTTTTTAATCGAAAAAGATGTTATTTTTGAAGAGATATTTGAAGATAAAAGTACAAAATTTTTTTTAAATTTAATTGAAATTAATAATGAAAATATAAATCTACAAGAAGGGGATGAAATAGCGTTTTTACCTCCTGTTACAGGTGGTTAATGATCAGAATTACTACTGAATCTTTTAATTTAGAAGAAGAGTTTAATAAAATTACAAACTCTACAAACGGCGCCTATAGTTTTTTTCTTGGCACTGTAAGATCAGATATTGAAAAAAATCAAAAAATAAATGGAATTTTTTTGGAATGTTATGAGAAACTAGCCTACCAACAACTATCCCAAATACAATCCAAGGCAATAAAATATTGGAAACTTAATGAGTGTGTAATCATTCATCGAGTGGGAAATTTGTTAGTGGGTGAAAAAATTGTTTTAGTTTTAACATCTTCCAATCATAGATCTGACGCTATCAAATCTTGTGAATTCATAATTGATTATTTAAAAATTGATGCTGCTTTTTGGAAGTTTAATATTACCGGGAATGAACAAATACCCATTCAGGCAAAAGAAAAAGATCAAAAAAAATTTTTAATGTGGAAAGACGTAATCGCCTAACTTGTATAATTTGGGTCTACTTCTTTCATGTAAAGATCGGCAATGGTAGAGGTAATTTTACCAACTTTAAAGAAATGGTTATCAATTTTACCTACTGGAGTAACTTCAACTGCAGAACCGGTTAAAAATATTTCATCAGCCTTACTGATTTCATCAGGATATATATCTCTGACTATAACTTTTAACCCTTGTTGTTCTGCTATTTGAATAACAGTCTGTCGTGTAATACCATTTAAAAAACAATCTGGAATAGGTGTATGAATCTCACCGTCTATAACGAAAAAGATATTAGAACCGGTTGACTCACTTACTCTTCCTTTGTAATCCAACATTAATGCATCAGTGTAGCCATTTTGTTCTGCTTTATGCTTACTTAGTGTACAGATCATATACAACCCTGCAGCTTTAGCATCTGTTGGAATTGTGTTAGGCGGAGGCCTTCTCCACTCTGCAGTTTGAAGTGCAATTCCCTTTAGTCTATCTTCTTTGGAAAAATAATTAGGCCACTCCCATGTAGCTATAGCAACATTGATTTTATTTTTTTGTGCCGAGATAGCCATCATTTCACTACCCCTCCAAATAACGGGTCTAATATAACCATATTTAATATTCATTTTTTTTATGGTCTCTTCTTGGGCATCGTTTAAATGATCCATCGAAAAAGGAATTTCAATGCCCATCCTCGATGCTGAGTGAAATAATCTTTTAGTGTGCTCTTCTAATTTATAAATTTTTTCACCATAGACGCGTAAACCCTCAAATACACAACTACCATAGTGTAACCCATGGTTTAAAACGTGGGTTGTAGCATTTTGCCATTCAACAAAATCACCATTGTACCAAATAAAGCCTATACGTTTATCAAAAGGGATGATTTCCATAATTCGAAATAATGTAATATTATTTAGATGTTTTCACAATATAATTTATAAATTGAATAGGATGAATTCTAATTTTGCAGATACGCTTTACTTTAAAAAAGAAAATATCTTACAAATCATTCTTGGATTTCATCGATCTTATAAATCTCTTCAAAGAGAAATACAGACTTGCTGTGAATTGAATGGTCTTACTTTTAATGAGTTGTTGGTATTATTAGAAATACAAAAAAAATTTAAAAAAAAAACAGATATAGCCAATAAAATTTTTGTCAAAAAACAAAACTTAAATTTAATTTTTAAAGAATTAGAAAAAAAAAATATTATTGAAATTAAAAATAAAGAAATTTTATTAACCAATCAAGGCAAAGACCTAATGGATAAAACAATCAATAGAGTAAATGAAAAAATTATTCAACTTTTTCAAAAAACAGACCCAAAAAATATGTCTGGTTTTATCAATATCATTGAAAACATATGATTAATGAACAACATATTTTATTAGTTGAAGATGATGAAAGTCTTCAAGAATTAATTGAAAAACTTCTTAAGAATAATAATTATTTAGTATCAAAAGCTAATAATATTGAAGAGGCGAACAAATTAATTGAACTTTTTATTTTTGATTTAATTATCTTAGATGTAATGCTTCCTGATAGTACAGGGTTAGATTTTTACAAAGATTCAATTAAGGATAGAATCAATACACCTGTTATATTTTTATCTGCATTAAGCACAGTAGATGATCGCATTGCAGGATTAGAACTAGGCGCAGATGACTATGTTGGTAAACCTTTTGATGCAAGGGAATTAATACTTAAGATTAAAAAAAATATAGCTAAGAAACACTCTTTGGATATTGTTCAGTTAGGTGAAAATACACAATTTGACTTAAAAAAAGAGCAACTACTTTATAACGGTAATAAAATAAATCTATCGAGCAACGAATTAAAAATTCTTAAATTATTAATTAATAATTCTCATCAATATCTAACCAGAGATCTTTTAAATACAGAGCTAGGGCTAGACTTTTTATCCAGAAGTGGCGACATGCAAATATCAAGATTAAGATTAAAATTAAAAAAAGAATGTCAAATTGATGACCTCATTCGTTCCGTCCATGGGAAAGGTTACAAAATCTTTATTTAATGTTTAATTGGAATAACTTTTCAGGTAGTTTATTAGCAAGGTCAGTTTATTTAATTACAATACCAATAGTATTGGTCCAAATTATTGGGATAATTATATTCTTTGAATTGCATTGGGATTTAGTAATTAAAAGAAATGCTCAGGCTATTACAAATGAGATCAAGATCTTAGAGCTGAATAAAGACTCATCAGAAATAAATTTATTTGCAAATACCCTACAAATTATAAGATCAGAAGAGTTTGATACAAATGAGATTGAAGATATTACTAATTGGATTTTTAAGAAAAGAATTAATCAAACACTTTCACAAATATCTCCTACCTATAAAGCTTATCAGAATGATATTTATTTTATTTTTTTTGATGAGCGGGATCCAAAATATTATTATTTAGTCCCAAGAAAAAGAATAGAACTAAAATCAGTTAGTGGTTTTTTTATATGGACAATAACCATTAGTATAATTTTATCTTTAATATCCTATTTTTTTATTAAAAAACAAATTCAGCCTTTAAAACGGCTAGGTATTATAACAAGAAGTTTTGGAAGGGGGATTGAAACTCCTAATTTAAAGCCAACTGGTTCATCAGAAGTGAGAGGTTTAATAAGAGATTTTAATAACATGCAAAATAACATTACTGGAACTATTGAAAATCAAAGAAATATGCTTGCAGGGATAAGTCATGATTTAAAGACACCATTAACAAGAATAAATTTAATGATTGAGGAACTTAATAATGAGCAACTCAAAAATTCAATTTCTAAAAATATTTTAGAGATGAATACAATGCTTAATCACTATCTTGATTTTATCAAAAATGAAAGAAATGAGAATTTAGATGACATCGAGAGCAAATTTCTAATTTTTGAAATTGCAAAAAATTATAAGAAATTAAACATTATTAAAAATGAAAATCAGCTTATTTTAATTAGAAAAAATCAATTAACTCGTGCAATAGTTAATATACTTGATAATGCAAATAAATTTGCAAATCAAATTTTCCTTACTTCTTACTTTAAAAAAGATATATGGGTAATTATTATTGAAGATGATGGTCCAGGTACATCACTTTCAAATGAACAATTAGTTAAACCTTTTACAAAAGGTACAGAACAGTTAAACCAAGGAACGGGATTAGGACTTTCCATAGTTCAAAAATTGATCAAGTTAAACAGTGGTGAATTGAAATTTGAAAAATCTTTATATGGAGGATTGAAAGTAATAATCAACTTATCGGTTTCAATTAGTAATTAAAAAAGCTTTCCACCATTTTCAATTTTTTTTGTTGGCATAACTAAAACTGGTTGATTATCTTCATCGGGAAAACCTAAAACCAAAACTTCAGATATCATTTTCCCTATTTGTTTAGCAGGAAAATTGGTAACTGCGGCTACTTGCTTCCCAATTAAGTCTTCAGGCTTATAATGCTTAGTCAGTTGAGCAGACGTTTTTTTTAAACCTAAAACGTTGCCAAAATCTATAATTAACACCAAACTAGGCTTGATCGATTTTTCATTAAGACTTGCTTCAACAACGGTTCCCACCCTAATGTCTACTTTTTCAAAATCTGAATATTGAATACTCATTTAGCAATATAAGATTTAAATCTATTATAATAATCAAAGGTATTTCCAATTACTGCCATAGTTTTATCCATATCTTCATTATCCTCAATCCATGAATTAAACGCTATGCCATAAACAGCAAATGCCATAGCAATTTCAAATGGGTTATTTAAAAATTTTGAAAAATATAAATTTATAGACTTACTAAGTGTCAAAAAATATTTGGGGTTTTTTTGAGACTCTAAATAAATACGAATAGCAATATTCTTGATTTCATAAAGACAATCAAGTCGATTGGTAATGCCTTCAAATATTTTATCTTGTAAGTTAAGCATTTTACCAGGTATTGCTATTTTTGAATTTAGAGTAATTTCTAAATCTTCAAGAAAATTTTCAAAATCAGCATATCGCTTATCCAATATCTTTATTTTATGTAAAAACTTCTCAGAATGCGCTATGTTATTTAACTTTTTTAAATGCGATATAGTTAATTTATTTGACTTCAATGCTAAGTTCCTTAGCACGTTTATAAGCCCTTAACAAAGTAGTGTACAATGTTTTTTTTATATTTTGAGACTCGAGGTACCTTACTCCGGCTTGCGTTGTTCCCTTTTTACTAGCGATTGAACTTATAAAATTTTGAAGGTCTTTTGAGGAGCGATTAATCTCCAATACACTTTTAATTAAATCTAAAAGTTGAGATTCTTTTAGTTGCTTAGATTTATCAATTTCTTTGGCAGCTAAAATATATGCATTTAATAAAAAAGCTATAAACGCAGGACCACTGCCATAAATAGATGTTGCCAAATTCATTTGATCTTCTTGACTGGCATAAATTAAATTTCCCAATGGACTTAGTAATTTTTTTAAGTTTGTATCAATTAATTTTTTATTTTTAGTGAATAAGGATGTTTGTGACTTATTTGATTTAGCCATTACATTCGGCATAATCCTAATAATTTTATCTGTGCTTAGCTTCTTCGCTAGGGTTTTACTTAAAACTCCCGCTATACATGAAATAACAATTGAGTTTTTGCCTATATAATCTTTAAATGTATAACCCGCTTCTTGAAATGTATTTGGTTTTACTAATAAAAAAACATAATCATAGCTCTGATTTAGATTTTTTAAACTTTTATTCATATTAACATGAAAAAACTTTTTCTTTGAATTAACCGCATGAACTGTAGATATTTGAAGGAATTGCTTTGAAAGCAAAGACTTAGCGAGATGGCCGAAACCTACAAAAAGAACTTTATATTTAGGCGTGGCCAATGATTTTTTGATTAATTAAATTATGCGATTGCTGAAAAACTTTATCGCTCTTTAAAAGCACTGAAACCAAGTGATTAAATTCTGATAAAATATTTTCTAAATATTTTCGAATATCAGCGGATGAGGCATTGCCAGAAATAGGCAAGCTATGTTTATAAACAATTTTGTTATTAGAAACCTGTCTTAAAGTTCCAATTATAAGATTATTATTAATTTTATTGATATGTTGAGTTAGAAAACTGTATTCATAATTATCAATACTGAAGGATGTAATTAGAACGTTTAGGTCTTTAATCCATTGAAAATCCATAATTACCTTTTGCTCATGAATTTCGGTCAATAAAGAAATTTCTGATTTTAAAGCAGATTTCACATTTTCTTGCTTCACATTAAAAATATCTTCTAAAACTGATATTGGGCTAGAATCAATGTTTTTATTTGACATACACCATATATATCACATATCGGCTGTTAAAACATACTAGATATAGTATTAAATTGTTAGTAAAATACTGATTTACTTTGATTTAGGTTGAAATAAATATTTTTTTAATTTGTTTAAGTCTGAATTAAACACTTTGACCAATTCATAGGTATTAAGGGAAATATCAATAATTTTAGTAAGTTTTAGATAAAGTTTATCTTTGTTACTAATGTAACTTATATTATTACTTTTCACAGTGTTTGAATATCCAGAATTTTTATCACCTGTAGCTTTTAGTTTCTTAGGATTTGGCATACGATGGTACAGTTTAGCCTATATTTCGGGATTTATTTACTTTTATTTTTTTACCAAAAAATATTTCTCCTTTTTTAATTTAGATAAAAAAAAATTTGATGATCTTTTTTTTTATATGTTCATATCAGTAATAATCGGTGGGCGATTAGGATATGTTTTATTTTATAATTTTACTTACTATTTAGATTACCCTTTAGAAATATTAAAAGTATGGGAAGGAGGAATGTCATTTCACGGTGCTCTTTGTGGAATCATATTAGGTATTTTTTTATTCTGTAAAAAAAATAATAATTCTATTTTGCTAATGGCTGATTTAGGAAGCTTGACAGCTCCCCTAGGTATTTTTCTAGGTAGGATAGCTAATTTTTTAAATCAAGAATTAGTTGGAAGAAAAACAGAATTTTTCATTAGCATTAAATATCCTAATGAAGAAATTTATAGGCACTTATCTCAAATCTATGAAGCACTATTTGAGGGTTTAATACCGTTAATTATTTTAACAATATTACATTTCAAATTTAAATTAAAATCTGGAAGTCTTGGAGGGGTATTTCTAATAAACTACGGGATAGTTCGTTTTTTAATAGAATTTACTAGGCAACCTGATCTACAGATAGGCCTTAAATTTAGTTATTTCTCTCAAGGTCAGATTTTATCTATTCCAATGATTATTGGAGGAATGCTTATATTGAATTATGTCTATAGAGAAAAAAATTAAAACCCTCATAGGAGGGCTTGGATCGATAAACATTCAAGACTTTGTAGAAATCTCAAATTTCGATGATGAGAAGGGATTTTACAATTTAATTGAAAATGAAAAAATCGGCAGAAATGGTCATTTTATAACAACACCAGAAATTTCATCAATATTTGGCTTTTGTTTATGTGAGCAATTTTTATCCAAATTTCCATTGGTAAATAAAGTGCATTTGTTGGAAATGGGGCCTGGGAATGGGCTTTTAACTAGAGATATATGGCGTTATTTAAACCAAAAAAAAATAGAGATCTCTCAGATATCTTTATTAGAGAGAAGTAAATACTTTGAGAAGAAAATTCAAAATTCGATGCCCTATTCTTGCCAAATATTTAAAAATCTAAATGAAGTTTCTTTTAATGATGATGAGGTAGTTTTTATATATTCAAATGAGTTCTTTGATGCTTTTGGAAGTAGGCAATTTATTTACAGTAATCATCAATTTTATGAAATAAAAATAACTTATAAGGATGGGAAGTTTCAGTTAATTAGAGAAAATACTGAATTGTCTAATTACATATTAAGATTTTATTCTGATTATACTTTCAAAGATGGTGAAATAATCGAACATTCTAATTTAATTTTAAATTTATTGGAGAATCTTAAAAGAATATTAAATCAAGATTTTTATTTTACAGCTACAGACTATGGGTATAACTCTCTACCTAAAACTAGCACACTTAGATTAATTTCCAATCAGCAAAAAATAAATCTTTTTGAATGCTTTGAAGGAGTTGATTATTCTTTTAGCGTGAATTTTGAACTCATTAAAAAAATATTTAAATCTTTAGATCCAGTTATTACCTCTCAAAAAAACCTAATAAATAATTTTCTTACAAAGGATATAAGAGACATAGACAAAGAAAGCTTCAATAAAGCTCATAAGATGATTACATCTAGTGAATTTGAAAATATGGGTGATATTTTTTTAAATATATCTTTTGGATCAACCTGTTGAAAAAAATTAAGTATAAATTTTTTACTAAAAACTATGGCGTATCTAAAGGAATTTATAAATCTTTAAATTGCGGAATAAAATCTTTGGATCGTCCAGAAAATGTTAAAATGAATTTAAACATAGCTATGAGCGCTATTACAAAGTCTAGTAAACAATTAGTTATGCCTACACAATCACATTCAAATAAATGCATAATTGTGAATAGCTCTAAAGGAAAATTTCTTTGTGATGCCCTTGTTACTAAAAACCGTAATCTTATTCTAGGAGTTACCACTGCGGATTGTATTCCAATAATTTTTACAGACTCTTCAAAACTGATTATTGGAATTTGTCATGCTGGATGGAAGGGTTTAGTGTCAGGGGTAATTGAAAATACTGTCAATAAAATGATACAAATAGGTTCTTTATCTAAAAATATAAAAGCAACTATTGGGCCTTGCATAAGAAGAAATTCGTATGAAGTTTCTGAGAAATTTGTTCAAAATCTCAAAGAAAATGATTTAAAATATATCTCAAAATCAAGAAACAAATTTTTTTTCGATCTACCCAAGGCAGCAAAATCAAGACTCAAATATCTTGGCATTGATCAAATAAATGATACTAGAAAAAATACTTATAGAGATATTAACTATTTTAGTTACAGATTAAGTTGTCATAAAAAATTAAAAGATTATGGGAGAAATATTAGCCTAGTCTCAATAAATTAACTTTTGTATGGTAATATATTTTAATATATAAACATAGTCCCATGAAGATTATTTCCGGTAATAGTAATATAGAACTGTCTAAAGAAATTTCAGAATATACTAAGTGCCCGTTGGTTGACTCAAGTATGACAAGATTTTCTGATAAGGAAATATTTGTAGAGATAGCTGAAAACGTGCGAGGGGAGGATGTATTTTTAATACAATCAACTTCATTTCCTGCCAATGATAACCTAATGGAGTTATTGGTTGCAATCGACGCTTTAAAAAGAGGCTCCGCAAAAAGAATTACTGCTGTACTACCCTACTATGGCTACGGAAGACAAGACAGAAAAACAGGGCCTCGAACCCCTATTTCAGCAAAACTTGTAGCAAATTTAATCACAACTGCAGGCGCCAATAGAGTTTTAACTATGGATCTTCATGCAGGGCAAATTCAAGGTTTTTTTGATATCCCTTTAGATAATTTATATGCTGCCCCGCTCTTTATTAATGACATAAAAAAAAATAAACGAGATGAAAATTTAGTCTTTGTCTCTCCAGATGTCGGTGGTGTTATACGAGCTAGGGCTTTTGCAAAAAAACTTGATGCTGATTTAGCCATCATTGACAAGCGAAGAGATTCTCCTGGCGTATCTGCTGCAATGAATGTGATTGGTAATGTTGAAAATAAGAGATGTATTATTGTAGATGACCTCGTCGACTCTGGTGGAACTATATGCAATGCAGCTATTGCCTTAAAGGATAAAGGGGCTACTGAAGTCTATGGTTACTGTTCACATGGGGTTTATTCAGGAAAAGCCTTAGATAATATTAATAGCTCCGTTTTAGAAGAAATGGTTTGCACCAACTCTATTAAGCCTACTTTTGAAGTGCCTAAAACCATGCGCTATATCTCTGTCGCACAGCTTTTTGGTGAGGCAATTATGCGGATAAATAACGAGAGTTCCATATCTTCTCTATTTGATTAATCCCTGAAATTGTTGTATAAACTCAGCCTATGAAAATCAGTGGAAATATACCCGCAAAAGAAAGAAAAAAAGGGAATACTGCTCCCTATTTAAAAGAGGGCTTTATACCCTCAATAATTTATGGTGGAAATGCTGATCCTGTTATGGTTGCAGTGGACACAATTCAACTCAAAAAGAGATTCGAAGAAGGTGGTTTTTATTCCAAAATCTTTGAAGTTCAAATTGGAGATAAAAAAGAAGCAGTCATTGTTAAGAGCATTCAAAGACACAAGGTCAAAAACAAACCTATCCATGTAGATTTTCAAAGAGTAGATGATAAAACAAGAATTATTGTTCATGCGCCTGTAGAATTCACTAATAGTGATCTTTCTCCTGGAATTAAACAAGGCGGAGTTCTTAACGTTGTTCGAAGAGAAATCGAACTAAGCTGTTTAGCAAATAATATCCCTGAAAAGTTTGTAATTTCACTTGAAGGAAAAGACATTGGTGATGATATTCGTTTAAGCGCCGTTACTCTTGGCGAAGGTATGAAACCTACTATTCTTGGTAGAGATTTCATGTTAGCCACCATTCAGTCACCTAAAGTAGAAAAAGAACCTCAAGCAGATGAGGCAGCTGAAACTGCTGAAAAATCTGCAACTGAAGAAAAGAAAGAAGAAGAATAGACATCTCATTCTGATAGAATGTCTTCATGCTAACGCTTTTCTGTTTAGGCAATCCAACTCTAAAACACCAAAATAATCGCCATAATGCTGGTTTGATTTTAGGTCAATACTTAATTGAAAAACTAAATTTAAAGATTAAAAAATTTAGTCACTATAAGATTTCAAATGCATTTAAGTTAGATGAAGTAGATTGTCAAATAGTTCTCTCTGAAACATATATGAATGAGTCAGGAAGTGCGTTATTAAGTTTAAAATCAAGTAAATTAAATAAAAATGATGAAATTTTTGTTCTTTATGATGAATTAGATTTGGATCTGGGGGAGATAAAAATAAAGTTTGCCGGAGGAAATGCAGGTCATAACGGATTAAGAAGTATTTCAAGTAAAATTGGAGATAATTATTGGAAATTAAGAATTGGCATTGGACATCCTGGCCATAAAGATTTAGTCACCAAACACGTTTTAGGTAATTTTAAAACTGATGAAAGAAAACAATTGATGACTTTATGCGAAGTTATTTATTTAAATATGTCTCAAATTTTTGTTTCCAAGCATTTATCAAATTTAGGAGTGTAAAAAAAATGAAATGTGGAATTATAGGACTACCCAATGTTGGCAAATCAACTTTATTCAATGCTTTATGTGAGAATGAACAGGCACTAGCTGCAAACTATCCCTTTGCTACTATTGATCCAAATAGTTCATTGGTTAGGGTGCCGGATATCCGCCTCAATCAATTAGCTGAAATATGTAAACCACAAAAAATTATCCCAGCCGCTTTTGAAATAGTAGACATCGCCGGTCTTGTCAAAGGTGCATCTAAAGGTGAGGGTTTAGGAAATGCTTTTTTATCTCATATACGATCAGTTAACGCTCTATTCCATATTGTAAGATGTTTTGAGGATGATGATATACAACATGTTGAAAATAGGATTAATCCCATTGACGATATTCAAATAATTAATGCTGAACTTGCACTTTCTGATCTAGATATTCTTGAAAAAAACTATCAAAAATTAAAAAAGTTACAAAAAACTGATGATGATAAAAAAAAAGTTAACATTTTAGAAAAATCTATTGAGCTTATTTCCAATGAAAAAACACTTCTTAATAATTTAGAAAAAAATGAAATAGAGTATTTAAATACCTATCAGTTAATATCTACAAAACCAGTTGTATATATTTGCAATGTAGATGAAGGTTCTGCCGTTAATGGAAATGATTTAACCAAGAAAGTTGAAGACTATGCAAATCAAAATAATTCAGAAGTATTACTCATCAGTGCAAAAATTGAATCGGAAATTTCTCAAATTATTGAGGATAGTGAAAAACAAGAATTTTTGGAGAGTTTAGGTTTAAAAGAAACAGGACTTAAAAGAGTTATTAGAAAGGGTTATGAGATTTTAAATTATATCAACTTTTTTACAGCCGGAGAGAAAGAATTACGAGCTTGGACGATTACAAAAGGTGATTTAGCTCCCAGTGCAGCTGGAACAATTCACTCTGATATGGAAAAAGGATTTATTAGAGCAGAAACAATTTCATTTAGTGATTATGTAGCATTTAAAGGTGAAGTTGGTGCTAAGGAAAAAGGTAAACTCCGACTAGAGGGCAAGGAATATGCTGTCCAAGATGGAGATGTTATGCACTTCCTATTTAACGTTTAAAGAATTTTAATATTTAACGTCGCGCCAAATATTTTGCTTTGAGATATAAGCTAATACAAAAAGTACTATTAAAAATAACATAACTTTTAGACCAATTCTTTTTCTATCTTCAAGACTTGGTTCAGCAGCCCATGCCAGAAATGTTGTTACATCAGTTGCCATCTGGTCAACTGTACTTTCTGTACCATCATCATATTCTACTGCACCTTCGGATAGAGGCGAAGGCATTGCGATTAAATTGCCCTCCATAAATTTGTTATAATATTGGCCCTCGGGTACATTTATCTCCTGAGGGGCTTCAGTATAACCTAGTAACAAAGCTTTAATGTAATCTGCACCTTTTGGTCTAGCTTTTACGATTAGAGATAAGTCAGGCGGTAGAGCACCGTTATTTGCCGCTCTTGCTGCTTGAATGTTCGGATATGGATCAGCAAACCTATCAGAAGGCAATGCTTCTCTTTCAAACATATCTCCTTCATCATTTGGACCATCTTGAATTAAATAGTCTGCTGCTATCACTTTGATTTGAGCTTCGCTAAAACCCAATGCTTCCAAGTTACGGTATGAAATTAAATTCATTGAATGACAGCCGGCACAGACCTCTCTGTAAACTTTTAAACCTCTTTGTGCGGATGCTCTATCATAAGTTCCAAAAAAACCTTTCCATGACCAGTCATATTTAGGGATTTCTATAGAGGATCCAGCTGAGAAAGCGTTTATTGAAAATAATAATAAAAATAAAGAAATTATTTTTTTCATTTATGCTTTCTTGCTTTTTAGGTAATTGGAAATAGTTAATGGTTGTTTGGGAGTTTCAAGAAATCCTACTAAAGGCGCAAGTACCAGAAGGAATAAAAACCAATAGGCTGTTCCAAATCTAGCAATAATTACATAAATACCCTCTGCAGGTTTTCCTCCCATATACATTAGAATAAAAAAATCTAAGGCAAATAGTAATACACAAATTCTCCAAATCGGGCGAAACAAACATGACCTAACTTTTGATGTGTCTAGCCAAGGGAGTAATGCTAAAAGACCAATAGAACTAAACATAGCTATTACACCTCCTAATTTATCAGGAATGGCTCTAAGAATTGCATAGAATGGCAAAAAGTACCATTCAGGAACAATATGGGCTGGCGTTACCATGGAGTTAGCTCGAATATAATTATCTGAATGTCCTAATATATTTGGATAATAAAAAAGAACAAAAGCCAATAAGATGAAGAAAAGAATTGTAGCATTTAAATCTTTGATTGTGATGTAAGGATGAAAAGTGAGGGTCTCATCCCAGCTTTGTGGTTCAGATCCAGTTGGGTTATTAGACCCGGTCATATGCAAAGTAATAACGTGGAATATCACTAGACCTAAAATAGCAAAAGCTAATAACCAGTGAAGAACGTAAAAACGATTAATAGTAGCGTCTCCGACGTTAAAATCTCCCAATAAAACAGTTAAGATTGCATCACCAACAAATGGAATTGCAGAAAAAAGATTTGTGATAACTGTTGCTCCCCAATATGACATTTGTCCCCATGGTAAAGTATAACCAAGGAAAGCTGTCCCCATCATAAGGAAAAACATTAAAAGTCCAAATATGAAAACTAATTCTCTCGGGGCTTTATAGGAACCAAAATACAGTGCCCTGAATATATGAATGTAAGTTGCAATAAAAAAGAAAGAGACTAAGTTTGCATGAAGATATCGAATAAGCCAGCCATAATTAACATCTCTCATTATCCTCTCAACAGAATTAAACGCATCATCAGCTGATGGCTTATAATGAAATCCCAAAAATATCCCAGATAGAATCAATCCAATTAAACAAAACATAGCAATGCCGCCAAACGACCAGAAATAATTTAAAGATTTAGGAACCGGAAATTTAAGATACTCAGCTTCCATCATTCTAATAAGTGGAAGACGGGAGTCTATCCAACCTTTTATGCCTGTATAAGGAGAACTGAGAGTTTTTTTATAACCTTGTGGATCGTTTGCGCTCATTTTATTGTTTAACCTATTTTAATTTTACTTTCTGATAAAAATACATATGGAGGAACCGGCAAATTTTTTGGAGCCGGGCCTTTTCGAATTCTGCCTGAGGTATCATAGTGTGATCCATGGCAGGGACAAAACCATCCACCAAAATCACCTTTTACATCAGTTGTTTTCTGACCTAAAGGAACACACCCTAAATGGGTACATACCCCTAAAACAACTAACCATTTATTATCTTGAACTCTATTAGAGTCCTCTTCTGCATCTTTTAAGTCTGCCAATGCAACATTTTTTGCCTGTTCAATTTCTGCGGGTGTTCTATGTTTAATAAAAACTGGTTTACCTCTCCAAATAATTGTTAAACTTTGACCTTCTTTTAAAGGTGATAAATCGATCTCAGTGGAAGCTAATGCAAGAGTATCTTTTCCAGGATTCATACTGGTTATGAATGGGATAGCAAGACTCGCTGCGCCGACCCCACCAAGGGTCATACTGGCAAGTTTAATAAAATCTCTTCTTGGTTTATTTTGTTCAGACATAAGAATATTTAATTTATAAGGATTTTATTGGTAAGATGTATCATAAGTAGTAGTCATCATGACGCATAATTTTTCAATTTGTCTCTATCAGCCTGATATGCCACAAAACCTTGGTGTTATTATACGCACATCAGCTTGTCTAGAATTCCCTCTCCATATAATTGAACCCCTATCTTTCTCGATGACAGATAAAAGATTCAAAGGCGCGGTAATGGATTATATTAATCATTGTCATTTAATTAAACATGCTAGCTGGGATAATTTTTGTAATTATAGTATAACCAATAAACAGAGAGTAATTTTAGCAACCACTAAAACTCAAAATAGCTTGTATAAATTTAAATTTTTTGAGAATGATATTGTAGTGTTTGGTAAAGAAACAGCCGGGGTTCCAAATTACATACATGAAACTATAACCGATAAAATTATAATTCCTATGAACAATAAAACAAGATCACTTAATCTTGCAACCTCAGTTGCAATAGTTGCCTCTTCTATAATCGCATCATTTTAAAAACTCTAGAAGTCGATTCAATTCTTTGTGATCTTGAATAAATTTTAAAGAATTTTTTGGGTAGGGCATTTTTGATAACTTACTAAATTCCTCCTTTATTTTATTTTTTTTTACAAACTCAAAAATATTTTTAGAAAGTAATAAAATAGCCTCGATATCTAAACTTTCCGTTAAGGGATTCTTAAATAATGATAAAAAGCGAATATATCTTATTGCTCTAAGATAATCTTTTTGTATCTGATCAATTGGATCAAAAATAAATTTCACTAAATTTTTTTTTAGGTGTTCAATACCTGAATAAAAATCAAACACTTCTCCATTTAAATTTAAATAAACACTATTGATTGTAAAATCTCTTCGCTTTGAGTCTTCTTTTAAACTTGAAGTTTCAATTGTTTTTGCATGTCTGCCAGTAGAAGAGATATCTTTTCTAAAAGAATTAATTTGAATTTCGTAGTTTTGATTTTTAAAACATAAGCTTTTATAGCTGGGATAGTATTGAACTTCATAATTTTGAGATAAAAAATTAACCATATTTTCTTTTAATTTAGGGACTACTATGTCTAAGTCATAACAGTCTTGTTCTTTAAAAAAAATTGATCTAACAACGCCCCCAACAAAATAAGTTTGTTGAAAATCTATTTCAAAATTTTCAAATAATTTATTTAAACCTGATTTGGTCAGGATTGTGTCTATTTGAGATTTATAGATCACTTCTTTCCTCAAGCTCAATTAAATCCAACCACCTCTCTTCCTTTTTCTCTAAATCTTTTTGTAAAATTCCAATTTTTTCAGAACTTTTTAAAAATAACTCATAATTTTCAGTATATAAATTAGGGTTAGATAGCAGAGATTCCGTTCCAATAATTTCTTCTTTAATCTTATCGATCTCTTTGGGTAAATTCTCTAATTCAAACTTTAACTTATATGTTAATTTATTATTACTTTTATCTTTATTAGAACTAGTAGGCTTAATATCAAAATTATTTTTGACTTCAGTTTGAATTAAGTTCTCTTGATTTAAAAGAAAATCAGAATATCCACCATTAAATATGATCACTTCACCGTTGCCTTTGAAAAATAATATTTTATTTACAAGCTTATCTAAAAAATCTCTATTATGTGAAACAATAATTAATGTTCCATTATAAGTTGAAAGTATAGACTCTACTAACTCTAGAGTATCAATATCAAGATCATTAGTTGGTTCGTCCAGTATAAGGCCACTTTTAGGATTAGATAAAACTTTTGACAGGAGCAATCTATTTTTCATCCCTCCTGATAAACTTCCAACTGGGTCATTTGCTTTAGAGGGATCAAAGTGAAAATCTTTCAAATAACTACAAACATGGCGCTCACGACCATTAATATTTAAATAATCACCCCCTGAAGGAACTAGGATTTTTTTAATAGGCAAATTATCCTTCAAATCGATTCTTAGCTGATCAAAATATGAAAACTCAAGCTCATTTCTTATTTTTAAAGAACCCTCTAGAAGGTCTATTTCTTGAAGTAAAATTTTTAAAAAGGTTGATTTTCCTGATCCGTTACTACCCAAAAGGCCGATTCTATCTTTTTTATTAATTTTAAAATTAAAACCATCCAAGATTTTCTTTGGGTTTTTACCGTTGTAATAAAAACCTGCGTTATAAAACTCTGCTACGTGTTTAAAGTTTTTGCTTTCATCTTCAACTTTATTAATTTGAATTTTTCTCGTAGCTTTTTTAAAAGCGCTAATATCTTCTTCTAGATTATCTCTCAACTCTCTAGCTTGTTCTAAACGCCTGCTATTTCGTTTCACCCTTGCTTTAACACCCCTGTTCGCCCAATTCATTTCAATATTGACAAATTGTTTACGGTTTTGAAGCTCTCTTTCTTCCTGTTCTAATAAAAAGTTAGACCAATTTTCAAAATCAGAATAACCATTATTATTAATTTTAATTTGGGTTCTATCGATCCAAAAAATTTTATTTGTAAAGTTTTTTAAAAATTGTCTATCGTGGCTAACACAAATAATTGAACAATCAAGTTTCTTTAAATAATTTTCTAACCAAATTATAGTATCTAAGTCTAAATGATTAGTTGGTTCATCTAATAAAAGAATATCAGATTTTTTTATTAATGTTTTAATCAAGGCTACTCTTTTTTTCTGGCCACCAGATAAATTTATAATTTTTTCTTCTTTAGAGAGTTGTAAATAATTACAAAAAATATCTATTTCATATTCTTCAATGTCAGTACTTAAAGAAGATTTAATTTCATTTTCAATTGAGTTTTCCTCGTTGTTAAAAATAAAGTTTTGATTAAAATAATTCACAGCAATATTTTCTATATGCCATATCTCTCCATTATCAATTTCATGCAAACCGGAGATTACATTCATAAGCGTAGACTTTCCTGCACCGTTTTTTCCAACTAGTGCAATAAAATCTCTTCGGTGAATATTCAGGTCAATATCTTTAAAAATTTCATTTTTATGATAACTGACGAAGACCTCTTTTAAAGATAGTATCAATGAATTGTTCATAGGGTTAAATGCTATTGTTTTATCCGAAAAATGGCTGGGGCGGTAGGATTCGAACCTACGCATGCCGATACCAAAAACCGGTGCCTTACCGCTTGGCTACGCCCCATCAAGATTTTAAGAACTTATCCGAAATAATAGGTTTTTTCAATTCTAACAAACGGGAAATAAACAGAAAAAAGTGTATTTATTGTCTTTTCAGCTGAAATTGATTTATATGAAACGAAAAGGCATGAACCACTGCCGGTCATACCAAAATTTTTAAAATTTACTCTCAAATCATTCATAAAATTATAAATCTTCTTCATTTCTTTATTTTTATCAAAAGCAGCGTAAATCAAATCATTTTTAACCTTTGTTAACTTTAAATATTTATTTTTTTTATTCAAATATTCTTGGAATATAGCTTTTGTAATATTCTTTTTTTGAGGAAAAATTAAAAAGACTTTTTTCCATCTGGCTGGTTTATTAATTGAATTGAAGATAGATCTGGCTTTTTTAAGACCATCAATAATTTTTGGAGATTGATTTATAAATAGTAATACATCAGATCCGATGAAAGGTGCATCTTTATAAAAACTTAAATCAGATAAATTATAGTACTTGTATAAAAATTTTAAAATTGTAGCTGCATTTGAAGAGCCTCCGCCAAGACCATATCCAATGGGAATATTTTTTTTTATTTTAATTTTAAAATTTGAACTTTTAAAATATTTTTGATCAAAAAATTTAATTGTTTTATAAATTATATCATTCTGAATAATGATTTTTTTTTTATTACAATAATAATTAATAGTAAGTTTTTTACTGTTTGAAATAGTAATTTCATCTGCAAGCTTTAGTATATTTACTTTAGATCTTAGTTGATGTTTTTTTTCAAATTTATTATAGGCTAAAATCTTTAAAGTTTGATTAATTTTTGCAGGAGATAGAAGTTTAACCCTCATATCTATTAACTATTTCTTGATATTTATAATAATCATTATGAAATAAAATTATTTTATTATCTAAAAAAAGAGACTCTTTATCCCTGCCTTGTTTTTTGTAGATTTGAGAAAGATGATCAATTATTTCTGGCTCCGCGGGTTCCATTAAATAAGCTTGATGCACCCATTTTTCTGCCAATTCGATATTATTTTTTTTAAAATAAAGCCAACCCAGACTATCTAAAATCGCTCCATCTTTATAATTTGAGTCCTCTACTGCCTGTAAAAGCATTTGTTCTGCCTCATCAAGATTTTCGTTATTTTCTACCCATAAATAGGCTAAATAATTTAAAATGTATGGGTAGCTATTATCAGATAAATCAATACTTCTTTTTATAATTTTTTCTGCCTTTTTTGTTTTTTCATTACGTTCTAATAATATTCCATACTTAAATAAGTGAATTGGATCTTGTGATGTATCAATTAAATTAATGCAACAATCTTCTATAAAATTTAAGGCAATTAAATTTTCATTGCGCCTATACATTTCAAAAGCAATTTCTAAATTTAATTCAAGCTTTTGCCATTCATTAAAGTTGTTAAAATCTGTCTGTAACGATGTCAGTTCATCAAAATTGAAATCATTCTCAGTCATCAGTGTAATCAATAAATGTTTTTTAAAAAAATCAAATTTTATATTATTAAAGTTTTGTTCTTTAATTTTAGTAATCAATTTTTCATCTTTTATAAATTCAGACAATAAAGATAATTTTTTGAAAGTATAAAAATCTTTATTTTTTTTATCGATGAATTCTAAATAGGATAATAATGCAATAGCATCACTATATTGCTGAGCATAAAAATAATATATGCCTGTTTGAAAAACTTGTGAATAGATTAAGTCTCTAAAGTCATTTATTTGATAAGCCTGATCTAATTCTAAAGTTAAGCCACTAAAAGAATTATATTTTTGAAAAAAATTTCCATTATTAAAATCAAGATTTTTTTTAGTAAAAATATTTTTAGTTAAAATAACTTCTTTAGAATTGAGGCTATAAAGAATATCACTTACTTCTACTTCTTTGTATAGGTTTAAAATACCCTCCTCTTCATTTTCTAAAAAATAAAGATACAACCTATTAATAAATTGTACATTTTGAAAACGATTATCAATTAAATTCAATTTTTGATCTAGAGAATTATTAGAAAAATCTTCTTGATTACAATATGACATCCAGAAATTGAAACTGTTAAGCATCACCTCTTCAAAAATATATTTGGGGTTTTCAAATGATAACTTAGAGCAATAATTCCTATTTAAATTTTTTAACGTTTTAATTAATTCTAATGAAAAGTTATTATTTTCATCAATATTATCAACAATGTCGATATCACCAGAAATTATTTTATTTAACAGATAACTCGATGAGTCTGAAAATTCTTTATACTTTGGAAGCTCACCCCAAGTTATAAAATCATTATTAAATTCTGAATAAATAGAACTTAGTATCTGATTATCTTTAGTGGGTGTAATCTGACTAGCATTAGAATATACAACTTGCAGAAAACAAAATATAAATAGAAATATTTTTAAAAAGTTAAGCATGACAACTTCTAGACAGTATCAAAAAAACATTCTTTTGGAATTGATGAATTTAAATGAGTATCAAAAAAATCCTGATAAACAATATATTTCAAATAATAATCAAAATATAAATAATAAATTAAACCCAAATATTTCACCGAATGATGCCCAAACCCTTGAAGACCTTGAGGGTTATTTAAATGATACTTTTATAAAGAATAATAAAATAAAAATTAATCTTATTGAGGGGAAAAAAAATTCAAAAATACTATTTATGTTCGGCAAATGTGGAGTGAATGATAATAAAATTTTAGACGGAGATCCGGGTCAATTATTTGATAAAATGCTAGAGGGGATAAAATTAAATAGAGAAAAGATAGCTTTATGCTCTTATATACCTAGAGGGTTAGAAAAAATAGATGAGAGCGACTCTTTTAATTCATTGATGCAGATCGTCAATTATCGAATTATTGAAATATTGAATCCAAAATTTTTAATAATAATCTCTAACCTTTGTATAAAAATGTTACTTGCTACTGATTTGTCTTCAATGTCTTTAAGAGGGAAGTGGTTTGATTTTAATACTCCGAATGATAATACTCCTAAGAAATGTAGAGTTTTATATGAACCCTTAATGTTAATAAACAACCCTGAGCTAAAAAAAGATGCATGGGAAGATTTAAAGGAAATTAGTAGGCAGTTAGGGGGTTAACATGAGAGTTTTAGTATTTTTATTATTTATATTTTTTTCAAAAAATATTTTTGCTCTATCAGTTAACGATATCAAACTTTATAAAGAAATTTTTAACGACTATCGTAATGGAGATTTTAAGAATGGTGAAAAAAATATCGCAAAACTTGAAGATTTAATACTTATGGGCCATGTAGAGGCTTTAAAACTACTTCACCCTTCAAAACATAGGTCGAGTTTTTTAGAACTGAAAACATGGTTAGAGTTATACAACGATCAATATGAAGCTAATCGTATTTATAAGCTTGCGCTAAAAAGAATGCCAAGTGATGCGAAAAAACCTAAAAAAGATAAATACCCTGATCTTGATCAAACCTTTAAGGAAACTGAAAACCAAGCCAAAACCCCCAGCCCATTAAAAAAAATATTTTCAGAAAAAAATTATTCAAAAAAAGTAAGCATTTATAACACTATACGTTCAAGGGTTGGTAGAGGTTGGCCTACTGGTGCTCTGGAGTATTTAAATCATCATATAAAATATTTTAATGCAAAAGAAAAATCTTATTTACTCTCAAAAATTGCAAATGGTTACTACTTAGCAAATTTAGATGATACAGCTATTAACATTCTAAACGATAATGCCTTTTTAGAAGAACCCTACTCTGAAGGTTTATGGATAAAAGGCTTATCCTATTACCGCAAAGGTGAATACCAAAAAGCATCAAGACAATTTTTGATATTATCTAAAGTTACAGATAATGACTGGCTTAGCGATGCGGGATCTTATTGGTCTTTTTTATCAGCATCCAAAAATGCAAAAGATAATGTTACATTTCATGCCTCCTTAGAGGCGCTCAATGCTGCATGCTCTCCCTCATTTAATATCTATTCCATCTTGTCATGTAGAATACTTGATAAACCTATAGTTGATATAGATATCAATGAAAAAGAAACACAGTCTGATTTAAAATCTTTTCTTGATACAAGTTTAGGAAAAAGAATTCAGGCTTTAGTTGAAATCGGTGAACTTCCAATAGCCGAAATTGAAATGAATAGAATTCAAAATTTGACAAATAATAGATTTAAAAAAATCATTTTACAATTTGCAATTCAAAATGATTTAAGTTCACTGCAAATCAAAACAGCAAAATATTTATTTAAAGACAATGCACCAATCAAATATTTATATCCTATGCCCAAATGGATCAATAATTATGATACTGGTAAGATGGATCCTATTTTGATTACTAGTATGATCAGACAGGAGTCTCAATTTAGCGCTTTTGCACAAAGTGGTAAAAAAGCATATGGGTTAATGCAGATACTACCTTCAACAGCTAGAATGGTGAATAAAAAATATGATTTCAAATCAAACCCAAGATATCTTTATGATCCAAAAATCAACATAGAAACAGGAAGTTTATATATAGCGAGTTTACTTGAACTAGACCACATCAACGGCGACCTTTTAAAGGCACTTATATCTTATAATGCAGGTCCGGGAAATCTTTCAAAATGGATGAAAAAAACGACATTTAATGATGATAGCTTTTTACTTATTGAGTCGATCCCTTCTAGGGAAACAAGATTGTTTGTAGAAAGAGTTTTAACAAATCTTGTTATATATGAATTAATCAATCATAATTCTTTTAAGTATGCTGATGAGCTAATTGAACATAATACGATAGTGATAAATGTAAATGATTGATGAAAAAATTTTATTTCAAAAAGTAAATATTGGTATCGTAACTATCTCAGATACAAGAGATGAATCTACTGATAAATCGGGAAACTTTTTAAAGGAAAGTATAAAAAATAAAAATCATCATTGCTCTTCTTATGCAATTATTAAAGATAACCCACAAGATATAATTCAACATATAGATAGAATAACTAAAACAGAGATAGTCGATGTCGCTATTACAACTGGAGGGACGGGCTTAACGGGCAGGGATAATACAATAGATGCGATCAAAACTATCGCTGAAATCGAAATTCCAGGCTTTGGAGAGCTTTTTAGATACTTAAGTTATAAAAAAATAGGTACTTCAACAATTCAATCCAGAAGTAGCGCATTTTTAGTTAATAAAAAATACGTATTTTGCCTACCTGGATCAACTTCGGCAGTTAAAGATGCTTGGAATGAAATTTTATTTTATCAACTCGATAATAGACATAAGCCTTGTAATTTCATCGAACTAATTCCTCGCCTAAATGAATAGCCATATAACTGGTGTCGATGAGGTTGGTAGAGGCTCATTAGTTGGAAGCTTGGTTGTATGTGCATTTAGATCAAAAAATGAATTATTTGAAAAATTACCGTTTTCTGTGAAAGACTCTAAAAAAATTACAAAGAAAAATAGAGAGTTAATTTACGATTTTTTCAAAAAAAATAAAAATGAAGACTTTAATTACAGCATAGTTATTGGAAAAAAAAGAGAGATTGAGGATCTAAATATTCATCACGCTGTATTATTAGCTATGAAAAAAGCAATTTTCAAATTAAACGCTCTAGAAGATGAGATAATAATTGATGGAAAATTTACCCCTTCAGATATTTCCAAATACAACATTAGGGCAGTAATTAAGGCTGATGATAAATATCCTCAGGTATCAGCAGCCTCTATCATAGCTAAGTGTTTTAGGGATAGGTTATTAGAAAAACTTCATCGAATTGAAAAATTTTATCGATGGGATAAGAATGCTGGGTATGCAACTAAGAGTCATTTAGATGCTATTAAAATTTATGGCGTAAGTAAATTTCATAGAAGAACTTATCAACCAATTACTCAAATAATTAATAAGTTATCAACGTAGTTATCAACAATATAAAAATAGTACTGTATTCAAGATTCTTCTAAAAAGTTAAGATTCTTCAATGCTTAAGGCAAATAAAATTTATTTAGGTGACTGTATTGATTTGCTAAAAGGCCTTGATGATAATAGTGTTGATTTAATTTTTCTTGATCCTCCGTATAACCTTCAACTGAACAAAACCCTCACTAGGCCAAACCACTCTGTTGTCAATGGCGTTAGCCAAGATTGGGATAAATTTGGAAGTTTTGAGAGCTATGATGAATTTACTAATCAATATTTAACTGAGTGTAAAAGAGTTTTAAAGGAGGATGGTGGGTTATGGATTATTGGCTCATATCATAATATATTTAGAATTGGTAAAATTTTACAAGATTTAGATTTTTGGATACTCAATGATGTCATTTGGGCAAAATCAAATCCCTTACCAAACTTTAGAGCAACAAGATTAACCAATGCCCATGAAACACTCATTTGGTGCTCCAAAAACCCAAAGTCAAAATATCAATTTAATTATCATACTTTAAAAGTAGCAAATGAAGATAAACAAGAGAGAAGTATTTGGAATTTCCCCATTTGCTCAGGTAAAGAAAGATTAAAACTGCCAAATAATCAAACTGCCCACCCTACTCAAAAACCCCTGTCATTAATGAAAAAAATAGTATTGCAGAGTTCAATTAAAGGAGATTTGCTTTTAGAGCCGTTTGCAGGAACTGCTAGTTTTTGCGCTGCAGCTAAATATCTTGGAAGAAGTTTTATTGGTTTTGAGCGAGATAATGCCTACTTCAATTTAGCCAGTCATAGACTAAGAAATATTAAAGCTTTAAAAGATGATTTGCTGGAATTAAATGAAAAAGATAGACCGCAACAAAAAATACCGTTTGGCACTTTGATTGATAGCGGTTATTTGAAACCAGGTTCAAATTTATACAATAATAAAAAAGATTACCAAGCAACTATAAACTCTGACGGCAGTATCTCATATGAGAATGAGAGAGGTTCAATTCATAAAATTGCCGCTAAAGTTAATAATACCTCCTCATTTAACGGTTGGGATTACTGGCACTATGAAGATAAATCAAAAAAACTCATCTCGATTGACGAAATAAGAAAAAAAATAAGAAAGTAGCTAATTAAACAATACTTTTTTAAAAAGTGTAGGCATTGGTAAACTCTTGATTGAATTGAGACTTATCCAGCTACTACCCTCAATATTTATTGATTGCCTAACCTGAAATACATTCACCTTAAATAGATTATTGGTAATGGAATAGTTAAAGGATTTTATTTTTTGAATATTTATTTTTTTTACTTTTGAAATGATTTCTTTATCTAGATTTGAAGGTAAATGCAAAAATGATTTATAAAAATTAAAAGTAGGATTATTAATAAATAAAATTTTATTAACTTTTTTAAATATATAAAAATTAATATCTTTAAAGTTTTTTTTTGATTGTATTGAAACGAAAGTTTTATTCGCAGATTTACAGAAATTTCTAAAAATACATTCACTGCATTTAGGTTTGCTTTTTAAACAAATTGATGAACTGTAATCCATCATTGACTCTGAAAATTTCCTGTATGATTTTTTATTGATAAATAGATTTTCTAAAAGAAGTTCGAGGTCATTTTCATTTATATTACTACCAATAATTCTTGATATTAGTCTTTTAATATTAACATCAATTGGAAAAGCTTTCTTATTGAAGCCAATAGCAAGGATTGCATTAGCGGTATATTTACCAATGCCTGGTAATCCTATTAATTCTATTTTAGTTTTTGGGAGTGTACCGCCATATTTTAAATTTATTATTTCAATCGACTTAAATAAATTTATTGCCCTATTATAGTATCCAAGTCCTGACCAAACTGACATTACATCTTCTAATTTTTTTCTTTTAAACGATTGAAAATTTGGAAATTTTTTTAAAAAGATTTGTATCTTATTTTCTACTGTTGGAACGGTAGTTTGTTGCAACATAATCTCTGATAAATAAGTATGGTAAATATTTCTATTTTTTCTCCAATATAAGTTTCTTTGATTTCTATTAAACCATTGTAAGATTAAAATGATAAAATCATTTTTATGAAGAAAATTAATAAACTTAATGATATTGCTTTTCACTTAGTAAATAAGATAAATAAAAAAAAATTAAAGTTAAGCACTCTTCTGATAAAACATTGGGATAAATTATTTGAGCAAGATGTAAATTTTGTAAGTTTAAAAAAAATTTCCGTAAATTCTAAAAGTGATTCTTTAAATCTTGAGCTCAATTTGGACCCTTCCATTTCATTTAAAATGCATACCAAGACAAATCAACTCATGATCCAAATTGAAGAAATTCTTGGTTTAAAAGTAAATAAAATCATCTTTTTTCAAGATAATTTTCATAATAAAGGTTTAATTGCAAAATCAAGTATTAACAAAAAAAATGAATCGGTAAAAACTGTTAATAATGAAAAATTTAATGATATAAAAGATCTTGAGGTTAAATCGATTTTTGAAAATATTATTAGTAAAATAAATGAAAAAAATTAACTCAATCTTAATACTTTTAGTATTTTTGTCTTGGCCATCTTTTGCTAAAGAAAAAATTTATGAGTATCAGCAGTTTCTTACTGATAATAATCTATCGGCTCTGATCAAGTCTGAAGAAGAAACAAGCATAGATTTAATAGAATTTTCTTCTTTTAGTTGTTCGCACTGTGCAGCTTTTCATAATGAAACACTTCAAGAATTAAAAGAAAATGAAGTCTTTAAGTACATTAACTATTACATTATAGACTATCCTTTAAACCAAGCAGCTTTTTATGCATCGATAGTAGCAAATTGTGATCCATCTATAAGATCAATGTACTCCGATACTACGTACAGTAATTATGACATTTGGACTAAGGCGGGGTCGGGTGAGCAAATTATTGAAATGTTAAATAGCTACGGACTTCAGTTTGGATTAGCAGATGAACAATTGAATACATGTCTTAAAGATGAAAATTATCAAAATAATTTATTAGAGCTTCAAATAAGCGCTCAAGAAATATTTGGTGTTGAAAGCACTCCTACCTTTTTAATAAATGGCCAAAAAGTAGCTGGCAATCGTCCTGCTTCTGAATTTATTAAAATTATTAAAGAAAAATTAAATCAATAATTTGCTTTCTTTAAATAAACTATCAATTAAAGGTTTTAAATCATTTGTAGAACCAACTGAGTTTGAAATAAAACCAGGGCTGACAGGAATTGTGGGACCTAATGGCTGTGGTAAATCAAATATAGTTGAAGCAATTAGATTTGGCCTTGGTGAAGTATCAGCCAAACAATTAAGAGGAAAAGAAATTGATGATCTCATTTTTAATGGAACAGATAATAGGCCTTCTTGGAATTTAGCAGAGGTTGGGTTATTCGTAGATGTAGAGAACACTAGCTTAGAAAACAAATATGAATCTAAACAATTAGAAATTGCGAGAAAAATTTGGAGAGGTGAAGGGAGTAACTCTTACATCAATGGCAAAGAAGTAAGACTTAAAGATATTCAATTACTTTTTGCAGATGCCTCTACCTCTGCAAGATCTACCTCAATTGTTAGCCAAGGAAGAATTGGAGCAATCACTCAAGCTAAACCAGAAGACCGAAAAATGGTTCTTGAGGAAGCTGCTGGGATTTTGGGACTTCAGTCTAGAAGACATGATTCTGAGTTAAGGTTAAAAGGCGCTGAAAACAATCTTTTAAGAGTTGAGGATGTAATAAATACCTATGAAGAACAATTAGCAATACTAAAAAAACAGTCAAAAGAAGCTGAGCGATTTAGAAGTATCTCCACTTTAATTAAGAATGCAGAGGCAGCAGTTTTTTTTGTTAAAAGAAATGAAATTCAAGAGATTATTAAAAAACTTGTACAGGAAAAAAATGAAATTAGTTTGAAATTAGCTGATTTTCAGGGCGATGTGTCTGCTAAAGATCAAGCCTATGAGGATTTAAAAGTTAAAATACCTCCAATGCGAGAAAAATCTTACTCACTTAATAGTGAACTTGACCGTTTAAATATGACAGTTGAAAATTTAAAACAGGAAGAATTAAGATTTGAAGAACATAAGATCAATCTTGAACATCGAGTTAAACAATTAAATCAAGATCTAAATATTGAAAACCAGCAATATAATGAAACTAATTTAAAAATAACTGAAATTAAAAAAGAATTAGACGAGCTTATCTCAAACGATACTAGTGAAAATAAATCAAGCCGAGCCAGCCAAACTGATAGAAGTTTATTAAACCATATCTCTTTTGATAAAAAATACGAAAATGTTGTTGCAGCGATTTTTGGTAAAGAGCTTTTAGCATCCCTTGATAAAGATGATATTTTTTATTGGTCTGATTTAAATACTGAAACTCCAAAAATTAAATTTGATTTTGAATGCCAAATTGCATCATCCCTAATCAAATCACCGAAATATATTCTTAATAAACTTAATCATGTAGCCATTGTTGAAAATTATAATATAGGAATAGAAAATCATCATAAGATTAAAGCCGGCCAATCAATTGTAGATATCGCTGGTAACTTGTGGAGATGGGATGGGCTGTATGTTTCAAGTGAACATGAAGCAAATATCTCTTCAATATTAGCTGAACTTAAAGAAAAAAGAATTAACGATTTAAAAAAACAAGTTATTCAATGGGAGCGTATTGCCGATGTAACGCAACAAAAAATAGATGATCTAAATGGTAGAATTAAAACTGCCCAGGAAGAATTAGAAATATCTCAAAATAACCCAGGAGATATTGATAGCAAAAGACAGTTTTTACTAAATAAAATCAACCAACTAGATGAGGAAAAAAAATTATTTGATAATGAACTTCAAAATCAAGAAAACTTGCTAGAAGATCTGTCGAAAGAGCTTAGAAATAAAGAGCAAAACTATTCCATTGTTAAAGAAGAATTAATCCGAAAAGAGTCAGAGATCTCTAACTTTAACAATAATCTTAGCCAATTAGCGCATTCGTGTAGAGAAAAATTAAATGCCAATTTATATGAATTAGAAACTGAAATAGAAAAATTAAAAAAAGATGAAGATTTAGAAACTGCAGAAAAAAGAGTTATGAGGCTAGTTGCAGAAAGAGAAAGGATTGGGGCAGTCAATCTTTTAGCTGAAGATGAGTATGTAAAATTAAGAGAAAAAGTAAACGATACCATCAAAGATAAAAATGAAATTCAAGAGTCCATTGCAAAACTGCATGATGCTATAAATAAAATAAACAAGGAAGGTATCACAAGGCTAAAAGATGCTTTTTCAATTGTTAATGAAAATTTTGAGAGGCTTTTCACTAAGTTATTTGGAGGCGGGAAAGCTTATCTAAAATTAATTCAGAATGATGAAGATCCATTAAATTCAGGTTTGGAAATTTTTGCAAGCCCTCCTGGTAAAAAAATGCAAAACATCACATTGCTCTCAGGTGGTGAACAGGCTTTGACTGCGATTTCCTTATTATTTGCTGTCTTCATAGCAAATCCTTCACCATTTTGTATTTTAGATGAGGTAGATGCACCGCTTGATGATAATAACGTTGATCGTTTTTGTAGTATGGTAGAGGAAATTTCTGAAAAAGTTCAAACAAAATTTATTATTATTACTCATAATAGAATGACTATGTCTCGCGTGGACAGACTTTATGGCGTAACGATGCCCGAGGAAGGTGTTTCTCAAATCGTTTCAGTAGAACTAGAAGAGGCAGTCAGGTATGCAGAATAATCAAAATAATAATAAAGATTCTGGGATGAAGGGCTTAAGCTTTGCCTATAGAATCTCTACTGAGTTGCTTGCTGCAGTTGGTGTATCGGTCGTCATTGGGTTAATGATTGATAAGTACTTTGACACGAAGCCTTTTGGGCTAATAGCACTGATAATATTGGGTTTTTTTGCTGGGTTGTTAAATATTTACAGGCTTATAAGTCGCATAGAAAAAAACTAATAAATTTGTTTTATTAGCGCATGGCCAAAGGCGAAAGTCCACTTCATCAGTTTGAAATTCAATCTATTATTGACCTGCAATTATTTGGTCAAGATATTTCTTTTACCAATTCATCATTGTGGATGACAATTACCACAATTTTTATTATCGGCTTCTTTTCTATTCCTTTTTTGAAATCAAAAAAAACTAATTCTGTCCAAGATTTGTATCCAACAAGGCTTCAAGTAGCTGCAGAGTTAGGATACAACTTTATTAACAGTCTCATAAATGACACGGTGGGAAAGGAAGGAAAGAAATACTTTCCATTAGTTTTCTCACTTTTTATGTTCATTTTATTCGGAAATTTATTTGGAATGATTCCTTATAGTTTTACTTTTACAAGCCATATTATTGTAACTCTTGCTCTTGCTATGGGTGTTTTTATATTCGTTACTATTCTAGGTTTTGTGAAGCATGGTATAAAATTTTTTGGATTTTTTGTTATTCCTGGATTACCTTTTTACATGTTACCACTGCTTATACCAATTGAAGTAATTTCCTATCTTTCTAGACCCGTAAGTCTTTCTGTACGACTTTTTGCAAATATGTTAGCTGGTCATACATTATTAAAAGTTTTTGCAGGTTTTGTCTCTGCACTCGGTTTTTTTGGAATTCTGCCATTAGTATTTATTATTGCCTTAACTGGTCTAGAAATACTAATTGCATTTTTACAAGCTTATGTTTTTGCGATATTGACATGCTTGTATATTAACGACGCTTTACATTTACACTAGGTAAACATAAGGAGGTAAATATGGAACTAGTTGAAGGTCTTAAATACTTAGGCGCAGGATTAGCCGTGATTGGTGTGATTGGTGCAGGTATTGGAATTGGTAACGTTTTTGCGGCATTCATTACTGCTGTTGGAAGAAACCCAGCTGCAAGAAATGAAGTTTTTACAATGACTATGTTAGGTTTTGCACTTGTCGAAGCGATTGCATTATTTGCATTAGTTATTGCGCTAGTGATTTTATTCTCGTAGGAAAGCCATAAAGTAAAATCACTAGATGCCTCAATTAGAACAAATCGAGTCTTTTATTTCTCAGCTTTTTTGGCTGAGTGTATTTTTTGTCATTCTGTTTGCAGTATTGACTTATTTTACACTTCCTAAAATAAGAGCTTTTTTGAACAAGAGAGAAGAGTTTGTGAACTCTCATCTCTCAAAACAAGATGAATTAATCAAAAAAGCTGAGTATTTAGTAGAGAACTACGAAACAAAATTAAAAGAGGCAAGAGAACAGGCAAATAAAATTATCAATGAAGCACGTGATCAAGCATTAAGCGAGAGTGAGAAACTCATTAAGGCAACTGAGGAAAAAATCCAAAGTGAAATTAAAGCTACTGAGGAGAGAGTTTCTAAAGAAAAAAACCAAGCACTATTAGAGTTAAACACTCAACTTAAAGACTCTGCTTCCACATTCTTATCTAAAATAACAAATATAGATAAAGGGAGTATCAATATCTAATGGAACACTTATTAGAAGATCCTAAGTTTTGGCTTTCTGTCTCCTTTGTCATTTTCATTATTTTAATGGCTAAGCCATTTAGATCTATGTTTATTGGCGGTCTAGATAATAAAATCGAAGAAATTAAAAAAAATATCAATGAGTCACTTCAATCTTTCACCGAGGCTGAAAAAAAAGTTAATGAAGCTCAAAAGCAAACAGTAGATTTAGACAATAAGATAAGCCAATTATTAGCTGATGCAAAAAACCAAGCTCAATCCTTATCTCAAAATATTATTGATAAAGCTCGCCAATCTATCTCTTCTAAAGAGAAAAACTCCTTGGAGAGGATAAAACAAATTGAATTATCTGCTATTCAATCAATCAAAAGCCAAGCCTCTATTGAGCTTAACAAAATTATAGTTGGTTATTTAAATAATTTACCAGAGTCTGATAAAAATAAACTAATTGAAAAAAGCATTTCAGATTTTAAATCTTTAAATTAAGTTAATTTAAAATCTTTAGGGGTAATTCCTACGAAAACCCTAACGCCACTTTTATAATCGTCTTTTGTAATTGTAATAGAATTGCTGAAAGAAAAATTTTGTATTATTTGACCACTACTATCCTCTGGTATTTCTAAATTAATTAAGTTAGTAAAATTTTCTTCATACAACTTCTGATCTTCCTGTTTATTAGTGACAAATAACCAAAAAGTAAATTCATCATTAATACTTTTTTGACTGGTCACTTCAACTTCATAATCAACTTGAATAGATACTAAATCATTTTTATTTGCTTGCTCTGAACATATTAGGCTCAAATCTTTATTTAAACTTAAGCTCGTATCATTCAAATCTATGGATTTAGCTTTTAAGAGTACTAAAGATTTAGGGCAATCTAAATAGACATATTCATTTTTTTTATTAAAAGGATTTTTGACAGAGCAGGAGTTTGTGATTACTAGCGCTAAAATAGCTGATATTAAAATTTTAAACATTATGATAGTAAATATTAATTAATAACTTTTAAAATGAAATAAGTCTTTTTATACCAAAAAAATGGCAGTTTATACAAATATAGAAATTGAAGATGCGCAATTAATATTTAATGGCCTTGGGGTAATTGCATCAATAGAGGGTATAACTGAGGGTGTAGAAAATTCTAACTTTCTTATACAACTAGAAGATAAATCAAAATATATATTTACAATTTTTGAAAAAAGAACAAAGGAACAGGACCTTCCATTTTTTAATAATGCTATGGCAGAATTTAAAAATGCAGGTATTAATTGCCCTGTAGCAACTCAAATAAATCATAAAGATATTTTTAATATCCATAACAAACCTTGTGCTATATATAGCTTTATTCAAGGAAGACCCATAAAAAATTTTAATAATAAAAATTTGTCATCATTAGCTAAATTCACGGCAAATATGCAAAATATAGGCTTGAAGTCATCTTTAGTAAGAGAAAATGACATGTTATTGCCAACTTGGAAATATATCTTAGAAAAGTTTAAAGATTATGAGGGTAAAAATTTACAAGAATTTAATCATGTAAAAAATCTGATTAAAAATATTTATGATAAATTTCCAAATAATATAAGAAAAGGCTTAATACACGCAGATCTATTTAAAGATAACATATTTTTTAATGATGATAGTGTATCAGGAGTCATAGACTTCTTTTTTACATGCACTGATAGTGTCATTTATGATTTATCTACACTGATAAATGCTTGGTTCTTTAAACAGGAGGTCTTTTTTGAAAATGAATTTCAATTATTTTTCAAAAATTACATAGATAATATATCTCTAAATCAAACTGAAAAAGAATACTTAAATTTTTATTTAAAATGTAGTGCAATTCGATTTTTTCTTACTCGATTACACGATCAATACTTTAATAACTCAGGTCAAGTAAACCATAAAAATCCATTAGACTTTTTTGAAATTTTAAAATTTCATGAAAAAAATAACCTTCAGGACTTTTTTTGATAAGAATATACACTGACGGATCTTGCTTAGGTAACCCTGGTAACGGTGGGTGGGCTTTTTTAATGCAAGATGGAGATAAATTTACAGCTATGTCTGGCTTCCAAAAAGAAACTACAAATAATCAAATGGAATTAACAGCTGCAATTGAGGCTCTAAATTATAATATTGTAAGGAAAGACGAGATTATCCTAATTACTGATAGTAATTATGTCAAAAATGGAATTTCTGAATGGATAAAGAATTGGAAAAAAAATAATTGGAAAACCGCTACAAAATCAAATGTTAAAAACCGAAATCTTTGGGAAAAACTAGATGAACTAAACTCTAAACTAAATGTTAAATGGGAATGGGTGAAGGCTCATAATATAGACAAGTATAATAACTACGTGGATGAGCTAGCTAGGAATTCAGCTGAAAACTTAGTTGAATCTTTTTCGGATAGCGTCCAAATTTTCTAATTTTTGAACAGGGCCTATTGAAGATAAAGTAATATCTGATTTTAGGATATTAAGTCTTGCTTTTTCAATATCCTCTAATTGAACAGCGTCAATTTTAGAAATAATTTCATTTTGCGGTACAACTCGATTATGCATCAAATATTGGGATGCATTTGATCTGCATCTTCTAGACGTACTCTCCTGCCCCATTAATAAAGAAGATTTAAATTGTGCTTTTGCTCTTTTCAACTCTTCTTGGGAAAAAGAAAGGGCACTAGTGTTAATTTGATCGCAAAGAACTGGTATTAATTCTGTGACTTCTTTTTGACCTGTTCCGGCATAAACGCCAAAGATACCTGAGTCTGAAAAAGAAGAAGTATAACTTGAAATACTATAAACCAAGCCTCTTTTTTCTCTAATTTCTTGAAACAATCGTGATGACATCCCAGATCCAAGGACAGCTGAATAAACTGCTGTTGAGTAGTATAAATCCGAATAGAAATCTACCCCTTCGAAACCTAAAATTAAATTGACTTGCTCAAGATCTTTTTCTTGACGAAACTCACCGCCTTGATACTTGGCCTTAGGTGAATGGTCAGAACTTCCGTTTGGTAAGTTTTGAAAGTATTTATCGACTAAATCAACAACGTTACTTTCATCAAAATTACCAGAAATTGAAAAAACCATTTTTTTGGGATGATAAAAACTATTCATAAATCCTTGAACTTGGTCTTTACTTATTGAGTTGATGATTTCAGTTTTACCTAGAATCGATCTACCCATGGGCTGATTAGGGTACGCAGTTTCTTGCCATTTATCAAAAACTACATCATCAGGAGTATCAAGATACATTCCGATTTCTTGAACTATAACCCCTCTTTCACGATCTAATTCTTTTTCATCAAAAGTTGAGTTTTGAAGTATGTCAGAAATAATGTCAATAGATAAAGTAAGGTCTTCTTTTAAAACTTTCATATAATAGGCTGTGACCTCTCTTGAGGTGTAGGCATTTACCATACCCCCTACCATTTCCACTTCTTTGGCTATATCTAAAGCCGATCTATTTTTAGTACCTTTAAAAGCCATGTGTTCAAGCAAATGCGCAACGCCATTATTCTGTTCGTGCTCATTTCTTGCACCTACTTTATTCCACATACCAACCGAAATAGTCTCTACGGTATCGATATAATCCGTAATTAGTGTTAATCCACTTTTGAGTTTTGTAACCTTAGCCATTATTTATTATATACTCCTTTAATAGATCATAATTATTCTCTAGTTCATCAAAAATCTCTGGATTCTTAAAATTAAAATCTTTATCAAAAGCAGTTTCAAGATTTAGTGCTTTTTTTACTGTTTCTTGGAATTTAACTGGATGAGCACAGGATAAACACATGAATTCCTCTAAATTTAATTTTTCAGCACATCGAACACCCACAGCAGTATGAGGGTCAATAATTATGCGAAATTCATCATATGTCTTTTTTATTTGCTCCAATACCTCATTTGAATCGCATGACTCTGAAATAAAGTTTCTTAATAAATTATTATGAACGGAATTACTTAATTGCTTACTATGTTTATTGAGAACTATCGATTGATAGAGTGCATCAGTTTCAATTGGCCCAAGAAACTCCGATAGCAGCCTCTCAAAATTACTAGAAATGAGTATGTCCATACTAGGACTATTTGTTTTTATAACCTCATTTAAAGTTAGGTCATTGTTCTTAATTATTCGATGCAAAATATTATTTTCGTTAGATGCCACTACTAATTTATCAATTGGAAAGCCCATTTTCTTTAATAAATAAGCTGAATAAATATTCCCAAAATTCCCACTTGGGACAACAAAGTTTTTTTGACCGTAGTTTAAGTAGGACCAACCATAATACACAGACTGTGGCAAAATCCTAAACCAATTAATAGAATTGATTGCAGTAAAATTATGAAGTTTATTTAAGCTCTCATCGCGAAAAACTTTTTTTACTAAAGTTTGGCAATCATCAAAGGAACCATCAAGGGCGATATTAAATACATTATTCGCACCGCTAGTTGTCATCTGTTTTCTTTGAAAAAGAGATGTAGAATTATGAGGATGAAGAATAAATATTTTTATATTCTCAATTCCCTTGAATGCTTGTATCGCAGCCGAACCAGTATCTCCTGAAGTAGCTCCTAAGATAACAAGTTTTTTATTATTTTTTTTTAAATAAAATTCATAAATTTTTGCAAGCAAGGACATAGCATAATCTTTAAAAGCAAATGTTGGGCCATGAAATAGATTTAATAAACTGTTTTTGCCAATAGGGGTAATGGAAATTATACCTTCGTCAAAATTAGTGTAAGCACTTTCGATTATTAACTCTATCTCCAATTGATCAAAGATATCTTTTAAAAATGGTTCAAGGATAAAGTAAGCAATTTCATTATAAGATTTTCCTTCTAATTGATTGATATCTTTAATATTAAAAAGTGGAAACTGCGTTGGGATAAAAAGCCCTCCGTCAGGAGCTAAACCTAAATTAAGCACCTCATCGGCGTTAAAAAATTGCTGGCTATTTCTAGTACTAATGTAATTCATTAAAAAAAACGACTTGTTAAATGTTTTAAGTAATAATTTGAGTTTAAGGGTTCTCCGGATATGTTTTGTAACATTTCACTAGAGGAATATAAAGAGCCGTTTTGATGTATATTTGAATTTAGCCATTTCGCAATGTTTTGCGTATTATCATCATTGGGTTTATTTAAAAATTCATCATATGGAGGACAACTATACTTTAGCTGTGAGGCTGTCATTGCCCCAAGTGCATAAGTTGGAAAATAGCCAAATATACCCTCATACCAATGAATATCTTGTAAAACACCTTCAGATTCAGAAGATAGGTCTATAGCTAAAAAATCTTTATAGTTTGTATTCCATAGATTTCTAATATCTGTAAATTTAATTTTTTGTGAAAAAATTATTTTTTCTATCTCATATCGTATAAAGACATGAATTGGATAAGAAAACTCATCTGAACTTACCCTAATAGGATTAATTCTAATTTTATGATAATGATCAATAAATGATTTTTCCAAATCTTCAGAGTTTTCAAATAACTTTTTAATAGAATTAAAATAACCTTTTGATTTAAAAATATGATTTTCATAAAATAAAGACTGACTTTCATGAATACTCAAACTTCTAGATTGCCCAATAGGCTCATATAAATGATTTTTAGGTCGAAATTGTTCATACACCCCGTGGCCAGTTTCATGAAATAGTGCTGACAAAGTCTCTAAAATATTATTTTCAAATCTTGTTGTAATTCTAACATCTTCTGTGGCCCCTCCGCAAAAAGGATGATGAGACTGGTCAATCCTTCCTCTACTAAAATCAAAATTAAGTTTACTAAGTTTATTTTTAATTTGTTCTAGGATATTTTTCTCATCAAATTTAAAAGAGTAAATGTAAGGCTTAGTAATTTTTTCTGCATCTAAATACTGAGGAATTAATTGGTTTTTTATAATTTCAAATACTTGATCAATTTTTTTACTATTATAATCCATATCATATTTTGAAATTAAAGAGTCATATGGACTTAATTTTGTAACAAAGGAAATTTGTTCAGCTTCTTCGTGCACTAAATCTAGTAAATCATTGAAATCTTTTTCTATAATCGAAAGGTTATTATTTTCTCTTGCCTCTCTCCAAAGATGTTCGCAAATCAGTTTTTTTTTTACCAATTTAGATTTTAATAATGGATCAACGGCGTTTTCTCTTTCAATGGTATTTTTCATCAAAATCAGATTTTTATGGTCTGCATCAGTCAAATTAGATGGGTCTACAGAGCTTAGTTCACTTAATAAATTTTCAGATCTCAGAACTTGATCAATGCTATCAGACAAAATTGACATTTGCTCAGATCTAGCTGTAACACTTTTAGAAGGTAGGTTTGTAGCATTATCCCAGAATAAAATTCCACTAATGTCATTAAGCAGGTAATAATTTTTAAATACTTGTTTTAATCTATGCATTTCTTCTTCTTATGATCAGCAACATAACTGCGCTGGATAAACTTAATAAAAACCATGTAATCGAGTAATTTAAGTGATTGTTTCTAAGATAAACTAATGGATTTAAATTATAAAGATTAATTCTTTCATCTAAAACTACAAAATAGTATTTAGATGGAAAATTTTTACCAAAGTACTCTTCTAAGTCTTTTTTGATGATAGAAAACCAAATATTTTTTTCAATCTCATTCTTAGGAATAAAAAAACCTTTTTCAGAATTAAAATCTCTAACATAAACTTTAATATCATTAATATCTTTAAACAGTTTATGAAACTCTTGAAAGTGATTACGCTTATCCTTATACCAACCTAAATTAATAATGCTGTATAACTCATTCTTATAGAGTAAAGGATAAATCAGGTTATAGCCGATACTACCTTGATAAGTTTTAGACTCTAAATAAACCGGCTTATCTAAAATAGTAAAGTACTCATTTAATATTAGAGCTGTTAGTTGGTCATAGCTTTCATTGCTATTAAATTGAGATGGATTAGTAATAGACTTATTAATACTTTGGATTAGATCATTTTTCCAGTCTAGGCGATATAATTGCCACATCCCTAAAAGAAAAGTAACTAGTGAAATAAATAAAAAAAATAATGTGATAGTTCTTTTATTCAATGGTGATGGATGAACTTCTTGTAAATAAAATAACTTTTAATTTTTCTAAGTAAAAAAAAAGTTGAAAAAAGAACAATAAATGGCCAAACAATAATGTGAAATAAATATGGTGGATTGAAATTGAAATCTATGAAAATAGCTAAAGGAATTATAATAAAACCAAGAATAAATATTCCAAAGACTGCTGGTCCATCCCCACAGTCATGATTTTTTAATAATAAATTACATTTATTACAATTATCATTTACTTGTAGTCCTGTTTTATAAAGGTTGCCTTGGCCACAACTAGGACATTTACTTGAAAGAACTGTATTAGATAGTGAGGAATAAATTTTATGCACCCCACCAATAAACACAGATATAAAGGAAGAGCCATACAACATCAACAAAGTGCCAATACCATGCAGCCGCTTCAAAACCAAAGTGTCTATCAGGGGTTAAGTGACCTTTTTTTGCTCTCATTAAGCAAACAAATAAGAATATGGTACCAACTAAAACATGAAAGCCATGAAAACCAGTTGCCATATAAAAAGTTGAAGGATAAATGCCTTCAGTAAAACCAAAAGTAGCGTGATGATACTCATAAGCTTGAAGGAGAGAGAAAATCGCCCCAAGAAAAACAGTCAAAACTAATCCCTGAATAGCTTCCTTGTTATTGCCTTCTCGAACAGCATGATGAGCCCATGTGCAAGTCGTTCCTGAAAGTAGAAGAATTAAAGTATTTAAATATGGAATATCAAGTGGATCAAAAGTTTCTATTCCTTCTGGAGGCCAAATACCAATTCCAAATGTTCCAGTAAAAACATCTTTGTATTCTTGAATGAAAGCTTTAGGTAAGAGACTGGCGTCAAAAAAAGCCCAAAAGAAGGCAACAAAGAACATTACTTCTGAAGTAATAAAAAGAGCCATGCCGTAACGAAGGCCAATTTCAGTAATTGAGTTATGAACTTTTAGAAAAGTACTTTCTTTTACAATGTCTCTCCACCACATAAACATCGTATAAAGGATTAAAATAAAACCAACGACAACTGGCCATAACATTTCATAGTGCATATACAGAATACCACCTGAAACTAAAAACAATGCCGAGAACGCACCAACTATTGGCCATGGACTTGGGTTAACCAAGTGATAGGGTTGCTTCTTTTTTGAATCTCTAAATACTAAATCGACCATTAATTGACTATTTCATTCATTTTTAGGAAAAAAGGTATATGACAAAGTGACATTCTTCACCTTACTCGCTTCGGGATCATCTAAAATTAAAGGGTCTATATAAAATGTTACAGGGAATTCCACTACTTCATTCGGTTTAATAGTTTGATCCTGAAAACAAAAACACTCAATTTTAAATAGATATGGCCCTATTTTAGGCGGAAGAACGTTAAATGTTGAGGTTCCGGTGGTTTCTTGTACGGAATTATTTTTTGCCTTAAACAAAACATCATATTTAATTCCCTCATGAACTATCATTTTAGATGGAGCTTCAAACTGCCATTCGAGTGTATCGTCCACCTGAGCAGAAAATATCACATTGAACTCCAGTGTACCAATAGAGTCTTGATTATTAGTACTATCTAAAGCTTTATTATTAAAACCTTGAAAGCCAGTTATATCACAAAATAATTTATAAAGCGGAACTGAAAAATAGACTAGGCCAATCATAAAAAATAAAACAGAAACTAGTATTGCCAGCGTTTTAGAATTGTTTGAAATTTTCAAAAACCAGTTTTAATTCTAAAAATTGTCGTTAAATAAAAACTTAGAGCAAATGCACAAAGTATAAAAAGGATAAGTAAGTTTTTATTTCTTTTTTTCATAGCAAAATAAATTTATCAAGAACTGTAAGTGTAAATATCATAAAAAGATACAAAATTGAAAATCCGAATAGTTTAATAGCATCTTTTTTGGTGTTATCAGATATGTTTAATTTATAAAGTTTAATAACAAAATAGGCATTTAAAATATTAGAGGTAATAAAGAAGAACATCCCCGTTAGCGATAATAAGAATAATAGATTAACCGTAACAACCATTAAAAAAGTATATATGTTCATCATTAACAATGTTTTTTGAATACCATGTATTACAGGGTACATAGGCACATCTGCATTTGAATAGTCTTGATTTCGATAAATAGCCAAAGCCCATGAGTGAGGCGGAGTCCATAAAAAAATAATTGCACATAATATTATAGGATAAATAATTTGCTCACCAGTAATGCTAATCCACGCTATAACTGGCGGAAGAGCACCTGCAAGACCCCCAATAACAATGTTCTGAGCAGTTTTGTGTTTTAAATACATTGTATAGAAAACTGAATAATAAAGGATGGTAAATGCTAATAGCAGTGAAGCTTGAATATTAGCGAAAAAGAAAAGCAGAATGACAGAGAAGCAGGAAAATACAAGACCTGTGGCTAAGGCTGTATTAGCTGAAATATTTCCTGATGGGATGGGCCTTAACTTTGTTCTATCCATCTTAGAGTCAATTATTCTGTCATGCCACATATTTAGAATAGCAGAGCCAGATGCGCCAAAAGCTATTAGAATTAGCGAGATGCCCTTAATTAGTAAAGGTTCATCAGACGGAGCTAAAATCATTGCACATAGAGCTGTAAAGATTACAAGAGAAATTACCCCAGGCTTAATTAATACATAAATTTGTTTTAAAAAATTTACCAAAAAATTATAAAAACCTAACTCTCTTGAGAGTAGTTTTTCTTTTTGGTTGTTTTTTATAGACACAAACTAGTTTTTAACTTCAGGTAGTGTTTCGAATTGGTGATATGGTGGAGGCGAAGGCAGAGTCCACTCTAATGTCTTTGCTCCCTCTCCCCATGGGTTTGCTTCTGCTCTTGTACCTTTTAAAAGTGCATAAATTACAACTAATATAAACATAATAAAAGAAGCAAAAGATATATAAGAACCAATTGAAGATACATAATTCCATCCAGCGAATGCATCTGGATAATCAGGAATTCTTCTTGGCATACCCGATAATCCTAAGAAGTGTTGAGGAAAGAATGTCAAATTAACCCCTATAAAGAAAAGCCAAAAATGCAACTTTCCAAAAAATTCAGAGTAATTTTTGCCAGTCATTTTAGCAAACCAATAATAAATACCTGCAAATATTCCAAATACAGCACCCATACTTAAAACATAATGAAAGTGGGCTACTACGTAATATGTATCGTGAAGTACTACATCAATACCCGCATTGGCAAGAATAACTCCGGTTACACCTCCAAGAGTAAATAAGAAGATAAACCCTAAAGAAAACAACATAGGAGTAGAAAATGTAATAGATCCCCCCCACATGGTAGCAATCCAACTAAAAATCTTAATACCCGTAGGAACTGCAATCACGATGGTAGCAAGCATGAAATATGCTCTTACATTTGCACTAAAACCTACTGTGTACATGTGATGAGCCCAAACAACATAACCGATAAAACCAATAGCAACCATCGCATAAGCCATACCTAAATAACCAAAAACTGGTTTCTTAGAAAAAGTTGAGACAATTTGCGAAACAATACCAAAGGCGGGTAAAATCATAATATAAACTTCTGGATGTCCAAAAAACCAAAATAGATGTTGAAAAAGTATTGGGTCTCCCCCACCAGCTGGATTAAAAAAAGTCGTTCCAAAATTTCTATCGGTAAGTAGCATAGTGATTGCTCCACCTAGCACAGGAACAGCTGTTAACAATAAAAATGCAGTAACTAACATTGCCCAAACAAATAAAGGCATTTTATGCATAGTCATTCCAGGTGCTCTCATATTTAAAATAGTAGTTATAAAATTCACTGCACCTAAAATTGACGAAGCACCTGCAAGATGCAGCGCAAAAATTGCCATATCTACAGCAGGCGAACTATGGCCAGTAATAGAACTAAGAGGTGGGTAAATTGTCCAACCAGTACCAGCGCCCGAACCCACAAACATAGAACCAACAAGCAATAATAATGAAGGAACTAATAACCAAAAACTAATATTGTTGAGCCGAGGAAATGCCATATCTGGGGCTCCAATCATTAGAGGAATAAACCAATTACCAAATCCCCCAATAAGTGCCGGCATTACTACAAAGAAAATCATCAACAAACCGTGAGCAGAAATAATTACATTCCACATTTGACCGTCCGCTACATATTCAACCCCTGGGTGAGCTAATTCCATTCGCATGATTACAGAGAGAGTACCGCCAATAATACCTGCTATAATTGCATAAATTAAATACAAGGTTCCTATGTCTTTATGGTTGGTAGAAAAAAACCATCTTACAAAAAAACCTGGTTTATGATCGTGATGATCTGCTGCTGCGGTTGCTGAACTCATAAGCTACTCTCCTCAATTTCGATTAAATTATTTTTTGATACTACTATTTCTACTTCCTCAACTACGATATCTTCATTGACTGCGTAATTATTTTTTGCCTGGTTTACCCAAGCCATAAATTCATTTTCAGGTAATACTTTTACAACAATTGGCATATAACCATGACCAGTTCCGCAAATCTCTGAACACATTCCTCTATAAGTACCGGGCTCTTTAACATTTACCCATGTCTCATTTAAACGTCCAGGCACAGCATCTGTCTTCAAACCCATTGAAGGAACGGCCCAACTGTGTAATACGTCTCCAGCTGTAATTAAAATTTGAATATTTTTATTTGCAGGGATAACTAGTGGGTTATCAACTGTTAAGAGTCTTAAGTCGCCCTCTTTTAAATCATCATCTTGAACCATATAGCTTTCAAAATAAAAGTTTCCATGATCAGGGTACTCATACTCCCAATACCATTGGTGACCAATAACTTTAACAGTCATATCATAGCTTTCGTTCTTTTCTTGTTGATATAAAAGTCTAAATGAAGGAATGGCGATAATTACTAAAATTACTATCGGTATCGCAGTCCATAAAACTTCTAATACAGTATTGTGTGCTGTTGTGGTTGGGTTAGGGTTTCTTTTTGCACTAAATCTAAAAGAAACATAGAACAATAAAAACAGAACAAAAATTGTAACTAAAGTCATTACAATCAAGATACCATTATGAAGACTAATTACTTTTTGCATTAAGTCCGTAGCAGGGTTTTGAAAACTCAACTGCCATTCGTTAGGAGTTGCAGCAATTAAGATGTTTGAGAAAAATATAAAAAAAGTTGCAAGAATTGATTTCATGGAACTGATATTAATTATCTTTATTCATCAGTATATTGACAGGTTGTCGCGAAAAAATTGTATTTTAAGAAAAAAAACTAAAGACCAAGCTCAAAGCTGCCACCACGGCAGTATCTGCTTTTAAAATCCTTGGTCCCAGTCGCATATCAAAGAAGGTTTTTGAATTTTGCTTGATGAATAGCCTCTCATCATCTGTAAACCCCCCCTCCGGGCCAATGACCACTAGAAGGTCTGGTTTGTCATTCTTAATGAAAATTTCCTTGATAACTTCATGAGTGCTTTTGCCAGTTAAATTTTCATCAAAAAACAAAACAATTTTTTTTGATAAAAGTTCTTTTTGATCTTTAAGCTTTAAAAAATTACCAATACGAGGAATTGAAAATCTTCCGCATTGCTGAGAAGCACCGATAGCGTATGCCTCAAATTTTTCTCTATTTATTTTTTTAACTACCGTTCTGTCAAATAAAGTTGGATATAGTTTCTGCACTCCCATCTCAGTTGCTTGTCTAACTATTGATTCACTATTCAAGTTTTTTATAGGTGAGAATA
>CAYRCI010000001.1:0-108239 GCA_964422765.1 uncultured Alphaproteobacteria bacterium | reverse complement strand
AAGAGGGAAATAAAGTTCATTTTATTGATGGTTCAACTAGAGTAGTAGATGCGATCATTCTTTGTACTGGGTATTTACACCATTTCCCATTCCTCCCTGATGATTTAAAACTAAAGACAAATAACTGTTTATGGCCTTTAGGTTTATACAAGGGTGTTGTTTGGGTTGATAACCCTAAAATGTTCTATATCGGAATGCAGGACCAATTCTATACATTTAACATGTTCGATGCTCAGGGTTGGTATGTCAGAGACATTATTATGGGTAAGATCGCTCTTCCAGGTAAAGATGCTATGTTAAAATATAACCAGGAATGGAAAGATAGAGAAGGAAAGTTAGAAACAGATGAAGATATGATTTGGTTCCAAGGTGATTATACCAAAGAACTAATGGAAGCAACTGACTATCCTACTTTTGACATTGAGGCAGTGAACAAGACATTTATGGAATGGGAACACCACAAGCATGATGATATCATGGGTTATCGAAATAATTCTTATAAGTCCATCATGACTGGGAGTGTTGCACCTAAGCACCATACTCCTTGGAAAGATGCATTAGATGACTCCAAAGAGGCATATCTAAAAAACTAATTTTTAGATTAATTTAATTGTTAAAAGATCCAAATTTAATTGGCTGGGTGTTATTTGTAATCTCAGCCATTGGATTTATTATTTCAAGTATTGGAAGTTTTTGGGCGATGTTTGGGAGTATATTTTTTCTTCTAGGGTGTGTAGCTTTTCTAATTCCCTATTTCATTAAAAAATAATTTTTTATTATTCTAATTTAGCGCCTAAGGCATCGACGACCATGTATTGAAAATGGTGAACAGCATGCTCTGATAACTCAGTTAATCCATTATCAACAATGAATCTTCCTTGGTTATAGGCTTTAGAAGCTAATCCTTTTTGAACACTTTCACACAAACCTATATCTTCAGGTTGTAGAACATCTTTTTGATAGTCTGCAGCTTCTTTTAATTGTGGGGATAATTTACCGCCAGGTGTAAACCAGTCTTGGTATTCAATCGTTCGTATGGGTGTAGAGGGATTCATTTGTAGCACTGAAAGATTAGGCTCTCCAGGATAAATCCAAATTGTAAAATTAGGCCAAACAAAAAAACCAGCATAACCAAAATCAACGTCCCCTGGTTCAAAGCTATACGCTTTGCTGTTAGTTTTTAGAGGTGCTGCAGCACACTGAGAAGAATAGCGTTTATGGGTAATAGTTCGGTAAGAATTCATATCTACTAAATCCACAAAGTCTTTATGTGCTGGGGCACAGTGATAACATTCTAAGAAATTATCAACTAAAACTTTCCAATTCGAGGCTACATCAAATGTATCTCTTTGGGCAAATTCAAGTGTATCCACATTAGGCATATATTGCCTAATCTCCTCTTCTAAACCTTTAAACTGCTCTGCAAATGGCTTGGCATTAAGATCAAGGTTTACCATCAGCATGCCACAGAAAACCTCTAACTTTACTTCCTTCAATGTAAAATCGTCTTTATTGAATCCAGCTACATTTTCAGAATTACGGGCATTAATTAAATTTCCAGAGAAATCAAAAGCCCATGCGTGGTAAGGACAAGTAATAACACTTTTTTTACCTGAGCCTTCCAACAATACATGTCCTCGATGGGCACAAACATTATGAAAAGCACGAAGTTGATCATCCGATCCTCGCGCTATAAAAATATTTTGATCGTGGATAGAGGTGGTTATGTAAGATCGTTGTTCTTTGACTTGAGAAACATGACCTGCATAATGCCAAGATTTGTAGAATATGGCTTCTTTTTCCATGTCATATATTTCAGGGCTAGTATAAAAACGCGCAGGCATTGTGTAAGAGACTTTTGGGTCTTTAGTAAATGGTGCGTCCCCTGCCTGTTTTTTTAAAAGGTTTGAATTCGTTAACATCACCTATCTTCCTATTAAATACTATTTTACTAAATTTGGTCTTGTGGGAATAGTCTTATCTTTACCTCTTGGTATTAATTTATCTTTATCATAAAAAGGTAAATCAATTATTTCACAGTCGACTAATTCCCCAGTATTAGACTCCGCTTTTATTGAATAATTTTTCCAATCATTAGCATGATCAAAACGAACATAGCCTATAAACTTTTGCAAAGTGGGTGACCATGTGGATGCTGGGAGATATCCTACCTTGTCTTCCTTTTCTAAGAAAACATTAGCTTTATATTTAAACGATTTATTGGCAATGATGCCGAATAGTTTTTTTCCAGGTTTTTTGCTTAAGGACATTAGAGCATCCTTCCCAATAAAATCAGTTTTATCTAAGTCAACTAAAGCGCCCAGTCCTGCCTCATATGGATTTACACTCATGTCAAAATCAGTCTTGTTGTCCAAGATACCGCCCTCAATTCTTCTAGTTTCCATTGACAAAATACCATCTACCTTCAAACCTATTGGCTCTCCTACCTCCAACAATGTATCCCACAATTTTTTATAATCTGTTTTAGGATCGTAAGTATAAATCTCATATCCCATTTCAGCTGTCCAACCCGTTCTGGATATGTAAACATTTTGATTAGCTATTTTAAAATAACCAGAGTGATAATAACCAAAGCTTTCGTCTATCGAACCGTTAGTAAGTTTATTTAAGATATTATATGAACCAGGACCTTGAATTTGAACTACTCTAGAATTGGGGTCACTAACTTTTACATTGAAGTTATTTTTATGAGCCATTAGCCAAGTCTCTAAAGCGCCATCTGGTTGAACATACCAAAATTTATTTTCTTCTAATCTAAAAAAAACACCGTCCATAAAAATACCGCCATCACTATTACAAGCAATTGCATATCTGCCCCTATTCACTTTCATTGAAGAGATAGTTCTACTAAAAACTTTATCTAAAAATTTTTCTGCATCCGGACCTTCTATTTGGATGGGTTTCTCAGGCGCATCATAGAGAACAGCTTTAGTTCTAAGATGCCAATACATTTCCTCCACATCATTGCCTAGCGATATCGGATAGAACCTTTCTGCATAGACTCCATATTTATTACCTTCCTTATGATAAAATTCGAAATACGGTCCTCGATCAAACCTTTTTATACCAATTGGCAAAACACTTACATCAGAATGAATAGAATAGCTCATGATCCCCCCTATTACAGATAATTTTAAGAAAAACTAAAAAAATCATTAATTAATTTAATATTAATTAATAATTTTAATAATTATAATCATTTTAACTAAAAATATTTTAAGAAAAACTAAAAATGAAAAAACCCATACCATCTCTTAACTCTTTAAGGGCGTTTGAATCAGTTATTAGAAATAAAAGTTATAAAAAAGCCGCTGAAGAACTAGGGGTTACGTCAGCAGCTGTAATGCAATTAGTTGAAAAATTGGAGACTTTTTTAAATCAAAAGTTAGTACTGGGTAAAAACAAAGATTTAAAAACAACAAAGATCGGAGAAATTGCAGCAACCGAGCTTAATCAAGGTTTCGAACAAATTTATAATGCTGTTAATAAAATCAGAAATACTGAAAATATATTAAATTTAATAATTACATCTGAACCTTCATTCACTTATGCTTGGTTAATTCCACGATTACAGTCATTTAAGATTCAGAATCCTAATATTGATGTTTTAATAGATAGCTCTATAAATATTGTTAATTTAAAAAACAACTCTACCGATATAGCAATAAGATTTGGTGTAAAAAACCATCAAGAAGATGAAGAGGTTATTAGAATATATGATGAGTATGTATCAGCGTTTTGTAGTCCCAACCTTATCAACAAAAATAAAACCCCTTTAGATATTAAAGAAATTATTAAATATCCTTTACTAAGATGGGACTTATCAGCATTCAATCAATCAAAGAATACAAAAATTTGTATGGATTGGTTAAATTGGTTAAATAATTTTGATTTAGGTGAGTTAAATGATTTGCAATATGGACCTGTATTTAGCGATTATAATTTAGCTCTTCAATGCGCTATAGCTGGACAAGGTATCATATTAGGAAGCAGGCCAGTTCTTAATGATCTTCTTAAAAAAAAACTATTAATTGATCCTTTTAATAAAACAATTAAAACTGAAATTGGATACGACCTTGTTATTCGTAAGGAATTAATCAATAAAAAATCAATTCAGTTATTTGTAAGTTGGATTGAAGAGGAAAAGAGAAAAGCTAGCTTTAAGCCCTAACTCTAGACTTGGTTGGATCATAGAAAGGAAACTCAATAACTTTGGCTTTAATTCTTTTTTGATGGCCGTCCAATTTGCCTATCTCTACTTCTGTGCCAATTTCACAGTAATTAACATTCATTCGACATAACGCGATAGTTTTATTTAACACTGGTGATTTCATACCGCTGGTAATAATGCCTACTTGCTCTCGGCCGTTATTGTTTGGATGCACACAGTCACCATGACCACAAACCTCATTACCTTCAATTTCTAAACCGACTAATTTTCGTTGAGGGTTTGCCTTACGCTCAATTAAACTTTGCTTACCAATAAAATCATCTTCTTTCGTTTTCAAAGGAACTGTAAAACCAATCCCCGCTTCAAATGGATCTGTTTGATCATCAAATTCATAATTGGCAAAAATTAAGCCTGCTTCAATTCTTACTAAATCAAGAGCGTCCAGTCCCATGGGGGCTATACCAAACTCTTTTCCCGCTTCCATTACAGCGTCCCAGACTTCAGATGCTTTGCTTGGATGACAAAAAATTTCATAGCCTAATTCACCTGTATAACCTGTTCTAGAAACCATCAAAGGTATACCATCTAGACCCTTAAGCCTTGCAATCGTAAACCTGAACCATTCTAATTCTGCCAATGGGGTTTGATGTGCTGGCGTCCATATAATCTTTTTGAGTATTTCTCGACTTTTAGGACCTTGAACAGAAACATTGTGCAAATTGTCAGTGGAAGATTTAATCCACACTTTAAGACCCATTTCTTTGGCTTTATTTCTTAACCACTCACCACAATATTCATCACCGCAAATCCATCGGAAATTATCATGAGTCATTTTAAAGACGGTGCCGTCGTCTAACATTCCACCATGATCATAGCACATGGCTGTATACACCACCTGACCTACTGATAATTTTCTTATATTTCTGGTGCACGTTCTCTGTAAAAGTTCTTCAGCATCAGGACCGCGAACTTCAAATTTTCTTAGAGCAGATAAATCCATAATAATCGCTCGTTCACGGCAAGCTTGATACTCTTGGAGCGCTCCATGATTTCTAAAATTAGAAGCCAACCAATACCCTTTATATTCAACAATATTCTCCGTCAGACTAGCAACTCGGGGATGAAACCCTGTCTCTTTTGTTAATTTTGGTTCTGCGTCTGTTTTCATTCTAAAAGCTACTCCTTTACTAAAAGGCTTATTGGGCCTGTAAACTCTAACAAATATATCAGTAGGATTCCATCCATTAGCAGCATCGACATCATCTGGACAAGCAGAAGATACGCATACTAAATTCTTTAATGCTTTAAACATTACATAATCACCTGGTCTTGACCACGGCTCGTCAAAAATTAGGGCATTATTGGCATCGATCGCAGTATTGTAAAATAGATTAATGGCATTCCAACCCAACCTTTTTCGCAAAGTAAATTTATCTAAAACATAATTAAAGTTATCTGAACAGTTAGGGTGTCCAAAGTAACCTAGATCATCATAAAACTTAGATGTGCACGCTGTGCCAAACGTATCATGTCTCCCAACCGTATCGCGGTATACCTCGACCATCGGCATTTGGTTTTCATCAAAATATTTAGAGTGAAGACCAGGTAAAGGATATGCTCCACCATTTAAGTAACGGCTATTTGTTGTATCGATAGCAAGCTCTTCTCCTTTTTGGAGCTTCTTTGCATCAAATGCCATAAAATCACTGCATTGTCTTCCTTGTACATCAATAATTTGAATATAATCACCCTCTTGAACCTCATAGGACATTGCTGTGTATCGTTTGACAAAAATCTCCTCCACAGGGTCTGCTAAAGGATCAGGAAGTAAAAACTCACCCTCTTCTCTTTTTCTGGCTCGTTGAACAATGACTCTTAATTCTGAGGCGGGTATTTCCTCATGGGTTATTTCACTGTGACCTGGTGCAGAAATGATACATATGGAGCTTTCACTGGATATAAATTCTTCAATGGAGTTAGCTAGAGCATCTTTAGAAAAAACCAAAATGGATTGATTGATTGAATTTACTTCATGACCTAACCGGCGAAGTTTTTGCGAAGCTATTTGAGCAGACTCATCATTGCTGGTTAAAATATTTTTAGTTAAGTCGCCACTATGTTCTTTTTTTAAGCTGAGGGGACTTAAGTCGCATTTTCCCTTTGCATTAAAAACCACTAACTCAGCCTGTTGTAGACCCTCTAAATTGATAATTTTTATTTTATCACCTTGTTCTAATTTTAGAGTTAGCGATCCTCCTGCTGTCACTAAATAGTTTTCTAAATCATTGCCAAGTGCCGGCAGGCCTGGTTCGTACGGTTTAGTTATTCTTGGTATTATCATTTAATGGGACATCTTTGAAAATAAATTTAGTACAACAGCACCAATTATAATAAGCGATAATCCTAAAATTCCCATCATATCCACTTTATTGCCAAATAAATATATACCAATGATCGTAATAAAGCAGATACCTATTCCTGACCAAACTGCATACACATAACCAATAGAAGCGAATTGGTTCATACAACGAGATAGAAAATAAAAACAAATGATATAGCAGACTGCCATGGAAATAGTTGGAAGTATTTTTGTATAGCCATCTGATAATTTTAGGGAGATAGTCCCCCCTACCTCAAATACAATTGAGAGAAACAAATAAAAAAACTTTAACAATTAATCGATACCTAATGCTTTTTTTCTATCTTCTGCCCATTTTCTAATAATGACATCCACTGAAATAGTAATAAATGCAACACACGTTCCTAAAACAAGAGCTAAACCAGCACCGTCTGGTCTTGAAAGAGATGAGAATATCATCTGACCTAAATCGTCAGTGCCAATCAAAGCGCCTAATATCACTAACTGCATACCAAATACAAGGGTTTGGTTTACACCCAGCATCATATGCGCAGATGCAAGAGGTATCTCAATATTAGACCATCTCTGGAATTTGTTAACACCTGACATTGTGCCCGCCTCATGTAATTGCATAGGAACGCTTTTTAGCCCCCATACTGTGTATCGAGTTGCTGGCACTGTAGCATAGACAATAGCAGCAATTAGCACTGAAGTGTCGGTTATATTAAATAAAAAGATAACTGGTATTAGATAGACAAAAGATGGGAACGTTTCAAAAAAATCACATACCGTGAGAATAAATTTCGAACCTCTTTCTGATTGAGAAAAAATAGTTCCAATAATCAATCCGTTAATGGATGCAACAATCACTGCAAAAGTTGCCATATACATTGTAATCAAAGCTCGGTCCCAATACTCTGAGAGAGCAATAAACAATAATAGTGAAAAAACAATTGCGGCTACTCTGAAGCCACCAATAATAAATCCGACACCCATTGCAAATACGAAAGTTGAAATCACTGGCATTCCCAAGTAAGCTTTTTTCATAGGAACAAGGACATTAGTAATTAAGAATTTGTTGAATTCATTTAATGCAAAAAAGAATGTTTCCCAAACCCAATCTACTGCATTATCAATATAAGGTCCTATGGAGATACCTTTTTCAATAGGGATAATGTAAAAGTAGTTTATTTTAGAAAAAATATTTGAGCCAATAAATGCGATGATCGAAAATATTACTAAACTAACTGCAGATAAGACCCAAAAACGATTTCTTTGATAAAAATTGAAATTTGCAAAATAATCTTTTCCTTTATTTGCCCATGCATTTGTATAACGATCTAGAATAACGGCAATAATAACAATACATAAACCTGCCTCAGCCGCTTTACCAATTTTCAAACTATTTAAAGCAATCTTTAAATCTAAACCAAGTCCTTTAGCACCTACAAATGATGCAATAACAACCATTGCTAAGCATTGCATAATTGCTGTATTGAGTCCGTTTAAAATATCTTTTCGAGCTGTGGGTATTAAAACCTTAAACATCAATTGTGTTTTTGTACATCCGCTCATTAGGCCCGCTTCAACTACCTCTGGGGGTACTTTTTTTAAACCTAGTATCGTGTTCCTAATCATTGGTGGCGTCGCAATAACAATAGTTGCTAATGATCCAGCGTGATCACCCAAACCAAATAGTGCAATTATAGGAACTAAATATGCAAATTGAGGCATAGTTTGCATAACATTAAGCACTGGTTGTAAGGCAGTTTCTACTCGTTTGCTTAAATATCCCCAAATTCCTAAACCCAGTCCAAGCACAAAACAAATTGGAGTAGTGACAACGACAAAAGAAAAGGTTTCTATTGATGGGACCCATTGACCAAAGACAGCGATATAAGTAGTGCCAATAGCGCCAAGTAAACCCAATCTTGTGCCCCCTAATTGTTGACCCAAGAAAAAAGTTGCGGCCACGAAGGCTGGCCACGGAATGGCAAACCAATGCCAATTATGCGATGTTACAAACGAGTCTGATATAAAAAGTTTAATAGTTTTAGTGCCCCCTAAAAGTAATTCTCTTACAAATGTAATTGCAATGTTCAGGCCTTGTGACAAAAATTGAGTAGCAATTCTGATACTTGATTTTTCTTCCCACATTTCAAATATTGGATCCCAGGTTTTAATAGGAAATAGTCCATATACGGTTTTATAAATAAATTCGTTTAAGGCTAGTGGAACTGCTTTTAATAAAGGTGGAAACCTCCAGAAATTGTTACCTTCTTCATGGGATATAGAAAAATATAAAATGAGAAAAATTATTAATAGGAACCCAAATTGTATTAATTTGGAATTCTTAAATCTTGATATAATGTTATTGTCCACCGAACAAAATCTTAATAACTTTAGCTTGACTAATAGACCCTACAACTTGTTTAGAGTTAGGGTCAATAACGCCTAAAGTACTCTGACTACTTAATATTTTTTCAGCAACTGTAGATAATAAAGCATTAGAAGAAACAGTGTCAGATCCAATGCCCTCCGTGGATTTATCCATTACAGAATTTACCTTAAGCACTTTTTCGCGGGGAACATCTTGGGTAAATTTTTTGACATAATCTGTTGCAGGATTTAAAACAATATTTCCAGGCGTATCTAACTGTTCGATTATTCCATCTTTCATAATAGCTATACGATCTGCCAACCTTAAAGCCTCATCAAAATCATGGGTAACAAACATAATTGTTTTATTAAGTACGCTTTGCAGCCTTAAAAATTCATCTTGCATTTCTTTTCTTATTAAAGGGTCTAACGCAGAAAAAGGTTCATCTAAAAACCAAATATCTGGTTCAACTGCTAATGATCTTGCAATACCTACACGTTGCTGTTGGCCGCCTGACAACTCTCTTGGAAAATAATTTTCTCTGCCCTTTAAACCAACCAACTCAACCATTTCTCTCGCTTTATACATACTGTTATCTAGGGTCGTGCCTTTAATTATTAAAGGGAAGGCAATATTTTCAATAACTGTTTTATGAGGTAAAAGCGCAAAGTTTTGAAATACCATCCCCATCTTTTCTCTTCTCAGCTCAATCAATTGCTTATTATTCATCAGGCAAATATCTTCACCATCAATTAAAATCTTTCCAGCAGTTGCGTCAGTAAGCCTTGAAATGCATCTAAGTAAAGTTGATTTGCCCGAACCGGATAAGCCCATTACAACTAGCATTTCTCCTTTATTAACCGTGAATGTGGCGTTATTAACTCCTACAATACAACCAGCTTCCTGAAAAGTTTTTGCATCAACTTTGCCGTTAGATTCATTTAAGAGTTTTTCGGCATTATTGCCAAAAATTTTATAGACTGAAGAACAATCTATTACTGGTGATATCATATTTGATTTTTAATTTTCTAAGCACTACCCCTCAAATTAAGAGGGGTAGTATAAAATTATTATATTACTGCTTCCACTCGTCCATTAATGCACGATTGTTCGCAATAAAAGCTGTAGCAGCCTCAGCATGTGTCATTCCATCAATGTCTACGTAACTTGCCATCTCACCGATTTGTGTAGTGTCAAAGATCATTTTGGAGTAGAACTTATATGCTTTTGGGTGGGTGATAGGGAACTTAATATGCGCGCCCTTCTTTAACCAACCAACAGGTGATCCACAACCAGCTGTTTCCATAGTACCGCCATCTTCAATACGACATCCTTGGAAAAATGGAGGGAACTCAATGAAGGTATAACCTTCATAGTCTGTGAAGTTTGGAGTCCAGTTAAACACCACTGTTCCTCTTCCTTCTTTTTTTGCAGCAGCAAGTTCAGTCCATAGTGCGTCTGCACTTCCAGCAAACTTTACAGTCCATAAGTCAGAAAGACCAAGTGCCTCAACTCTCTCAGGTATAACATTTCCATGCCATTCAATTGGACCCTCTAGCCATCTGCCTTTTCCATCAGAGTCTGCAGTTACGAAATTCTTTGCACAGTCAGGTGAAAGCATAGCTTCCCAATTAGGTAAACCTGGGCATAAGTTTTGTTCAACAACCCAATTAGGTACACCCATTTCTTCTAGTGTTGGAGCTTTGTGGTTACCAGTATCGATTACACCACCTTTGTCCATAGCATCATAGAAAGGTTTTGCCATAGTTCCTTGCCATGTCTCGTGAGCTGTATGTAATTCACCTACTCTAAGAGCCTCATAGCGAGTTACTGAGTCAGCTGGTACTAATTCAACTTCAAACCCTTGCTCTTGCCAAATTTGTGCCATGACGTTTGCCATCACAATTTGACTTGACCAGTTTAAAACTGGCACTCTGATTGGATCTGCAGCTTTAGCGGTTAGCGATAAACCAGCTGTCAAAACCAATGCATAAAACAATGAAAAGATTTTTTTCATTTATTCCTCCATTTCCTATTATAATAGATATCATTATATTAAGATAATTTAGAGCGCGTAAAAAGAGAAAAAATTCACAAAGTGGAACAAAAAAGACTTGAAATGAAGAATAAAATTAATAGCAAACAAATCTTAATATCATCAGCAAATCTTCATCATAATTTTAGAATTATTCAAAAAAAGGTTGGAAAATCAAAAGTTATGGGTGTCATAAAAGGTGATGGTTATGGCCACGGAATGAATCAAACATTCAAAACACTAAGAAAGGCAGGATGTAACAGTTTCTACGTTGCCCGATTAGACGACGCATTAGAACTTAGGGAAATTAACTCTAAGTGTTCAATAAATTTACTGGGTGGATTTACCACTTTAGAAAATATCAAAACCATTAGCGATAATCGCATAACCCCGATTGTAAATAATTTTGATCAACTAGTGCTTTTAAAAAACCATCCAACCCTAAAATTCATTTTACATTTTGATACTGGAATGAACCGCTTAGGATTTAAAATTTCTGAAACCCAAAAACTATTAGAACAAATCAATCCAAAAAACCTTTTGGCAGTAATATCCCACCTAACTTCTTCTGATGATGGAGATTTAAATGGATCAAGGATGCAATTAAATGATTTAATTAAAATCAATACTACTTTTAATAAACCTATGAGCATTGCTAATTCTGCTGGGATATTTCTTGATAAAAAATTCCATTTAAACTTTGTTCGCCCTGGCAAAAGTCTTTATGGCATCAACCCTTTTGTTCGAAAAAGTTTTGGATTAAAACCTGTAATGAGTATTTATGCTCCAATTCTTCAAATAGCTAATGTATCTAAAAATCAAACCATTGGTTATAGTAAAACATTTAAAGCCAAAAAATCTTTAAAAGTTGCCACCATTGATTTTGGATATTCCGATGGTTTTTTAAGAAACGGTAGTAATCAAGCTAATGTCTATATTGAAAAATTTAAATGTCCGATTGTAGGAAGAGTATCCATGGATTTAATTACAATAAATGTGAGTAATGTTCCTGAAAAATATCTTTACTTAGGTAAGCCAGTTGAAATTTTAGGTCCTCATCAATCATATGAAAATATAGCAATTCAAACTGGAACTAATGAACATGAAATTCTGATTTCCTTGGGTAAAAACGCCAAGAGGGTTTATTATTAAAATATGTATGAGGCGCCTACTAAAGATATTCAGTTTGTTTTAAAAAATATTATTAACCTTCGGGATATTTTAAAAATAAACGATTATCAGGATTTCTCAGATGACTTAATAGACGCTGTTCTCGAAGAAGCCAGTAAAATAGCATCCGATATTTTAGCTCCCTGTAATTTAAGTGGTGATGAGGAAGGTTCCAAACGACTACCAGATGGAAAAGTCATAACCCCCAAAGGCTACAAAGAAGCCTATGAAAGCTTAAGAGATGGTGGTTGGTTTGGCTTAGAAGCCAAGTCTGAGTTTGGCGGACAACAAATGCCCCTATCACTCTCAGCTGCTGTCAATGAAATGTGGCATAGCTCCAATATGTCTTTTGCTCTTTGTCATCTTTTAACGCAAGGATTGATTTATGCTCTTCAAAAATCTGCTACATCAGAACAAAAAGATTTTTATATACCTAAACTCTCTTCGGGCGAATGGACTGGTACTATGAATTTAACTGAACCTCAAGCAGGTACAGATCTATCGGCCATTCGAACAAAAGCAGTTAAAGAAGGAGATCATTATAGAATTTTTGGTCAAAAAATTTATATCACCTATGGAGAACATGATCTCTCAGAAAATATTATTCACTTAGTACTTGCACGAACACCTGATGCACCAGAAGGGAATAAAGGAATTTCTGTTTTTATTGTTCCAAAATTTCTTTCAAACAAGGATGGATCCATCGGCAAACAAAACGACGTACATTGTATTTCTATAGAAAAAAAACTGGGAGTAAAAGGTTCTCCTACTGCTGTACTACAATACGGTGATAAGGAAGGGGCAATCGGATATTTAGTTGGTCAAGAAAACCAGGGATTGAATATCATGTTTGAGATGATGAATCATGCAAGGTTTGCGGTTGGACTACAAGGACTTGCGATTGCGGAAAGATCTTACCAACAAGCCAAACAATATTCTTTTGAAAGAGTTCAAGGTGTTCCATTAGGCGGCAAACAAGGCGATGCTATTATCCATCACCCTGATGTTCTAAGACTCAATGCACTAATGAAATCAGAAATTGAAGCGATGCGAGCATTGGCAATTTATGGCGCATATAGCATGGATATGATAAAATCAGATGAAAGTGATTATTGGATAAATAAAACCTCACTTTTAATTCCTATAATTAAAGGGTGGTTAACAGAACGCTCGGTAGAAATAACATCTAGTGCAATACAAGTGCATGGTGGGATGGGATTTATTGAGGAAACAGGTGTGGCCCAGCATTACAGAGATTCAAGAATACTTCCAATTTATGAGGGTACGACGGCTATTCAGGCCAATGATTTAGTTTTCAGAAAAACTATACGAGATAAGGGTGAGGGAATTAAAAGTTTATTAAAAGAGATTAAAGAGGAAATTGATCAAAGTTTAAATGTTAGCACCTTTCAAAAGTCACAAACAAAAATGAATGAAGCAATTGATATTTCACTTAAAACAATTGATCATTTAATCGCCAGCTCTAACGACCAAAGAAAATCTGCTGTTTCAGGAGTTAATTATTTAATGATGCTTGGATATTTATTTGGAGGATGGATGATGTCCAAAAGTATTGTTGAAGCTTCCAAACTATTAGAAAAAGAAGGTGCTGATAAAGATTTCTTGGAGTCCAAAATAGTCAGTGGCAACATTTATATGAGTAATATTTTACCCCAAGTTCAAAACCTATCAAAAATTATTATCGAAGGCGATGATGATATTCTATCGATGAAAGTAAATTGGTTATAATTACGTACCAGAGTAATTAGGACCGCCTCCGCCTTCAGGCGTAATCCAATTAATATTTTGTGATGGCTCCTTGATGTCACAAGTTTTGCAATGAATACAATTTTGTGAATTTATTTTAAATATTTTTTTTTGATTTTGATTATCGATTTCTATTTCATAAACACCAGCAGGACAGTATCGTTGAGCAGGTTCATCAAACTCATTTAAAGTAAAATGAATTGGTAGATCTGGATCTTGAAGTTGTAAATGACAGGGTTGATTTTCTGCATGGTTGGTTGCAGACAAATAAACGGAACTGGGTTTATCAAAAGTCAAAACACCATCGTATTTGGGATACTCTATTTTTGATGCCTCTGAAGCTTTTAATAATGTTTGATGATCAGAGTGTTTATGTTTGAGTGTAAATGGAAGTTTTCCTTGAAAAATTTTTTGATCTAGTGCTGTAAAAATCATCGCTGGGATTAAACCCCACTGAAAACTCGGCTTTACATTTCGTGATTTATGTAACTCTCGATAAACCCAAGATTGATTAAACTTCTCTTGATATAATTCTAATGAGCCGTTGCTTGTTAAATGCTGATCAATAACCTCTGCTGCAATCATTCCACTTTTCATAGCCGTATGGGAGCCTTTTATTTTAGGCATATTTAATGTCCCCGCATCACACCCAATTAAAAGTCCACCTGGCATAGACATTTTAGGAAGGCTCTGAAGACCACCTTCAATTAAGGCACGTGCGCCATAGGATATTCTCTTAGCACCTTTTAAAAGTTTGCTAATTGCAGGGTGAGTTTTGTACTGCTGAAACTCATCGTAGGGAGATAAATGAGGGTTTTTATAATCCAAACCTACCACATAGCCTAAGTAAAGTTGATTATTTTGAGCATGATAAGCAAACCCTCCGCCGTATGTATCGTGAGGTAATGGCCAGCCCACAGTATGCATCACCTTACCTAATTGGTGGTGGATAGGGTCAATTTCCCAAATTTCTTTAAAACCAATTCCGTATTGCTGGGGCGACTTATCTTCATCTAAATTATATTTTTTAATTGCAAGTTTGCCTAAATGCCCACGGCAACCTTCTGCCAGCACTGTGACCTTTGATTTAATATTAATACCTGGTTCAAAATTTTCTTTTGGTTGTGAATTTTGATCCAACCCCATATCACCTGTTTGAACACCGATTAAATTATCATTATCATCAAATAATAAATTTTTAGCTGCAAAACCAGGAAATATTTCTACGCCTAGGTTCTCAGCCTGTTCTGCTAACCACTTACAAAGATTTGAAAGACTGATGATATAATTTCCGTGGTTTTGTAATACCTTAGGTAATAAAATATTGGGAACCTTTATTGAACTTGCAGTAGTTAAAAATAAAAATTCCTCATTGTTGACTTGGTTTTGAACTGGGCAGTTTAATTCTTTCCAATTGGGAATTAGTTCATTGAGCGCTCGTGTCTCGAAAACATTACCGCTAAAAATATGAGCGCCTACTTCAGATCCCTTTTCCAAAATACAAACATTAGTTTCAGGATTAATTTGTTTTAATTTAATTGCTGTAGCTAATCCAGCAGGACCTGCTCCTACTATAACCACATCGTATTCTAATTCTTCTCTTTGGATATCAGTCACTCAAAACAGAATAGATTATTTAGATTTAGGATTCTATCTTATTCAATAAATCTAATTCCGACATTAATTCAGGGATAACTTGAAAGAGATCGCCGTTCAACCCGTAATCCGCAATTTTAAAAATAGGAGCTTCAACGTCTTTATTAATGGCAACAATTACTTTACTGTCTTTCATCCCTGCCAAATGTTGAATGGCTCCTGAAATTCCAATGGCAATATATAAATCTGGCGCCACCATCTTACCTGTTTGCCCCACTTGATGTTCGTTACCTATGTAACCAGAGTCTACTGCTGCTCGAGATGCTCCCACCGCAGCTTTTAATTTATCGGCTAACTCATAGATAAGCTTAAAATTATCAGCATTTTCTAATCCTCTACCCCCTGAAATTACAATTTTTGCATTAGATAAATCGGGTCTATCTGACTGTGTAACTTCACGATTAATGAAACGAGTTTGAGTTGGGGTTTCAATGTAAGGGATATTTTCAATTATCGCCTCACCTCCCATCGTTTCACATCTCTCAAATGCCGTTGGACGAATTGTAATAAGATTTAATGCTTGAGGTGACTGAACATGAGCAATCGCATTACCAGCATAAATAGGTCGAATAAATGTTTGATGATCTTCAATCCCTATAACATCGCTTATTTGAGAAATATCTAATAACGCAGCAACTCTGGGAAGTATGTTTTTACCAAAGGTGGTTGCTGGGGCTAGTATATGAGTATAATTTTTCGCTACAGATAAAATAACTGGTGAAATTTTTTCAGCTACCACATTAGCTAGTTCTTGATTATCACAATTGATCACTTTTTTTAGAACTAAGATTTTTTTAGCTTCTTGAGACAAATCCTCAGTATTATTTCCACAAACTAATAAATGTATGTCATCGCTAATTTTAGAAGCAGCTTCAATTACATTTAAAGTAGAGGACAGTAAATTTTGATTATTATGTTCTGCTAAGACTAATACTGACATTTTAAATAACTTTTGCCTCATATTTTAATTTTTGAATTAATTCTTTAACATCGCTAACCATCATTCCCGCTTTTCGACTAACGGGCTCAGTAACTTTTAATGTTTTAATTTTGGGTGTGATATCAATTCCCAATTCCCCAACATCTACAATATCCAAAGGTTTTTTCTTTGCCTTCATGATATTGGGGAGAGACGCAAATCGAGGCGTATTCAATCTTAAATCACATGTTAAAATTGCAGGTAGGTTAATTTCTAAATTTTCTATACCTTCATCAATTTCTCTTGCAATAGTAAGAAGTTTATTTTCAATTTTTAGTTTTGAGATAAAGCAACCTTGAGGCCAATTCAATAATGCAGAAAGTATTTGTCCTGTTTGATTAGCATCATCATCGATTGCCTGCTTTCCAAGTAAAACTAAATCTGGTTTTTCTTTTTCAACGATAGATTTTAATACCTTAGCTACGGCTAATGGTTCTAATAATTGATCTGTTTTAGCCAAAATTGAACGATCAAGTCCCATTGCCATAGCAGTTCTTAAAACATCTTGTGATTTATCATCGCCAATGGAAACCGCGATAGTCTCTGAGGCAATCCCTTGTTCTTTTAATTTAATAGCCTCTTCAATAGCATTTTCATCCGGAGGATTTACTGACATTTTAACGTTTTGAGTTTCAACACCCGATTGATCACTTTTAACTCTAATTTGTACCTTGTAATCAACCACTCTTTTGACTGCTACTAGAACTTTCATAAAAAACGAATATAGATTAAATTAGTTTAACAAGAAAGTTATTTCGATGAAAATTATCAAATTTAGAAAAAAGAATATTACAAAAAAATTTTCAAATTTAGAATTTACAATATCTCAAAAAGGCAAAAAATTTCAAATTAAAGAACATTTTCAATTTAATGGACATAGCGTCTCTGCAATTTGCTATTTTCCGAAAGAAAAAATTTTTTATTTTATAAAGCAATTTCGTCCAAATTATTTTTTTAATAAAAACAAAGGTTATCCTTTAGAGATAGTAGCAGGAGGAATAGATAAAAATGAAAATCCTAGACAAGCAATTATTAGAGAAATAAAAGAAGAAATAGGTGTAAAAGCTCTATCAATTAAAAAGCTATGTTCTTTGCATGTAGCACCAGATTGTCTCGATGAAATAACACATCTGTATATTGCCTCGGTTCCTAAAATTTCAAATTTTCAAATTTTTAATCAAGATCAAAAAGAGTCTATTGAAATAGTACCTATTCAATACAATCAAATTTTTAAATTACTTAAAGATAATAAATATCAAAATGTAGTTACCAGATTGGCGTTGCTTGAGATATTAAAACTTAAGATTTAATTTTTGTCATCTCAGGATCATATAAAGATTTTAAATGAACCTTACAGGGTATTTTTTTTGTTGCTATTTCAAGCTCATAATCGCCCTCTAAAACGTACTTATTATCAATTGGTTCTGTACTTCGAATATAACCATATCCAATTGATTGTTTTAAAGTGTATCCGTATCCGCCACTTGAAAGCCAGCCTACCTGCTTGCCGTTTCTATATATTGTCTCCCTGCCTAATAAGATTTGGCTAGGGTCATCAACTGTGAAGGCAGCGAAAATCTTCTTTAATCCTTTTTTCTTTTGCTCTTGTAAAGCTGTTTTACCAATAAAATCTTGATTACTATTAATTTTAGTTGCCCAACCTAGGCCTGCTTCGAGCGGTGTGTGGTCTGGACCTATATCAGATCCCCAAGCACGGTATCCTTTTTCAAGCCTACAAGCTTCGATGCATCGATAACCAGCATTAATAAGACCAAATTCTTTTCCCACAGAAAAAATTTCATCATATATGTATTGAGCATCTTCAATTGGAAAATGTAGCTCCCATCCTAACTCTCCCATGTATGTAATTCGGATGGCATTAACTTTTTTTTCACCAATGTTAATGATTTGAGATGTTGCAAATGGAAAATGTTCATTTGATACATCTGCTGTAGAAACTTTTTGTAAAATCATTCGAGAGTTAGGACCCATTAAAGAAAAGACAGAGTTTTGATAAGTAATATTTTCAATTTTAGCATCCGGAAAATCTCTAATATTTTTTTTAATCCAATCAAAATCATGGGTCATAAAACCAGTTCCCGTTACAAGATAAAACTCATTTTCATTAATTCGGGTAATAGTAACATCACATTCTATTCCTCCATGAGAATTCAACATTTGAGTGTACACAGTGGATCCAATCTCTCTGTTTATTTTATTGGAACAAATATACTCCAATGCATCTAGGGCCTGCGAACCTGAAATTTTAAATTTAGCAAAGGATGTTTGATCAATTAATACGGCTTTTTCACGAGTAGCTTTAACTTCTTCGCCCACAACATTAAACCAATTTTGACGATCATATGTGTAATGGTCTTTTGCTTCCATTGATTCAGGCGCAAACCAATTCGGCCTCTCCCATCCTAGTTTTTCTCCAAAACATGCATTTGCTTTTTTCAAAGTCTCATAAATGGGTGATTGTTGAAAAGGCCTACCGGAAGAATGTTCCTCAAACGGCCAGGCCATGGTGTAATGTTTTGCATATGCCTCATAGGTTCTTTTTCTCACCCATTCCAAATCTTGATGGGGCTTTCCAAACCTCCTAATATCTACAGGCCATAAATCATAAGGCGGCTGCCCCTTTGCAACCCATTCAGCTAAAGCCATACCAGCTCCCCCGCCTGCAGCAATACCATAGGCATTGAAACCTGCCCCAACATAAAAGTTTTTCAATTCAGGGCTTTCTCCAATAATAAAATTACCATCAGGAGTAAAGCTTTCTGGTCCATTGATTAATTCTTTAATACCCGCTGTTTCTAATTTCGGCACTCTACCTAATGCATTCGTCATGATTTGTTCAAAATGATCAAAATTGGAGTCTAATAATGAAAAATGAAAATCTTCTGGGACAGACTGTTCGGCCCACGAAATAGGGTTAGGTTCATATCCACCCATCACAAGACCCCCAACTTCTTCTTTAAAATAAATCAAACGATCTGGATCTCGTAGCGTGGGTAAATTAGATAAGACACCCTCAATTGGTTCGGTAACCATGTATTGATGTTGGAAGGAAACTAAAGGAACATTAACGCCTACTGTTTGAGCAAACTGTCTTGACCATTGACCACAACAACAAATAATTTTTTCACATTCAATATTTCCTTTATCTGTTTCAACACCAGAAATAACTCCATCATTTAAAATTACTTTTAAAACTTTTGTTTCCTCTAAGATAACAGCTCCTTTGTTTCTTGCCCCTTTAGCAAGCGCTTGAGTAATATCAGTAGGATTAGCTTGTCCATCAGTGGGAAGGAATGCTGCACCGTGTACATCTTCAATATCCATAATTGGCCAAAGGTCTTGAGCTTCTTTAGGTGTGAGTAGTTCCATTTTTAATCCAAATGAATGAGCGGTGGTGGTTTGTCTTAAAACTTCCTGCCAACGCTCTTTGTTGCATGCTAAACGAAGGCCTCCGTTCATTTTCCAACCCGTACTAAGTCCAGTCTCCTTTTCAATACGATTATATAAATCAACAGAATACCCTAATAGTTGGGTGATGTTTGCGTTGGTTCTTAATTGTCCAACTAGGCCAGCTGCATGCCATGTACTTCCTGAAGTTAATTTACCACTTTCAATTAAACAAACCTCTAAACCGAGGTGGGCTAAATGATAGGCGGTAGAACACCCTACAATCCCTCCACCTACAATTATAATTTTTGAATTTGAAATCATTTAAAGAGCCTCATACGCTTGGGAAAATTTATTTAAATTTTCTTGGGTATATTCACCATAGTCAAAATCTAGCTTAGAAGTCAGTTCAGAAACCATACTCCACATTGTCTCTCTTAACAAACTAGCTGTTTTCATCGCGTTATATTTCGTCAAAAGCTCACTATTTACTGGTTTTTCATAATAAAGTTCTAAAGCTTCTTTTTCTAAATCCTCATTAAAATCATTATTCGATGCTAATCCACCTATATCAAAAAGCGGGTCATTAAAGCCACCATATTCCCAATCTACAACCCAAATTCTAGAACCATCATCCAAAAAATTAGCTGCTAAAAAATCATTGTGCCCAAATACGATATGCCTAGGAGATGAAAGATTTTCTAATTTAGAAGCTTTATTAAGAAGATCGTCAATGATGCCTACATGTTTGCTTTTTTTAGATTTTAAAAAGTTAGCATAGTACTTAATTACATAAAATACCCAAAAAATAGCAGGTAAACACGATAAGACATTAGGAATTTCAGTATGGATTTTTTTAACAACAGGAATAATTTTTTTTAAGTTTTTTTGTACTCCTGAAGCATCAAGCGTTTTACTCTCAATAAACTCTAAAACTAATACACCAGTTTCACTGTAAATTAATTTTGGTGATACACCTATTTCATAAGCAGCTTTACTTACATTAATTTCATTAGATCTAAAAACTAAATGCTCAGGGATATCTTGCCCTAATCGCACAACTACTTTTTCCTTACCATGGCTAACAATAAAATTTAGATTTGTAATGCCACCCTCCAAAGGAGAGATAGTTATATCTTCTTTCCATATTGATAATGATTTAATTTTTTCTATAGAATTCATTTATGCAAAACCATACTTAACTTTTAATTTATTACTAGCTGATTTAATCATATTGTCAGAAATGATAGCTATAAACGCAACACAAAGTCCTGCTACCAATCCTCTTCCGATATCTGCTTTGGTTAAAGCAATGTAAACTTCTTGACCTAATTCTCTTGTACCTACTAAAGCAGTAATCACGAGCATTGATAAAGCAAGCATTATAGTTTGATTAATGCCCAATAAAATTTCTGGTAGTGCCAATGGCAGTCTAATATTCAATAACAATTGGCGTGGGTTGCACCCGTTAGCTATACCTGCATCAATTACTTCGGGTTTAATATTGCGAATACCATGAATTGTATATTTAACAGCCGGGGCTAGGGAATAAAGGATCACGGCTAACATTGCAGTAAAGTCGCCCACTCTGAACAGCATAACCACAGGTATTAAATAGACGAAACTAGGTAGTGTTTGAAGTGTGTCTGTAATGCTTAATAAAATCTTATTAGCCCTATCGTTCAATCCTCCCCAAATACCAAGAGGAATGCCGATGATACATGCTATAATCACACTTGCGCCACATAGATAAATGGTAACCATAGCTTTAAGCCATAATCCGTTGACAATAATAAAAGCTAATAGAATTAAATTCAGAATGGCTAATTTAGACCGGCCATAATACCAGCCTAAAAGGGTTAAAATAAATAGAAACCATGGCCAAGGTATTGAGATAAAAAAGCTTTTAATGGGGAGCATAAAATATTTCAAAATATAAAATTTAAATATCTCTAGCTGATCGTAGTAGTTGATATTAATAAACTTAATTGCTTTTTCCCAAAAAGCAGATGTACTTAGTGTGAGACTTTCAGGGTATGATTTAAAAAACTCTAAAAAAACTCCAAAAAAATAAGTGGATAGAATTAAAAATAAAACAATAAATAAATGAAGATGTCTTCTAAAAAAATGAAGGTTTTTTTTACTATAGTCGGTTTGCTTACCAATATACGCATAGCTCATTCTATCTAAAACTATAGCTAAAATTACAATTGCCAAACCTGCTTCAACACCTCCTCCAATATCTAATTTCCTTAAGGAAGTCAGAACATCATAGCCTAATCCTCCCGCACCAATCATGGATGCAATAATTACCATATTAAAGGAAAGCATAATTACTTGGTTGATACCTAATTTTATTGAACTTAAGGCCGAGGGAATTTCGACCCTCCATAACAGCTGTTGGTTATTACAGCCACACATTTTTCCTGCCTCAATAGTAGAGGGATTAATTCCTTTTAAACCCAGATAAGTAGTATGCACCATCGGAGGGAGTGCATAAATTATTGTAGCTATTAAAGCGGAGACTGGCCCAAATCCAAATAAAACCAAAATGGGAACTAAATAGGCAAAAACAGGCATTGTTTGCATTAGGTTTAAAATGGGATTAATAATTTTATAAGCAGTTAAGCTTTTATAACTTGCGATACCAAATAAAATTCCTAAAACTACCCCAAAAGGAACAGCAATGAATATAGATGCCAAAGTAACCATTGAACTTTGCCATTGATCAAATACCGCTAAATAAATAAATGAAAAAAAAGTTAGTACAGCTAAAGATGTATCATTTAATTTTATAGCTATAAGAGTCATTACTCCAACAATTGCTACCCAGCTAATAGGACTTAATATTAATTGTGCCTGACTGCCTTGCCCGTCATAAAATCCTTTTGCTACAAATGACAGAATTAGGTCATAGGGCTGTTCTACTACCCAAGAAATTGCCCTTGTTAGATCATTAAATGTAAAAATTCCAAAAGTAGCGTTGTCTATTAACCATTTGATTGCAGAGGTAATATAAACTTTAAATGGAATGTTAAGAGAATTGGGTAGTTTCAACGCCCAAGAAAAACCATAACTCTCTAAAATATCAGTAGAAAAAAGTGAAATTAATAAAGTGAGAATAAATAAAAAAATGACAACAACATTTATGTTTTTTTGTCTCAAAATATTTTATTCAAAAAAATGGGGGCTTGTATTTGCCCCCATCAGGAAATATAAATTTTATTTAATCCAGGATTGCCATCTAGATTTATTTGCGCTCATCCAATCAGCAACTACTGCTTCTACTGAATTACCATCTAAATCAACGGCAGCCACCATTTGGCCCATTTCATCATTGGAAATTTTAAATGCTTCAACAGCGTTGTAAGCACCTGGCCATTTTTCTTTTAATTGACTTGAAGCTACTTTCCATATTGGACCTCTAGGCTTTCCACAATCATAAGCGGCGTTAGGATTAATTCCCCAAGAAGGATCGTTGTAACACTCAGCTGTATAAGCTGGGAAATCTACAAACTCACCTTCAAATTTTGAAGGTGCCCAATGAGGTGCATAGATCCAAAGCATGATAGGAGCTTTTCTTTGATATGCAGACTCTAACTCAGCAAATAAAGCTGCATCCGTACCCGCATGAACTACTTCCCAGTCAAGACCTAGTGCTTCAACTCTCTCATCGTCAAAACCTCCCCAAGTAACAGGACCGCCAAGGTATCTTCCATTAGGCGCAGTTTCCATAGTAGAGAAAGCTTCTGCACAATCATTGAGTGCTTCCCAATTTGGTAAACCAGGGCATTGCTCTTTCATATAAGATGGGTACCACCATTCTTCGATTGCATCCATCCCAGTCGATCCCACATTCACCACTCTTCCATCAGGTGTGTATTCATCTATAGCATCTCTGCCAGTGGTTTCCCACATCTCCATTGCAACATGGAGATCTCCTGTTTGTAATCCGGCAAACTGAGCTATGTAGTCAGCTTGAATTAATTCTACATTATACCCAGCTTCTTTTAGAACTTCGGCCATGATATTTGTTGTAATTAACTGACCTGTCCAATCATGTAGTGTTAGCTTGATTGGGTCTTGCGATTCAACTGCACTTATTGATTTTGAAAAAATCAAAAAAAACAAAACTATCAATGTAGATAGAAGTTTCTTAATCATTTTTTATCCTCCTAAACTTAAAATATAATTTTATCATAAGATTATAAATTTTATTAAATTAAAAATAGAATTTTTTTTAAAAATACTATTAAAATCCAATTAGTTTTAAGGAGTAGTTGATGAATTTAATTGAAAAACTTAATAATGGGCCAATTCTTTGTGCAGAGGGATATTTATTTGCAATGGAAAGACGCGGCTACCTTCAAGCGGGGGCATACGTGCCGGAGGTTGTTCTTGAAAATCCTGATGTGGTTACTCAACTCCATCGTGAATTTATAAGAGCTGGTAGTGATGTAGTTGAAGCATTCACATATTATGGACATAGAGAAAAATTAAGATTAATTGGTAAAGAAGAACTTTTAGAGCCACTACAAAAAAATGCTCTGAAAATCGCAAAAGATGCAGCAGCAGAATTCCCAGAATTAGATTTAATGATTGCCGGCAATGTAGCTAATACAAATATTTATGAACCAGATAATAAGCAGTCTCACATTGATTGTCAGAAAATGTTTGCTGAACAAATTGGTTGGGCGAAAGAAGCAGGAGTAGATTTTGTAATTGCAGAGACAATCAACTGGACGGGCGAAGCAAAACTGGCTTTAAAGGAAATTAAGGATGCAGGACTAATTGCTGTAGTTAATTTAGCCATTCCTAAAGGAGACAAAACAAGAGAAGGCCATACAGTAGCAGAAGCATGTAAAATTTTAGAAGACAATGGAGCAGATGTTGTTGGACTAAATTGTTATCGTGGACCTGAAATGACTTTAAAACTACTACCCAGTATTAGAAATGAAGTTTCCTGTCATGTGGCAGCTTTACCTGTTCCCTTTAGGACTAATGAAAAATTTCCAACTTTTATGTACATAGAAGATCCAGGTTGTAATTGCATTGACGGAAATGTTTCTCATATTGCACTCGACGGGCTTACCTGTAATAGATTTGAAATGGCAGAATTTGTTAAACAAGCTATTGATCTAAATGTTAACTTTATCGGAATATGTTGTGGTGCAGATCCTCATCATGTTCGAGAAATGGCAGTTGCAATGGGTAAAAAACCTATTGCTTACAAATACTACCCCGATATGACTAAACATTTTTCTCATGGGAATGAAGGAAGTTTAAAAAAAATTAACAAGACCGATGAATGGCTTAGATAACACCGTTGAAATTAAAATTATACAGTAATTCACACAGTGTCTCTTGCTCTAAGGTTGAAGTAGTTTTAGATTATAAATCTATTGAAATCGATAAAATTGAAGCAATCAATAACTACTCCTCATTTTCTCCTACCGGAACAGTTCCTTGCTTGATAATTGATAGTCAACCCATAGCAGACTCAGGGAGTATTGTGGAATATCTAGAAGCACAGTTCCCTACTCCCTCACTATTATCCAAAGACAATCAAACTAACGCTAAAATTAGGTTTATGTCTATATTGGTTGAAGAAAAACTTGTTGCATCAATTCGTAAATTATTTCCTCTAGTCAAAGCAACATCGCATCCATCAGATAACTTAATGATTTCAAATATCTTTCAAGAAATACAAAAAAATATTGATTTAGTATTTAAGTTACAAAACAATAGTAAATTCTTAGCTACTGAACATCTTGGCTTGTGTGATTGTGGAACTCCTTCTTTTTTTTCAATGTTAAAAGAGTTTGAGATACATTTTCAAAAAGAAATTGAAAAATCAGAAAAGTTTAAAAAATATGAGCTCTCAATTTTAGAACATCCTACAACTTTTAAAGAGTATAAACGTTATGGTTATGAAATTAGAAATTGGATATCGAGCAAACTTTTAGCATGAGCATATGGGGGAAATTACTTGCTGGGACATTTGGGTTTGCGTTGGGAGGGCCGATTGGTGCACTTCTAGGTGTTATCGCCGGGCATAGTGTTGATAAAATAAGAAGTCAATCATCTACTTATCAAGAAAATATAGAAACACCTCAAGAAATTATCACCATCGGAATAATTATTTTATCTGCAAAATTAGCTAAAGCAGATGGGCAAGTGACAACTGACGAAATTAAGGCTTTTAGAGAAAAATTTAAAATACCCCCTGACTTTCAAAGTGATGTTGGAAAAATTTTTAATGAGGCAAAAAAAAGTACGGATGACTTTCATCAATATGCTCAACAGCTAGGTATGTTGTTTAGGGGGCAACCTCAAGTTTTAGAACAAATAATAAATTTACTATTTTTTATTGCGGAGGCAGATGGCGAAATCAGTAATCCAGAAATAAATTTTATTGAAAACTGTGCAAAATATTTTGGTTTAAATAGGGTGCAATACGAGAGTATTCAATCGATCTGGTTAGATAAGCAATCTAACCCATACAAAATTTTAGGTGTTTCTAAAGAAGCTTCTGATAGTGAAATTAGAAATACGTGGATTAAATTTAATAAAGAGCTACACCCTGATCAATTAAGATCTCAGGGCGTACCTCAAGAATTAATTATTAAATCTGAAGACAGACTATCTGTGATAAATCAAGCCTACGATAAAATAAAAAGTTTACGAAAAAGTATTTAAACTTTTTTTAAATTGTCAGCTTTAGCTTTGCCTTTATCTTCAACAATTTCAAATTCGACTTTATCCCCTTCATTAAGGCGGTCTAATCCTGCTTGTTGAACAGCTGTTATGTGAACAAAGATATCTTTATCTTCGCCCTCAGGAGCTATAAACCCATAACCTTTTTTGGGGTTAAACCATTTAACTGTTCCGATCGTCATAGTATTACCTTTCTTAGTATTCATAAGGTTAACTAATATTAAATCTTCTAACTATGTTTTTTGGGGAAACTTAAGAAATAGTATTCAATTATAATTAGCCTTAATTATTATGAAGAGATTAGTATAGAATAATTCATAAAAAACAATGTGAATTTTAACACATCACTTTAAAAGATGCTTCTAGAACAGTTGAAAAACAATAGCTTTTCAAAGCTATATCGAATTCATGATAAAAAAGGACCTAAATTTTTAAAAATATATAAAAAAAACAAATATTTTGATTTAAATTGCCCCCTATCTTTAACAACTCATAAAAATAACTTAAATACACTTTTTAAAAATAAATTAACAGTGGGGCATCAGATTATTTCAAATCAGATTTTAATCTTAGATACAATAAAAGATCACAAACACCCTAATATCAATAATTTTTTTTCAATAAATTTGAAAAAATTTTCAATTTCTTTGAAGAAATTACAAAAATTAAAAGAACTTAAAGGCATAATTAGTTTAAATGATAAAATAAGTCTAACCCTAAAAATTTTATCAAATGATTACGCTTTAAAACAATTAAAAATAAATTCTCAAAAAGTAAAAAATTACATAGGAGCCTATGAACAAAATACAATTTGTCATGGTGATTTACACTTTAATAATATTTTTACTAATAAAACTAATTGTATTTTTATTGATTGGGATTATTGCACCATTTCAACAGCTGGATTTGATCTAGCTATGCTGTCTTATTTAGAAAATTTTAATAAAAAACAATTAGAAATATTAGCAACTTCCAATAATATTAAATTTAAAGAGATAGAGCATTACCTTCCTATTTGTGTCTTATTAGATTTTTTGTATCAATTACAAATTTCTAAAATATCTAGGAAGCCCTTAAATTTTAAACCATATGATAAACTTAAATCTTTTCTTCCATATATAACTTAAAGTTTTTAGCTGATAGAAGTTCATTATAAGTTAATAGTGCACTCTTATAAATTCTTCCTTGGTCAATATAGATAAATTTATTCGTAATCGATTTTAACTCCTCTATGTAATGACTGCTTATCAAAATAGTCATTTTAGGATTGAATTTAGTAATACGAACCAAATCTTTATACAAAGTCTTTCTTAGCCCCGGATCTAGAGAATTAAAAGGTTCATCTAGTAATAAAACTGGATTTTTTCTTATGAAAGCTCTAGCTAATGAGACTCGCTGCTGTTCACCCCCTGATAAGGTATTGACTATTGTTTCCATGGGCATCTTTAAGTCTAGTTGTTTCATGGCTTTATTAACTAATTGAATGTTATCGTTATGCTTTTTCATTTTTGGATCTATGCCTAAAATAATATTTTGAAAAATAGAAAGATGATCAAAATTATTAAAACTTTGAAATAAGATTGAAATGTCTCTATTACCTACTTCCATATTTGAAATATCATTATCATCAATTAAAATTTTGCCATAATTTTGAGAAAGATAACCAGCTATTAAATTGAATAAAGTTGATTTACCTGACCCACTTCTTCCAACTACTCCGATGATGCCCTCTGAGATATTTGGGCAATGATAATTGCATACAAACTCTTGGACCGAATATTTTAAATGTTTAATTTTTAGCATGAGAAGAAACAAATTTGGATGATAGGTATACTATAAAAAAAATGATTAATACGAATACTGAAAGAACAAAGAAAGAATCATTGTATCGATAGCTACTGTAGAGCTGAGATATATAATATGGAACTGTCATAAAAGATTGATCGTTAAATATAGTAACAGAGGTTAAATCACCAAAACTAAGAACAAATACTGCAGCAGAAATTATTAAAAGCTCCTCTTTAATAAAAAATAGATCAATTTTAAAAAATCTAGTTAATGGATTGATTTTATATAAGCTGCATAATTTAAAAGCATTCTGATAGTTTTGTAAAAACCTAGTTAAAAGAAATATAAATACTACAGGAGTAACAAAAAAGCTATTGATAAGGGCAACGCAAATAAAATTAGAAAGAATAAAATTTAATTTTATATTGACTAAAAAAATAATTGCCGACAAGCTTAAAGAAGGGATAAATGCCATAGCGGCAATAGATAAAAACAAGTATTTATTTATAAATATATTTCGCTCTTGCATAAACCTGTATAAATAAAGAGATGAAAGACTCAATATTAGCGCGAGAAATAATGAGATAATTGATACTGAAAAACTATTTATAAAACTTTGATAAAAGGTTAGAGATGAGAGAATATCAAAACTAAAATTTGCTAGACCGTTAAATAAGATAAAAAAGGGGCTAATCAAAAATACTAATGCCCAAAAAGTTATGAAATAAACTATTAGATTACCCCGAAAGGGGTAATAGGAACTTCTTCTGGTAGAAGATACTAAGTTAAAACTAGGGTTATTGTAAAAAAATGGAATTGAAAGAATTAATACCATAAATAATTGAATAATCCCTAAAATTAAAGCTGAATATATATCAGCTTTGAAATTTAAACTCTCATATATCGCTAACTCTAAGGTACTAAGGCTAGGTGAACCCGCAAATAAATAAATGATTGTAAAATTACCAATGCAGAATATGAAAGTCAAAATCACCACATTGGCATAGCCGCTGAGTAAGTAGTGTCTCAATGGAATTTTCACGGCATCTAAAAAACTAATATTATTTGATTTAAAAAGTTTTAAGTAGTTCTCCGGTATCGATAATAATTTTCGATAAAAAAAATTAGCATTAAAAGCTATATTAAAATATGAAGTAACAAATATTATTCCAAAAAAAGAAAAAATATTTAAATCATAATTAACATCGATGAGTATAGCCAAGTCAGATAAGAATCCATTTGAGCTAAAAATATTAATTACTCCATAGGAAATAAATATTACTGGTATGATAAAACAAATATTTAATAACGAGGATATAAACTTATGATTAATAGGAGAAAGGTAAAAAACTACAGCAAATATGAAACCAAATATTATAGATATCAATGTTGCTAAAAATGCTTGATAAAACGTAAAAAGAAAAACTGAATAGTAATCTTGTAGAATAAATTTTTGTTCTTCCGAATAAAAAAAATATTCTACTACTACGTAAGCTAGGCTTATTATAAATGCTAGATAGAGCAAATAAGGGAATCCTAAAAAAAATACCCCTTTTTGAATATTAAGCCTATTAATCAATAGATTTTTTCCAACTATCAATCCAATTTTGCTTTTCACTTTGAGACGGATAAAGTTGTTGAAGGGATTTGGGTATTGGTGCGGCTGAATAAAAATTAGATTGTGATGACTGTAAATCTAAGACTGGGTACATCCAATTACCCTGAGGTATATGTTGTTGAAAACTTTCCGTTAAGGAGAAAGCTACAAATTGTTTAGCTAATTCTAAATTAGATGCATTGTTCAATATCCCCAGTACTTCTATTTGAGATGCGTGCCCGTCACTTAAATCCAACGAACGATAATTATTATCATTTTCAATTAATGAATGATAAGCAGGAGATGTTGAGTAACTCAAGACTAGGTCTGACTCTCCCTCTAAAAACAAACCATAGCCATCAGACCAGCTTTTAGAAGTAATCACGATCTGGTCATTGATGCTCTTCCAATAATCAGTCGATTGATCTCCAAACACTTGATAAATCCATTTCGCCAAACCTAAACCAGGAGTAGAATACCGAGGGTCCATAATAATAATTGATAAATCATTCCGTTTGGCTAAATCAGTTAACGATCTAGGTGGGTTTGAAATCTTATCGCTATTATAAATAAAACTAAAAAAACCATAATCGAATGGAGTAAAATAATCGTTATCCCAGTTTATAGTTAGACCTGAAGTATCGATATTATGTTTTTGAAATAGTTGTGTATCTTCAGCTTCCCTCATCAAAGAGTCGTCTAACCCTAAAATTAGGTCGTACCCTTCTTTGTTATTAGTGAGTTTAACTTTAGAGAGTAGCGCTCCAGAGGAGTCGGAAGTGCTCCAAATAAGGTCACATTCGCAAACTTCTTCAAACGATTTCTCTATATTAGGTCCGGGGCCCCAATCTGAATTAAATGACCCATAAGTAAAAATTTTTAATTCACTTTGCGCAAATATAGTGAAGGGAAATAATAGTATAATAAATATAAGTTTTAAGTTCATCGTTAATACCTTTCATTAACAAAGAACCATGATAGCGTGGTAGGTAAACTTCCTACGCCGGCATTATCCGGTTCAGGTTCGAGGGTTAAGAACATTTCTTTCTCAGCTCAATTGAGCACCCCTGTTAATAAAAAATTGTAGCAACAATGTTATTAAAATCAATGAATTTAGGATTTACATTTGAAAAACTTTCAATATTTTAACGTATCAATGTTAAAAATAGGAAACTTTGTAGGCGGTAAAAAGGCTGATTTTTCTGGAAATAAATCTATTCCACTTTTCAAACCCACTACAGGCGAGCAATACGCCGAAGTTCAAATCACTTCCAAACAGGACTTTGATAAAACTATACAATCAATGAAACTAGCTCAAGCTATTTGGGCGGATACAGCTATTACAAAAAGAAGCTCTATTCTTTTTAAATATAAAAATCTAATTGAAAAAGATTTTGATAATATTGCAAAAATTATTTCTGAAGAACACGGTAAGGTATTTTCTGATGCTAAGGGATCTCTTCAAAGAGGTCTAGAAGTTGTAGACTTTGCCTGTGGCATACCTCATTTACTAAAAGGGAGTCACTCTGTAAACGTAGGTACAAATGTTGACTCATTTGATATTCGCCAACCGTTAGGCATTTGTGCAGGCATTACACCTTTCAATTTTCCTGCGATGGTGCCTATGTGGATGTTTCCAATATCTATTGCATGCGGTAATGCTTTTCTCTTAAAACCTTCAGAGAAAGTTCCTCAATGCTCTCTTCGATTAGCAGAGTTAATGTCTGAAGCTGGCCTTCCCGATAATGTTCTAAATGTTATCAATGGAGATAAAACTGTTGTAGATATGATTTTACAATCATCTGATATTTCAGCAGTCAGTTTTGTAGGGTCCACTCCTGTTGCCCAGTATATTTATACTGAGTCAGCAAAATATAATAAAAAAGTTCAAGCACTTGGTGGTGCAAAAAACCATATGATAATTATGGAAGATGCAAACTTAGAGGATGCTGTTAACGGTTTAATTGGAGCTGCTTTTGGTTCAGCTGGCGAAAGATGTATGGCTACATCTGTTGCAATGCCAATAGGTAATATACAAAAACCTTTTATGGAATTACTTAAAGATAAAGCATCCAAAATTAAAATTGGAGCGTCTCTAGACCCTCAAAGTGAGATGGGTCCATTAATTACCAAGGAACATAAAGAAAAAGTTTTGGGCTACATTGAAAAAGGTATTAGCGAGGGTGCCAAATTAGAAATGGATGGTAGAAACGTTAATCTTCAGGGTTTTGAAAATGGAAACTTCGTTGGTCCTACTATTTTTAATGACGTCACGAGTAATATGACCATATACAAAGAAGAAATTTTTGGCCCTGTGCTATCTGTTGTTAACCTCGATCAGTTCGAGGACGCACTTGAAATGGTTAACAAACATGAATTTGGAAATGGAACTTCCATATACACTTCAAATGGAACAGCAGCTAGAACCTTTATGAAAAATGCTCAAATAGGAATGGTTGGAATTAACGTCCCTATCCCTGTACCTATGGCTTTTTATAGTTTTGGAGGCTGGAAAGGGTCAATTTTTGGTGGTCATGGAATGCATGGTCAAGAAGGTATTAACTTTTATACCAAAAGAAAGACTATTACCTCGAGATGGCCAGATGATGTCGCAGGGGCTTCACTGAACATGCCAACTATGAAATAATAAATCTATGGATAAATTTAAAGATAGAGAAAGAGCTTTTGAAGCTGAACAAAGTCATAAAGAACAATCTGAATTTGATCAAAGAAATTCTAGAAACAAAGTATTTGCACAGTTTGTTTTAGAGCATATTGGTCAATCTGATAATAAAGAACTCCTGAAAGAAATTGTACTATCTGACTTAGAGGAACCAGGTGATGATGATATTCTTAGAAAAGCATTAGATATTATAGCTCAGCACAACGGTTCGCTATCTAAAGAAGAATTGCAGAAAAAACTCTCTGAAATTTAATAATTACCAAGTCCCACTGTTCTGCATTGATAGCCATGGTTCCTGAGGCTCTAGATTTTTGCCTTTTTGTAAGAGCTCTATAGAAATGCCATCGGGAGATTTTATAAAAGCCATATGACCGTCTCTTGGCGGTCTGTTAATTGTAACTCCTTTATCCATTAGAGTTTGGCAAAGCTCATAAATATTATCAACCCTAAAAGCTAAATGACCAAAATTACGACCGCCACTGTATTTCTCTGGGTCCCAATTATAGGTTAATTCTAGCAAAGGTTTTTTACCCACTTTTGCTAAATCCAAATCATTGGATGCACATAAAAAAATTAATGTAAATCTTCCTTTTTCATTATCCATTCTTGAAAATTCTACTAATCCTAATTTGTTACAGTAAAAATCAATTGACTCTTCCACGTTAGTAACTCGTACCATTGTATGTAAGTATTCCATAAGTTTTAAATATCAAATAATTAATATCATGTCTAATTGGTTCTATTAAATAATCTAAAAATAAAGATAATAGAAAAATAAATAAAAATGACAAAATTACCTAAACGAAATAAAGAGGAACAATTTTTATTAAAAGTTGTTCAACCCTCCCTTTTAGGTTTTATGGATGGATCAATTTCAACACTAGCTCCTGTTTTTGGTTTTGCTGTTTCTGGAGATGCTAAAACTGCATTTATGGCAGGGACTTTAGTCTCTGTGGGTGCTGGGATAAGTATGGGCCAAGCTGAGGCAATCAGTGATGACGGCAAATTAACAGGACGGGGCTCTCCTGTGATCCGAGGTATTATTACTGGCGCTGCTACATTTATTGGAGGAATGCTACATACGGTACCCTTTTTAATAGAGGATATTAATATAGCCAAAGATTTAGCGATAATAATAACAGTTTTTGAACTTGCATTGATAGCGGTGATTAAATGGAAATATATGAAAAGTAAATTATTTACAAGTTTTTGGCAGGTTTATTTAGGGGGAGGGTTAGTTATTTTTGCTGGAATATTTTTAGAAAGAGTAATTTCTAAGTTCCTAACTTAAAATTGCTTATTAACCCCTAAAACTATTCTCTTCTTCAATACTCTTTCTCGATAGAAAATATATCCAACGCTAATTAAAACAATAGAACCCCCAATAAGTATATTAGTGGTTACAATTTCATTAAAAAATAAATAGCCTAAAAAGAAAGACCAGATGACAGATGAGAAGTCTAATGGTGCTAACAGGGAAGCATCTGCTAATTGAAAAGATTTTGTTAAACATATTTGAGCAATAAATCCTAAAATCCCAGATGAAACCATAAATAATAAATCTAATTTATTAGGCCAAATCCAACTATCATTATAAAAACATAAGCTTATAAATGTACACATCATTGTAAAAATCCAAACTGATAAGATATTATTGTTGGTTTTAAGTATTTTTTTTAGAGTAATAACTGCAAAAGATAAAAATAGACTAGCGATTAGAGGCAGAAAGGAATAGTTTGAAAAAATATTCTGATTAGGCTGCAATATTATTACAACACCCATAAACCCAAATACGATTGCAATAATTCTTCGATAGCCAATTTTCTCTCCTAAAAAGATTACAGATAAAATAGAAATAAAAAAAACAGAAGAAAAGCTAACAGTTTGCATCTCAACTAAATGAACATATCTCAAAGATATAAAAAATAAACTCATTGCGGATATCCCCAAAACAGCTCGGGCAATATGCATTTTCCAATTATTAATAGTTTTTAGTTCTAGTTTGTAGACATAAATAACTATGAATAAAGGAAGAAGTGCGAAAAAATTACGAAAGAAAACAACCTGAAATAATGGAATGTGATCACCCGTTGCCTTTATACAAACACTCATTAAAACAAAAAAAAATACTGACAGCGACTTATAGATAAATGCTGACAATTGCATGAACTCAATATATTAAATATGCATGCATTTACTAATAATTAATGGATACGATAAAAATGGCTGGTCTAAACTTGCTAAACACAAGCTTCAACCCATATGTGAATTTTACAGAGATCAACTAAAAGAAATTAAACCTGGATTAAAAACAACCTTTATTTATCCCTCGATGAATTTGGATAAAACATATGATGATAGCTTTTTCAAATCATTCAATGGTATCGTCTGGACTGGTTCAAGCTTGAACATGTATGACAATACTAAGGAAATAAGAAATCAAATTAGTTTGATGAAAAAACTCTCTAACTTAAATGTCAAAATGTTTGGAAGTTGCTGGGGTATGCAGTTGTATTCAGTGGCCAACGGTGGGGCAGTTAGTAAAAATTCAAAGGGCAGAGAAATTGGTATTGCCTATAATATCGCCCTAAATAATAAAGGCCAAAGCCACGAAATGTACAAAGGTAAGCCAACAATTTTTGATGCTTTTGCCTCTCATGTGGATCATGTAACAACTTTACCTAAAGGTTCGGTAGTGTTATCAGACAACTATTATTCAATCCAATCATTAGTCACTAAATACTTTTGGGGAACACAATACCATCCTGAATTTAATTTTAAATATACTGGCCAAATACTAAATGCCCGTAAAAAAATACTTTTAAATGAGGGATGTTTTACGAAAAATCAAATTGAACAATTAATTAAAGATTTTAAGAAACCAAATAAAAATAGTTACAGTCAATCTATTCATTCGAACCAATTGAGAAAAACAGAACTGAGTAACTGGCTTAAAACTATATAAAGATCAATAAACTGCTTTTAAGTCTTTTAGCGTATTGCACACAATAAATAATGATGAAAAATTTTTATAGGCAAAGCCATTATTCACAACTTTTTGATATTGATTGATGATATCAGTCCAATAATTTTTATAATTAAAGATCACAAATTTTTTATTTTTAATAATGCCTAACTGTAGTGCGCTTATTACAAGACTAATTTCTTCTATTGTGCCACCTCCGCCAGGAATTGCGATGAAACTATCCGATATTGAAAGAAAATGTTTTTTTCGTTGTTCCATGGTTTTAGTTATAATTAAATTATCAATTTTTCGATGAATTGTTTCGCGGTGTTCCAAAAATTGAGGAATTATTCCTGTAACGTGGGCCTTATTTTTTAAAGCTGTATTTGCGACAACGCCCATGAGGCCATTTTCCCCTCCCCCATAAACAATGTCATAATTTTTTTTAGTTAAATAATCTGTAACTTTGATAGCAAGATCTTTAAATTCTTTTTTAGAACCAAACATAGACCCGCAGAATATGGCAACTTTATGTTGAGAGTTTTTTATTTCCATTTTTTTTTTCTAATGTATTAATTATATCATTATGAAGAAAAAAGATAACTTAGATCAATTAAAAGATGTAAGAAAAAATATTGATAATATTGATAGTCAAATTATTAACTTAATAGGCAAACGATTTAAAGAAATTCATAAAGTTGCAAAACTAAAGAAAGGTCAAGATCAGATCATTGATCACGAGCGTATCACCCATATTCTGAATACAGTTAAAGCTAAAGCTAAAAAAGAAAAGATTGACTCAGAAATAGTTGTACGTATCTGGCAAATCTTTATCCAGGAAGCAATAAAGCTTGAATACTCTAAGATTAAAAATTAATTAAAATTTGAGCATAAATACTTGCTGCATAACCCAGTGCAAGCACGGGTGTCCACTTCAAATGGCCAAAGAATGTGTACATACCTCTTGCCTGCCCCATAAGCGCAACACCTGCAGCAGAACCAATAGATAACATACTTCCACCAACACCTGCGGTTAAAGTAATTAACTCCCATTGTTCAGGACCCATCGGAGGGTTCATTGTAAGAACTGCAAACATTACTGGAATATTATCAACTATGGCAGATAGTATTCCAACCATAACGTTAGCCCAAGTAGCACCTAATTCGCCATACATAAAAACATTAATTTGAGTCAGATACCCAATAAAACCTAGTCCACCAACACTAAGGATAACGCCAAAGAAGAATAGTAAGGTGTCCCACTCAGCTTTAGATACTTTTCTCAATATATCAAATTTCAAATCTCCATCGTTTTTATGACTGCCGTGAGTTTTCTTTAAATAAAAACCTAATAGTGAGAGATATCCAAATCCCAGCATCATACCCATCATTGGAGGTAAAGTTAAAAAGTTGTGGAAACTAACAGCGGTAACAATAGTGCATAAGAATAAAACCATTACGCGCTTAGCTCCTCTTTTCATTGTTATTAACTCCCCTGACGATTTAGGTTTTTCATTTGGTACAGCAAAACTCATAATCACAGCTGGTATAATGTAATTAACTACCGATGGAATGAAAATTGCAAAAAACTCAAAAAAGGTTAAATGGCCTTTTTGCCAAACCATCAAAGTTGTGATATCGCCAAAAGGTGAAAAGGCCCCACCTGCATTAGCTGCACTGACAATATTAATACAACCAATTAAAATGAATTTTTTATTATCTTTACCGACTGCCAATAAAACAGCACAAAGCACTAGTGCTGTTGTAAGATTATCTGCGATTGGTGATAAAAAAAATGCTATTACACCCGTTATCCAAAATAACTGTTTGTAACTAAAACCTTTACTTGTCAAATAAGATCGAAGGGCATTGAAAACATCCCTATTGTCTAAGGCATTTATATAAGTCATTGCGACTAAGAGAAATAAAAATAGCTCAGCGTATTCTAAAATTCCATGGCGAAGTGCTTGTTCAACAGCATGTGCCATTTCTTTATCGCCGATATAAACAGAGGCAATAAGTGCCCATATAATTCCAGCAGATAATATAACTGGTTTTGACTTTCTAAGATGAGTAACCTCTTCTGCCATCACAAATCCATATGCAACTACAAATGTGACTAAACTTAAAATTCCAACTGTAGTAGTCGTTAAATCAACTGATAATTCTGCTGCCATAATATTTTAACTAAATAAGTCCCCCTCTGTAATAACTGCTGTATTCATATCTTTTACCCAGGTTTTACCTTGGTCTTTTGTTTTAAAACGAGAAACCTCAATAAATCCACCTTTTACCGCTATTCTTACGTTCTCAGCGTTAATTGAGATGATCTGTCCAGGAAAATGTTCTGCACTTTGTTCTTCAACAAATTTTGTGTCTAAAAATACGAATTCATCGCCTAAAAACTCTGCCCATGCGCCTGGTTGTGGGTTACAGCCTCTGATCAGGTTATAAACTTCTTTTCCTGGCTTTTTCCAATCAATTTTAGCATCTGCTTTTTTACACCATGACTCGTAAGTTGCTTTAGACTCGTCTTGAGCAACTCGAGGTGCATTTCCAGCTGCAATTAGATCGGCAGCTTCAATACAAGCATCCACACCAAGAGGGAAGATTTTATTGAAATAAACATCGCCTAAAGTTTCATCAGGTCCAATTTCTACTTCTTTTTGAAGCAATACTTCCCCTTCATCTAATCCATCGTTAGGGTAGAAAATTGTAAGACCAGTTTTAGTTGATCCCCAAATAATTGGCCAGTTAATAGAGCTTGGTCCTCTGTGTAAGGGGAGTAAAGAAGGGTGAAAGCAAATAGATCCATGCTTTGGAATATCTCTTGCCTCTTCTGGAACAAAAATAATTACATAAGCCATTACACATAAATCGGCATCATGAGATCTTATTTGATCTAAAACTTCTTTATCTTTGAAATTGGAAGGTTGATATACTGGAAGTCCTACGCTTTGAGCATATTCTTTGACTGGATCAACTGGTTTGCCTTCTTTATCAGGGGCACAGTATACAGCTACAACTTCATGGTCTGTACCTGTGTGGAATTTTTCTAATGTGCTTTTTCCAAAAGCTTGTTGTCCCATTAAAATTATTTTCATTGTATCTCCTTAAAATAATTGGCGCTTATACAGCACCCGCTTCTTTGACGGCTTTAATTTCGTCATCATTATAATTACAAAACTCTTTTAGGATTTCATCAGTATGTTCTCCTAATAAGGGTGATCTTTTTACTACTGCAGGAGAATCGGATAATTTTATTGGATTGCCCACTGTTAAATACTTCCCTCTAACAGGATGATCTACTTCAACAATAGTTCCTGTTTGCCTTAATCCCTCATCTTCTGCGATTTCTTTTAATGATAGAATTGGCCCGACTGGAATGTCTAGAGGGTTACAAATATCCATAACTTCGAATTTTGTTTTAGTCATAGTCCACTGTTCAATAGTACTGAAGATCTCGTTCAATCTGGGAAGTCTAGCATTTGGAGTTGCATAATTTTCATCTTCTTTCCACTCTGGCTTACCAATTACATCGCATACTTTTTCCCAAACTGCCGCTTGAGTAATAAAATAAGTATAAGCATTAGGATCAGTCTCCCAACCTTTACATTTAAGAATTTTTCCAGGCTGACCGCCACCTGAGTCGTTTCCAGCTCTTGGTGTTGAGTCTCCAAAAGGAATGTTTTCACCAAACTGTGAGTACTCCTTTAAAGGACCGTGAGCAAGTCTCTGCTGGTCTCTTAGTTTTACTCTACAAAGATTTAAAACGCCATCTTGCATTGCTGCAGATACTCTTTGTCCTTTGCCGGATTTTTCTCTATGAAATAGTGCGGTCACAATACCTAAAGCTAAATGAAGGCCGGTTCCGCTATCGCCAATTTGAGCGCCGGTGACCATAGGAATATCTCCAAGCATACCCGTGGTAGATGCTGAACCACCAGCACACTGGGCGACGTTCTCATATACTTTACATTCTTCATATTTACCTGGTCCAAATCCCTTGACTGATGCATAAATCATTCGAGGATTAATTTCTTGGATTTTTTCCCAAGAGAAACCCATACGATCTAATGCGCCAGGAGCAAAGTTTTCAACCATGACATCACATTCTTGAATTAATTTAGTAAATATTTTTGCTCCCTCAGGATTTTTAGGATTAAGAGTAATACTTCTTTTGTTTGAATTTAACATTGTAAAGTAAAGACTGTCAGCATCAGGGATATCCCTTAGCTGAGCACGAGTAGCATCACCTACTCCTGGTCTTTCAACTTTAACAACATCAGCTCCAAACCAAGCTAAAAGCTGAGTACATGTCGGTCCTGATTGAACATGCGTCATGTCCAATACTTTTATTCCTTTAAGAGCTTCCATATATATTTAAACCTTTCCTAGATTATTTATACATAGTTTGGTTTTTAGTACCTGGTGCAAACTCTTCTTTGTCTACCCAAATATTAACCAATGCAGGAGTTCCAGCTTTAACCGCTTCTCTTGCTCTTTGAAGTGCAGGTTGAATGTCCTTTGCTTCGCGAACGCTCTCACCGTGACCACCCAATACTTTTGCAAACTCATCAAAGTTCACATCGCCAAGGATGTTTCCGATATTACCTTTTTCTTCACCGTATTTCATAATCTGACCAAAACGGATTTGGTTTTGAGCTGAGTTATTACCAATGACCGTTAAAACAGGAGCTTTGTGTCTGACAAAAGCTTCAAAGTCCATACCTGTCATTGAAAACGCACCATCACCACAATAGAGAAGAACTTCTCTCTCAGGAGCAGCAATTTTTGCAGCTAAAGCATAGGGTACACCCACACCAAGTGTTCCTAGAGGACCTGGATCCATCCAAGCACCAGGTTGTCTAGGTTGAACTGCCTGTGCACTGATCGTAACTACGTCACCACCATCACCAATATAAATTGTGTCATCATTTAAAAACTGATTTAACTCCCATGCAACTCTGTAAGGGCTAATTGGAGATTTGTCAGTAGTAAAGGTTGGCATAAGCTTTTCCAGAGCTGACTCTTCGCCCGCTCTTAATTCGTTAAACCAATCTGATCTATCTTTTTTGGTACCAGCTTCAGAAATTGCTTTTAATGTAGTTCCAATATGACCGACTAAACCTAGAGAAATATCTCTATTTTTTCCAACTGTTCTGTAGTCCATATCGATTTGGATAACAGTTGCATTTGGGTTTAATCTTTTTCCATAACCCATTCTGAAGTCAAATGGAGTACCAACAATTATAATGCAGTCTGACTTAGTGAATGCATTTCTTCTCGTTCTATGAAAATGATGAGGATCTCCTGGTGCAAGTGAGCCACGAGCAGCTCCATTTAAATAAGCAGGGATATTAAGATTTCTTACAAACTCAACTGCTTCATTTGTTGACTGGCATGTCCAAACCTGTTGACCTAATAGAACACAAGGTCTTTCAGACTTAGAAATAATGTCAGCAGCTTTTTGAACATCCACTGGATCAGCGAGAGTTTTAGAAGAGGCACTGTATTTTCCTGCAGCTGGGATCACAGCTTTACTTAATGGAATTGATGAGTCTAAAATATCTCTAGGAATTTCTAGGAAAGATGGGCCATAAGAACCATTTCTTGTTTCTCTAAAAGCCATTGAAACCATATCAGCACAACGCTCCGTTGACATTACTGTTGCGGCGAATTTTGTTATTGGTTGCATCATGTCAACGTGTGGTAAGTCTTGTAAAGAACCCATTTTATGTTGTGTTAATGAACTCTGACCACCAATTAAAAGCATTGGGATTTCAGCTCTAAATGCATTTGCAACACCTGTAATGGCATGTGTTGTTCCTGGTCCTGCAGTAACAACTGCACACCCAGGTTTACCTGTCATACGTGCATAACCATCTGCAGCATGTGATGCTACTTCTTCATGGCGCACGTCTATAATTTTAATTCCTTCATTTAAGCAGCCGTTGTAAATATCAATAATATGGCCGCCACATAGTGTATAAATAACTTCAATACCCTCTGCTTTGAGAGCTTTTGCTACTAGCTCACCGCCAGTAATCATTTGTTCATTTGATCCTGTAGTCATAATTTACCTCTCCGTGGTGGTATAATGTATACCAGAATAAAATACGATGCAAAGATTTTCGGGTTAGTTTTTGATGTTCTCGTGTATTCTATCCACAAGGGTTAAAGCGTGATTTTTAAGGAGTTTTTCAGCTCTTGATGCTTTGCCAGAAGATAGTGCGGCTATAATTTCAGTATGTTCATCAATTGATTGGACCGCTCTTTCAGAGAAAAAAATGAATTTTTTTCTTAAAAATTGAAGGTGTATGAGTTGGGATTCTAAAATTTCACCCATCAGTTTTACTTTTGTTAATTTCATTATTTGTTGATGAAATTTAATATTATCTGCAGAGTAGTTTTCCAGATCAGATAAAACATTACTTTTAGTGTAGTGACAGAATTTATTTAATTCTTCAATTTCTTCTTTGGAAGAATGTTCAATAACCAAATGTGCTGCATACCCTTCAAGCCCTGCCCATACAGTTACTATATCAATTAATTCTTTTTTTGTTTTTCGGTGAACAAATACGCCTCTTCTTGGAACTGTTTTAACAATTCCTTCTTGTTCTAATCTTGCAATAGCCTCACGTATTGGAGTTCTACTAACACCTAACTTTTCAGATAGCTGTCTTTCATCAAGATGAAAATCATTTTCTTTAAGATAAATATTTAAAGATAAAATATATTTCTTAAGAGTGTCGTAAACTTTACTTTTGAGATTTACAGGGCCGATTTTTAAGATCATTTATATCGACCCCATCATTAATTTTTGATTAGGAAGTTTTCTTAAAAAACTTTCTATAAATTGGTCCAAAAGCCGGCATTAATATCAATACAATAGCAATATACATGATAACAGCAGCAATGGGTTTTAATGAGAAGTCGAAAAATATTCCCATACTGCCATCTGAAAGAATTAGAGATTGCCTTAAAGCATTTTCCGCAAGTGGTCCTAAAACGATTGATAAAACAGCTGGAGCAACTGGATAATCAAGTTTTCTTAAGATGTAACCAAAGAAACCAAATAAAAGCATTAACCAGACATCATGAATACTTTGGGTTGGTGCATAGCCCCCTGTCACACAAAGTACAAAAATTACTGGAGCTAAAATTGCAAAAGGTATTCTCAATACCATCAAGAAAGCAGGAATAAGCGCAATATTTAAAATAAGAGTAAAGAAATTAGCAATGTATAAACTGCCAATAAGACCCCAAACAAATTCTGGTTCTTGGGTGAAAAGTAATGGTCCTGGAGTTAATCCCCACAGGATCATTCCCCCTAAAAGGATAGCAGTCGTTGGAGAACCAGGAATACCAAGGGTAAGCATAGGCAACATACTTCCAGTACTAGCGGAGTTATTTGCACATTCTGGCGCAACAACACCCGCAGGAACACCTTGGCCAAAATCCTTAGAATTTTTAGATAATTGTTTTGTAATACCATACGCCATTAAGGATGCTGGAGTGGCACCCGCAGCAGGTAAAATACCGACAAAAAATCCTAAAAAAGAACCAATGTTCATAGCCATGAAAGTTTTCTTTAAGGCTCTAAGTGCTTTAAACATTTCTGCCATGTTGACAGACAGTTTAGACATTTGAACTTTTCCCTTGGTTTCTTCTAAAGTCCAAAGCATTTCTCCGATACCATAGATACCAATAGCCAATACCAAGAAATTAATCCCGTGCAAGAAACCTGGCAAACCAAAGAAAATTAATCGAGGCTTTCCAGTGATTAAATCTAATCCAATAGTAGATAAAACAAGACCAATCAAGATAGAAAAAATAGTTTTTGGGATATCATCGCCCCCTAAACCTACAAAGGTTGCGAATGCCATCACCATCAATGCGAAAGTCTCGGGCGCATTAAAACGCAATGCCACTTCAGCAAGTGGAGGGGCAAATAGAGTAAATAAAACAACAGATACAGTACCGCCGACAAAAGAACCCACAGCAGCAGCAGTCAACGCTGTCATAGCCTCACCTTTTACAGCAAGAGGTCTACCATCAAAAACCGTGGCGACAGCAGTAGATGCGCCGGGTATACCTAACATAACGGAGCTGATAGCGCCGCCATACATAGCGCCATAATAAACAGCAGCTAGGAAAATAATAGCCGCAGTAGGTGGTACAATAAAAGTAATCGGAATTAAAATTGCAACACCGTTAACTGATCCTAGGCCAGGCATTGCGCCTACAAATAAACCGACCAAACAACCAAATATTAAAAGCCCTAAGTTAAGAGGTTGAAAAGCAGTAAATATTCCGTCTAATAATAAGTGAAAAACATCCATTTCCATTGTTAAATCTCCTCTTAAGCCTTAATACATAAAATCGTAAACTGGATAAAATAATGGTTCTGAAACACCTTGCGGTAAAGGAATTTTCAAAAGCCATTCAAAAAACAAGAAAGTCAAAACTGGCGTGATAATAGAGAAAATAGAAATGAATAATTTACTCTTATCACTAAAATATCGTAGATAAAATGCCAAAAAGAAAACTAAAGAAAAATAAATTCCTAAAAATCCAATAGCGAATACTAATACAATCAAAGACCCAGCTGTAACAAATACATATTTAAAAGCCTCTGCATCAATAAATGGACTGTCATCCTTAGATTGAGGAGATTTTTTTAAAATAAATTTAATAATTGTTAATACTGTACAAATTAACATCCCTAAGGAGAGGTAGAAAGGTAAAAACCCTGCTCCCATGTTATCTTCTGTATTCCAAGTAATTCTATTTTGGGCACTTTTATACATAAGAGCGGCTGAGCATAATGCTAAGAAAACAGCAACTATTATCTCTGCTCTTTTTACTGTTAGTTTATTTGTTATGCTCATAAGTCGCTCCTATAATATTGTATATTAGTTGAAATTTTTAATGATCTCACCATGCTTAGCATATTCAACTGCTAAGAAATCTTTAAGACCATAACCTTCTAACCAACTCATTAACTTACCATCATCGATGTTGAATGTTTGAAATTCATCATCCCAGTAAGTAGTGTGTAAAAGTCCTGTGTAATACTTTTCAACTTCCGCATCGATACCTGCAGGAGCCATAAAAGCTCTCATCATGTAGTACTCGAGTTCTGGATATCCTAATTCATAAGAAGAAGGAACATCTGGGAAAGCTGAGTTTCTTTCAGGAGTCATCATCACAAGTGCCTTAGAGTCACCTGATTGATAGAAGCCCATTTGCTCTGAAGGGTTGTTAACAGTAAAGTCAGACTCGCCGCCTACTAAACCTTTAGCAACTGCTCCACCGCCACTGTATGGAACATACTTCACATCAAAACCGAACATACCTCTCATCATACCGATAAGTAATTCGTCTTCTGACATGCTACCTGTACCACCAGCAACAAGGTTGCCCTGTTTTGCTAATGCTAGAAAATCATCAAAAGTATTTACACCAGCAGTGTTTTTACCTTCTGTAGCAATCCATACTAGGAATGTATCTGTAATAAGTCTAGCCAATGGTGTGAAATCATTGAAGAAATCAATACCTAATTCTGGCTGGTTAACAGGAGTTGTAAGAACGTTGTTAAGTGTAATGATAAGTGTGTGCTCATCACCAGCTTTTTTCTTAACGTATGTCATTGCCTCACCACCTGAACCACCAGCTTTGTTGATTGGAATCACAGGCTTAGATGCATAATCATTCTTTTCGATAACACCTTGAACTAATCTTGCGATTTCGTCAGCTCCTCCACCTTGACCAGCTGGAATAATAAGCTCAATAGGCTTCTTTGGCTCAAAAGGCTTTGCCGAAGAAATGGAGCTAACAGCTACTAAGGATAGAGAAACAATGACTAACGCGATTTTTTTAATTAAAGTCATAGTAATATTCCTCCTATAGTTTGAATATGTTTTTAGATTAACCTATTTATATTTTTTTCAAAAGAGAAATTATAAAAAAAATAAATTTTTTTTGTTGAAATTTAAAATTTTATCATATTTTTCAAGGCTAATTCTAATCTTATTGTCTTGTTACTTGGTATAATGTATACAATATACAAGGTTAGAAATTGAAATTCATAAATTGCAATGATGGAAAGCTATATCTCGATCAGCGAGATATCGAAGACCCTAACTCGAATCAACTACAAATTGAAATTACATCTACAAGCGTTAACAGAGCAGATATTTTACAAAAAAAAGGCCACTACCCTGCCCCTCCTGGTGAAAGTGATATAATAGGTCTAGAGTGTGCTGGTATTGTCAGGAAAATTGGGGGTAATGTTAAAAAATTCAAAGAAGGAGATCAGGTCTGTGCCATTCTTGGTGGGGGTGGTTATGCAGAATTTGTAAATGTCGATGTACGGCAAGTCATGTCTGTACCCACAGGTGTGAGTTTAGCTGAAGCAGGAGCCCTACCAGAAACTATTTTAACAGTGTATGAAAATATTTTTAATATTTCAAATTTTCAAAAAAACGAAACAGTTCTTATCCATGGTGGAAGTAGCGGCATAGGGACAACCGCCATTTCAATTCTCAAAAATTATACTCCCAATATATATGTAACTGCAGGAAGTGCAGATAAGTGTCAGCGCTGCATGGATTTAGGAGCTAAGGTTGCCCTCAACTACAAAGAAGTTGACTTTGAACAATATTTTGAAGAAAAAAAAATAAAAGTGGACATTATCCTAGATATGGTTGGGGGTGATTATGTTAAAAAGAATTTAAAAATCCTTAACAAATTTGGAAGGCTTACTTATATAGCTGCACTAGGAGGTATTAAAGGTGAAGTAAATCTTCTTCATGTAATGAATAAACAATTAAAAGTTTCTGGATCTACACTTAGATCAAGATCACCCGAGGAAAAAGGCAGAATTGTCGATCAAGTCGTAAAAGAAATATGGCCTTTGATTGAACAGGGTAAATATAAACCAACTATATTCCAAACGTTTAAACTGGAAGACGTCACTGCAGCACACGCGATGATGGAAAAATCAGAACATATTGGAAAAATTTTATTGGAAGTCAAAGGAGGACAACAATGAACTTACATGAATATCAGGCAAAAACCTTGCTAAAAAAAAACGATGTAAGAGTTTTAGCTGGAGTGCCAGTCTTAAACGACAATGAAATTGATAGTGCCGTTGATTCTATCACAACCCCCGTGATGGTTGTAAAATCTCAAATTCACGCAGGTGGCAGAGGTGCTGGGAAATTCAAAGATAGCGGAGATGATAAAGGCGGTGTTCGCGTTTGTTTCTCGAAAGATGAAGCTAGAGATAATGCTCGTAAAATGCTAGGTAAAACTCTAGTTACAAAGCAAACTGGACCTGTTGGAAAAGTAGTCAACCGTCTGTATATCGAAGAAGGTTGTGATATCAAAAAAGAATACTACTTAAGCATGCTTGTGGACCGAGCCACATCTTCAATTTCAATTATTGCATCTACAGAAGGTGGAATGGAAATTGAAGAAGTAGCAGAAAGAGAACCTGAAAAAATTATTACTGTAAGCGTTTCAGGCGATCCCGTTATCAATCAAGCTAGTTTATCAAAATTAGTTGAAGGTCTTAAAATCCCAAGTAATCAAGCTGCTGACTTTGCGGATCAAATCCAAAAAATTTATACAAGTTTTTTATCTTCTGATGCATCATTAGTGGAGGTAAATCCATTTGTTTTAACTGGTGAGGGAAATTTCTTAGCGCTGGATGCAAAAATCTCCATCGATGATAATGCTCTTTACAAACACAAAGAGATTGCTGAAATGAGAGATGAAACTGAGGAAGATCCAGCTGAGATTGAAGCTTCCAAACATGAATTAAATTATGTGAAATTAGATGGAAGCATTGGATGTATGGTGAACGGTGCTGGTCTTGCAATGGGAACTATGGACATCATTAAGTTGCACGGCGGCAGTCCTGCAAACTTTTTAGATGTAGGAGGCGGTGCTACAAAAGAAAGAGTAGCGAAAGCCTTCTCCATTATTCTTCAAGATCCAAATGTGAAGGCAATCTTAGTAAACATTTTTGGCGGTATTATGAAATGTGATATCATCGCTGAAGGTGTTGTTGCTGCAGCAAAAGAACTTTCCATTCAGGTTCCTTTGATTGTTCGATTAGAGGGAACCAATGTTGAACTTGGAAAAGAAATCTTAAACAAATCAGGTCTTGCTATTATCTCTGCAGATAATTTAGAAGACGCAGCTCAAAAAGCTGTCGGGGCTTTAAAATAAGGAGAAACTCATGTCAGTATTAATTAATAAAAAAACTAAAGTAATTTGTCAGGGTTTCACTGGTGCGCAAGGAACATTCCACTCTGAACAAGCTATTAAATATGGAACACAAATGGTTGGTGGTGTTACCCCTAAAAAAGGCGGCCAAGAGCATTTAGGTTTACCTGTCTTTAACACTGTAAAGGATGCTAAAGAAAATACACAAGCAAATGCAACCGTGATCTATGTTCCGCCTCCATTTGCAGCAGGAGCTATTTTAGAGGCAATCGAAGCTGAAATGGAATTGATCGTTTGTATTACTGAAGGTGTGCCAGTTTTAGACATGCTTCAAGTAAAGAAAAAGTTAGTAGGATCTAAATCTCGACTCATTGGACCGAACTGCCCCGGTATTATCACTCCAGGTGAATGTAAAATTGGTATTATGCCAGGTCATATTCATCAAAAAGGTAAAATTGGCGTTGTTAGTCGTTCCGGTACATTGACATATGAAGCAGTTGCTCAAACGTCAGCAGTGGGGTTAGGTCAAACCACTTGTATTGGTATTGGCGGTGATCCTATCAATGGTACTAATTTTATCGACTGTCTAGACTTGTTTTTAAAAGATCCGGAAACAGAAGGTATTATTATGATTGGAGAAATCGGTGGTACAGCGGAGGAAGAAGCAGCTGAATTTATCAAGAATTCTTCTATTAAAAAACCGGTTGCCTCTTTTATTGCAGGAGCAAGCGCACCTGCGGGTAAAAGAATGGGTCATGCAGGAGCTATTATTTCTGGAGGAAAGGGTACTGCGGAGTCTAAGTTTAATGCTTTAGAAGATGCAGGCGTTCATATCTCCAAGTCACCAGCAAAATTAGGTGAAACTATTAAAAAGGCCTTAAACTAAAATTAATAAAGCTGTGCCTCTCTTGCACGAAGTTTAGTAAGAGCAAGCACAGTGTCAATGGTCGGTGTAGGGACTTTAGAAATTTTTCCTAGTTCCTGCACTGAAGCGACTAACGCATCAATTTCCATCGGACGATCTCTTTCTAAATCTTGTAACATAGATGTTTTGTGCTCTCCCACTGCTTTAGCGGCATCAATTCTTCTTTCCACATCAAAAGGTTTATCAATTCCTAAACTTTGAGCGATTGCGTGAGCTTCGTTCATCATATTTCTTACAACATTTCTTACTTCAGTATCACTACAAATCTTAACGAGAGTAGATGTGGTTAAAGCACTAATAGGGTTAAAGGATAAGTTTCCAAAAAGTTTTAACCAAATATCTCCTTTAATATTAGGGCGAATAGGAGCTTGAAAACCCGCTTTTTCTAAAATCTCAGATAAATTTTTAGTTCTATCGGTGTCTTCACCGTTAATTTCACCCAGCTGAAATTTATCTCCTTCGAGGTGTTGGATAACGCCGGGTTTAATTACTTCAGAGGCTGGATTAACGATGCATCCGATAATTTTTTCAGGACCAATTCTATCCCATTGGCTATTATCTGGGTCAACAGAATTAACTCTTTTATTTTTAAAATCCGGATTCTCGTGGTTATAAAAATACCACCAAGGTATGCCGTTCACTCCCCAAACAAAGGAAGTATCATCTTTCATTAAAACCTCAAATGCATCTAAGCAGCCTGGAACAGAGTGAGCTTTTAAAGTTACAAAAATAAAATCTTGTTTGCCTGCTTTTTCAGCAGTATCTACGCATTTAGGATAAACAACTAGTTCTTTACCATCTTTTCTTAAACGCAACCCATCAGTTTTAATAGCATTGTAGTGAGGGCCTCTAGCGATCAAGGTGACATCTGCACCAATTTCAGCAAGTTTAGCTCCAAGATATCCACCAATTGCCCCTGCTCCATAAATGCAAATTTTCATATTTATACCTTTAAGTGTTTTATAGCAGCTGCAACGCCACTTCCCAATTCAAATTTAATTCCTACATCGTACATTGATAATTCAGCAGTTGAGATTGCCCCTAAAATCATTGTAGAATTTAAATCCCCTAAATGGCCAATTCTAAAAAGCTTTCCTGCTACTTTATTTAGACCCCCTCCAAAAGAGGTGTTGTATTTGCTGTAAGCAACTTTAACGATGTTTGTTGAGTCTATCCCCTCTGGTACCATGATCGCCGTCACAGTGTTAGAATATAAAGATGGATCTTTGGCGCAAAGATTTAAACCCCATGCATGAGCAGCTTTCTGTACTGCGCCTGCTAAAAAATGGTGTCTTGCATAAACATTATTTAATCCCTCCTCTAACATCATGTTTAAGGACTCTCTTAATCCCCGAAGTAGTGGCATAGGATTAGTGTAGGGCCAATAGCCAGTATTGTTCATTTTGAGCATATCTAAATAATCAAAGTAAGCTCTAGGAAGATTTGAAGATTTTGCTATTTCTAATGCTTTTTCACTTACACAGCTAATTGCCAAGCCCGCTGGTAACATAAATCCTTTTTGAGAACCTGATACTGCTACATCTACACCCCAATGATCCATTTCAAATTTAATGGAACCAATTGAACTTACTCCATCAACAAAGAGTAATGCAGGATGATTTAATTTATTTAATAAATCACGAGTAGCTTGAACATCATTTGTAACACCAGTGGAAGTTTCATTATGTGTAACTAATACAGCCTTGATTTGATGCTTACTATCGGCTGATAAGATTTTTTCAAATTCATTATTTGGAGTACCTTCTCCCCACTCTGCATCTACAACTTCTACATCGATATGAAGTTTTTTACACATCTCAATCCAGAGGTGTGAAAATTGTCCAAAACGGGCTGATAAAACTTTATCACCTTTATTCAATAAGTTTGTTAAAGCTGCTTCCCAACCACTTGTCCCAGTTCCAGGGAAAATAAAGGGTTGTCCATTTTTTGTTTCAAAAACTTTTTTTAAATCATCCACTAGAGGATGCCAAAATTTATCTAATCCAGGAGCTCTGTGGTCCTCGTTGGAAATATCCATTGCCTGCCTTACTCGATCTGGCATGTTAGTAGGTCCGGGGACGAAAAGTGAAATTTTACCTGGCATTATAAATAAATCCTTTCTATAGATTAATGTTCAAGAATAATAAATTAAAGGTAAATGTTTAAAGTGTATTTCACAATGTGAAATAATAACTCAACCTTGTTTGGCATCTCCTACGGGAATCGAACCCGTGTCTTCACCGTGAAAGGGTGATGTCCTAACCGCTAGACGAAGGAGACATCGGTCTAATTAGAGGAACAAAATAGCTATATTCTCTAAAAAATCAATCAATGAATATCTTCAAGATGAATGATTGTATTGCTACTGTAGGTATCCTTTTTTACTTTAAAATAGCAGTCAAAATCAACTTTTGAAGATAAATAGCTTTTTAATTCTTGAGCATTAATATCAAAGAACATCCCTTCACAGGAAAAGTCTAAATTATCTGAAAATTTCAATTTAGCATGTTTTTCTTTAAAGATTTGTAAAATGTTAATTTTGACTTTCTCTAATTTAAAAACAGGTTCTGGATTGAGTTGACCATAAGGACTTAAAACATCTAAATCATTTAACAGATGATCATTTATGACATTAATATCTAGAACAGACTCATAATATTTATTGTTTTCAATTACTAAATCGAAGGTCTCTGAGAGAAGATACTCTTTAAATTGATTTAAATTTTCTTGCTTAAGGGTAAAGCCGCATGCTTTATGGTGTCCTCCACCTTTAATTAAAATGCCTTTCTCTACAGCATTCATCATCAAAAGACCAATATTCTTTTCCCCCATCGACCTTCCCGAACCCACTATTACATCATTGTTGAAAGTCATTACGAATGTTGGTTTTTGATTAATTCTCATTAATCGTCCTGCGATTATTCCTACTATACCAATATGCCAAGTAGCATCATAAAAAAAGTTAATATTGGCCTCATTGGATTCATTAATATCGATGGATTGAACAATACTGGTTTGTAGTTTTTGTCTATTTTGATTATGTGACTCAATAATTTGAGCATACTGCAGTGCTTGATGGATATTCTCCGAAGAGAGTAAATGAAAACCTAATAAGGACTCTCCCATTCTACCCCCTGCATTTATGCGTGGACCTAAAATATAACCCAAATGATATTCAGTGATTTTTTGCTTTATTTTGGATTGATTGATTAAAGTTTGAATACCCTTGTTAGGGTTTTCAGAATTTATTAGCTTTAATCCCTGTTTGACAAATGTTCTATTTAAACTTGTAAGGGGAACTAAATCACAAATGGTTGCCATGGCTACAAGGTCTAAGTATTGGAGAATATCCTTTTTTTCAAAGACTTCTTTTTGTACAACATAAAATAAAACTAAAAAAGTCAAGGCGGTCGCACATAAATCATTTAAAGATGATTTGTCGATAGGTGTTTTTGGGTTGATCAGTATAATGTCATGATAAAAATTTTCGCATTCATGGTGATCAATTATGAGAAGTTTGCCTTTGCGATTAGCAATTAATTCCTGCTCTTTATAGTTATTACTACCACAGTCTAGGACAATAATATTACTGCTATGTTCTAATAGTGACTCACAGGCATTTTGGTTCAAACCATAGCCCTCATTTAGCCTATTGGGAATATAGACTTTAACATCTATATCATATTGTTTTAAAAACTTCTGACAAATAGCAGCGGCGCAAGCGCCATCCACATCATAATCAGAAAAAATTGAAACTTTTTTTTCTTTTTTTACGTTTTCAAAAAATCCTAGGACATCATCGATTTGAGATAATTGCGATATATCAGTTAAGGATATATTATCTTTTAGTTTTGAATTTATAAAATTTGATATTTTTTTTATTTTTCTATTTGATAGTAGTCGAGCTAAATTGAGGGATATATTATTTTTTTGAGCTAATTCAAATATTCGATCATCGTTGTTCTCGGCATGAATAGATATCCAATTAGCACCTAAATAACTCTGACTAGTATTCAAAATTTTTTATATCGAAATTATGTTCACCTGTAATATGCCTAACAGTTCCTGTTTTTGATCGCATCACTATAGAGTGCGTCTCAGCTCTATTTTTATTGATCTTGATACCTCGAAGCATTGTTCCATCAGTAACACCTGTTGCAGAAAACATAATATCCCCATGGGCTAAATCGTTTAACTCATAAATTTTATCTAAATCAGTAATTCCTATTTTTTTAGCACGATTGATTTCGTCTTCTTTATTAAATTTTAATTGACCTTGTAAAAATCCTCCAATGCATTGCAGGGCCCCCGCTGCTAATACCCCCTCTGGGGCACCGCCAATACCATAATACATATCAATACTATCTGAATTTATAACAGAGGAAATAACTGCACTGACATCTCCATCGCCAATCATTTTTATTCTTGCACCAGTTGATCGAATTATATCTATATCCTGCTGATGTCTTTCTCGATCTAAAATACAAATCATCAAATCATCAATGTTAACTTTTTTATAAATGGCTAATTCCTTAATATTAAATTTAAGATCCTGATTTAAAGAAATTATGCCTTGAGGAACATTCGCAGATATTTTTTGCATGTAAACATCCGGTGCATTTAGAAAGCCACCCTCTTGAGCTAGTGCAATCACTGCCATCGCATTTTCTCCCCCCTTTGCCGTAATTCCCGTTCCCTCTAGCGGATCTAAGGCAATATCCACCTTGGGACCACCTTGGCCAACTTTTTCTCCAATAAAAAGCATAGGAGCTTCGTCTCTTTCTCCTTCACCAATCACAACCGTGCCTGAAATGGTTAGAGAGTTTAGACAATTTCTCATTGCATCCACAGCTGCCTGGTCTGCCGCTTTTTCATCACCTCGTCCAATATGGCGTGATGCAGCTAGGGCAGCGTACTCAGAAACTCGAACTAATTCTATTGCTAGGTTTCTATCCAATGTTTTCTTCTATCCTTATAACAGAGATTTGTTTTTGGATAAATTTAGATTGGTTAAGTCGTCCTACAACTTTATTGATATTAATAACGCTAGTGGGTTCAGAGACTATTATTATTGGAACAATTTTTTCATTCGTTGTATTGAGCTGTATAATGGATTTGATTGATATAGAATTTTTAGAAAACATTTCAGCAATAGATTTAAGAACTCCAATTTTGTTAATGGCGGATAGTCTAATGTAATAAGGACGTTTTCGATCTGATTGGTTGAGGAAAAGTGCATTGGCCATTTTAGAGTATTTGTGATGAAAAACTCCTAGATTGCTAGAGTGATTAATATATTTTTTTAAATCTGATAAGATAGAGGTTGCAGTTGGATACCCCCCTGCCCCCTTGCCTACTAAACTTGTTTTTAAAAAATCATCTCCTTCTAAGGAGATAACATTTTCCTCAAAATCTGTTTTTGCAATGATGCTATTTTTAGAAATAAAACAAGGCGCAACAGAACTATAATATTTATTGTTGTGTCTTTCAGTAAGAGATAAAAGTTTTAATTTGTACCCTAAGTTCAAACCTTGCTCTAAATCAATTAATTTAATATTTTCAATACCTTTATAGTCAATATTTTTAAATTTAAATTTTTTACCAAAAGCCAAATTGGATAAAAGGGTTAATTTATGTGTAGCATCTTTTCCTGATAGGTCAGCGGATGAGTCTTGCTCTGCAAATCCATTATTAATTGCTTGATTAAGAGATTCCTGAAAACTAATTTTATTCTCATACATCTGGGAGATGATGTAATTAGTCGTTCCATTAAAAATTCCATAAATAGATTTAACTCGCGATGGAAGAATGCTTTGCTCTAAAGTTCTCACAACTGGGACTGCACCTAAAACTGCTGCTTCAAAGCCTAAAAAGAGATTCAAGTTATCGAATTTATTAAAGTATAAATCACCATTTTCTGCTAATTGAGCTTTGTTTGCTGTAATAAGAGATATTTGTCGATCAATACAGTATCTATATAGATCGTTAATGTATTTTCCTGTCCCTCCAATAGTTTCAATTAAAATATCAGGTTTTTCTTGAAGTAAATTTAAATCCTTAAAATTTCTAACCCATTTATATTTTTTGATGTCAAAAATTCTTTTTTTACTTCGATTCGAGGCACCAATAGCAATAATTTTAAATTTCACATGGTCTAGGTGATAATTACTTTTTTCCAAAAGTTTTACCACATGGGATCCAACGACGCCTAAACCAAAAATTGCTATTTTAATTGTTTTCATCTTGTGAGTTTAAAATTTCCTCTTTTCTCATAATACTCTTTTCATTAAATTCCTCTAATTCTTTTTTTTTCTCAATCAGATTTTGATCAAAATTCTGAAATGACTTCTCACACGAAGTAGTACTGAATAAAAATAAGGAAAATATAAGTATTAAAAGAAAATTATCTTTTAGAGAACTGGAAACTACGTCTAGCTTTTTGCCTACCATACTTTTTACGTTCTACTGTTCTTGAGTCTCTGGTCAAAAAGCCGTTTTTCTTTAGAACGTCTTTTGTGTTTGGGTCAATTAAAGTCAAGGCTCTACTTAAACCGTGTTTGATTGCTCCAGCCTGTCCTGATAAGCCTCCACCTAACACGGTGATTTTTAAATCTACTGAGTCAGATTTTTTAGCAATTTCAAGTGGTTGATTAATAATCATTCTAAGAGCTTCATCTCTAAAATAATCTTCAATATTTTTTTTATTGATCTGAATATTGCCAGTGCCGTTTGAAAGCCAAACTTTAGCAATTGATTCTTTTCTTCTTCCAGTACTGTAAACTTGATTAGACATTAACTGCGTTCTTTCTATTTAATGATTTGAAGTCGATTGTTTTAGGATTTTGAGATTCATGTGGATGGGTGCCGTCTTTGTATAGTTTCAAATTATTTTTCATTAAATCCCTAAACAAAGGTGAGTTAGGCAACATTCCTTTTATGGCTTTTTTTAATATATCTTCTGACTTACTTTTTTCTTTTAATTTATCAGGAGTAATTTCTTTGATACCGCCAGGGTGACCCGTATGACGGTAATATTTTTTATCAGAATTTTTATTACCTGAAAATTTTATTTTATCTGTATTAATAATAATAACACCATCTCCGATTGGAAGGTTTGGAGAAAATTGAGGTTTATTTTTACCTTTTAAAATAATACTTACTCTTGATGCAAGTCGACCAACAGAAATGTCTGTTGCATCTACAACGTGCCATTCTTTTTTAAATTCAGATTTTTTTAGTGTTGTTGTTTTCACGATAGGGGGAATATAAGTAAAATGATTAAAAAATCAAGGGTTATACTGAATAAATAGGATAATTTTCAACATGAAACCACTAATTGATTAATCAAAAATGCTGATTTTAGTACCATTTGTCTCTAATTAAGTTTTTTTGCACTTTTCCCATACTATTTTTAGGAAGTTCGATGAAAATCTTTATTTCTTTGGGTATTTTAAAATTTGCCAAATTCTTTTCGAAAGCGGATTTTAATTCTGCGATAATCTTTTTTTCATTGCTGTTGTTTTTTTTTAAAACTACCGCAGCAACAGGGACTTCTCCTAAATCGCTATTCTTTATGCCCACCACAGCTGACTCTAATACGCTAGAGTGGTTATTGATGATGTTTTCTATCTCAACAGGATAAATATTAAAACCCCCTGAAATTATTAGATCCTTTTCTCTTCCTACAATATAGAAATATCCATCTTGATCAAAATAACCTAAATCTCCTGTTATAAAATAACCATCCTCGGTAAAATCTTTTGGAGTACGACTTTTTCCCCAGTATGTTTGAAATACATTCATACCCTTGACTTGTATCATCCCTACTTGATTTTGTGAAAGAGTAGAATTGGTTTCAACATCATGAATACGAACTTCTACGTTGGGTAGTGGTAGTCCAATACTCCCTGGTTTTCTAATACCATTATAAGGATTAGATGTATTCATGTTTGTTTCTGTCATACCGTATCTCTCTAAAATATGATGACCTGTTTTTTTGAAAAACTCCTCATGATCACTTGCAGATAAGGGGGCACTTCCAGAAATAAACAATCTCATTTTTTTAGTTAGGGCCTTAGAAAGTTTCCCGCTATTATTTAAACGTGAATAAAATGTAGGAACTCCCATTAGTAAAGTAGCATGAGGTAAAACATCTAAAAGAGAATGAAGATTAAATGACTTATAAAATAATACCCTTACTCCCTTTAACAAACTAGTGTTGATGGCAACAAATAACCCATGAGTATGAAAGATGGGCAACATGTGAATTAAAATATCTTGACAAGATATTTGCCAAAATCGTACCAAGGCTTGAGCGTTAGAAATAAGATTTATATGGGAAAGTGTTGCCCCTTTTGACTTACCTGTCGTACCTGATGTATACAATATTGCGATTAAATCATTGTCAGAGCAATCTTCTACCGCTTGTATTTCTAAAAAATTTCTTAAAAAGTCAAAATTTTCATTATTTGCATCAATAGCAAATACTTTTGAGTCAACTCTATTATCCAGTCTTTCCAGATCCTTTTTTCTCTCTTCCGAGCAAAAAATAATCTTAGGGGATGCGTCCTCTATAAAGTATAGGGTTTCCTTGAGTGTATAGGAAGGGTTGAGTGGAAGAATGACCAAACCACTTATAATAGATGCTGCGTAAGCCACTAAGCCAAAACTACATTTCTCTATTTGAACTAAAATTCGATCTCCTTTTTGAAGATCATAGGATTTTATAAAGGAAGATAGTTTTTTGGCTAAAGAAATAAAATCTTTGTAATTTAAACTTGAGCCATCCTCATTGATCAGAAATGGCTCAGAGTTATTTAAATGAGGTTTTAATAATTGATCGTATAAAATATTCGTTTGCACAATATTGTGAAACTAAACTACCGTAACCTCAAGTGTTTGAAGATTATCAATAGTGCCAACAAGCTTATCTCCTTTAACTATTGGTCCTACTCCTGCCGGTGTGCCTGTCATAATTAAATCACCTGCAGAGATATCATAAAATTTTGAAAGAATAGCAATTTGTTCTGGAATTTTCCATATCATCATATCCAAATCACCATCTTGTTTTATTTGATCATTAACTTTTAATTGAATACTGCCTTTTTCCATTTTACCCACTTGACTCATTGGAGTGATGCTACTCATTGGAGCAGACCGTTCAAAGGCTTTACCTATCTCCCAAGGTCTTCCCATTTTTTTGCAAACACCTTGTAGGTCTCTTCTAGTCATATCAAGACCAATACCAAAACCAAAAATATGGTCATAAGCATCTTCCTCTTTAATATTTGCTCCACCTTTGTTCAGTGCAACAACCAACTCTAACTCATAGTGAACATCACTAGTTTCTGGGGGATACGGAAACTGTCCTGTGATATCAATGTTGTCAGTATTTTTTTGAAAAAAGAATGGTGGTTCTTTATCTGGATCAAAACCCATTTCAATTGTATGCGCTGCGTAATTTCTACCAATGCAATAAACTCTTCTAACTGGGAAATGGCTATCAGTGCCATGAACAGGAATTAAAGTTTGTTTTGGAGCGGGTATTACTAAATTGCTCATTATTTTATTCTCCTTATAATTAGCCTCTTTTCGAAGCATAATAATCAAAACGCTTTGCTAACATAGCTAATAACTCAGACAAAGTAAAAGCCAATGCAAACAAAACTAATATTACAGCCCAAAAGTGAGACATTAAAAACCTCGAGGAATAGAGTTCAAATAGGGAACCAAAACCAACAATAGAGATTAGTAATTGACCGATAATTACACCTTTAACAGCTCTAATAAAACCTATTCTGATACCACTTATGATTTCTGGCAATGCAGCCCAAAAATATATTTTAAAAAAAGCCTCAGTTGGACTTGCGCCAAAAGAATTAGCCATATCCACTAATGACCGGTTAATTTGCATAACCCCTGCTCTTGTATTTAAAATAATAATCCAAATTGCAAATAGAGTTGTCGTAATAATTATAGACTTTAAACCAAAACCAAATAAAACCATCAAGACAGGTACTAATGCAGTTAATGGTGCGCTCATAAACATATTTACCCATGGAAGCAGAAGTTCATCAATAAATCTATTTTTGCCCATAAAAATACCAACAGGAATTCCAATCACAACTGCTGAAGTAATGCCTCCTAAAAATGCTTGCGCAGTTTCAACTAACGCCCTAATAAATGCTTTGGTGTGATAAATTTCTAAAAGCGTTGAAAAGATAGAGCTCAATGGTGGCAGGAAAAAAGATACTTCCATTTGTCCTAGCAACTCCCAAAGAAGACCCCATAGAATAAGGGAGGTCATATTTGGTAATTTTATTCCGAATATTCTCATTATTTATTCAACGTATGATCTTAGTGATTTCCAAATACCTTCCACTGTATCTAAATACTCAGAGTCTTTTCTGATAGAGTCAGCATCTTTGTTTCTAAATCCCGATGGTCGAATAATTTCAGATACTCGACTAGGTCGAGGAAGTAAAATTGCGATCTGGTCTGAAACATAGACTGCCTCTTCTATTGAGTGAGTAACAAAAATAAAAGTTTTATTTTCATTTTTGACCAAATCCAACAAATCTTCTTGAAACTTTCTTCTAGTTTGTTCGTCCACTGCTGAAAAAGGTTCGTCCATTAACAAAACAGGTGAGTCTACGCTCAAGGCCCTTGCCAAACCTACTCGCTGTCTCATACCACCAGATAATTCATGCGGGAAGCTATTTTCAAAACCACTTAATCCTACCTGAGTAATATATTTTCTTGCAATATCTTCTCTTTCACTTTTATTAACATTTCTTAATTCTAGACCAAAAGCGACATTGCGAATAACCGACGCCCAAGGCATTAAAGCAAAATCTTGAAAAACAAATGCTCGATCAGGGCCAGGTGTTGTTACTAGTTGATTATTAACATAAACCTCTCCTTTAGTGGCAGGTAATAAGCCAGCAATGATTTTTAAAAGTGTGGTTTTGCCACAACCGGATGGACCAAGAAGGGAGGTTAGCTGACCTTTGGGGAAGTCAAGTGTCATATCTCTAAGTGCCTCAACATCACCATAGTTTTTATAAACGTTTTTAACACTTACAGCATTTTGATTTGAATTCATTTTTTTACCTTTCTCATTTACGAAATATAACCTTTGTTATTACCTGCGAAGAGGTATTTCTCTATTCTTTCAAGAACATTTAAAAAAATGACTGCCAATACTATGATGGAAAAAATAGCAGCATACATACTTGGATAATCTGCTGTCATTCTACTATAGGATATGATGTCTCCTACGCCCGTTGGGGTTATTTTTAATTCAGCTAATATCGCACCAATAAACCCAGCAGAGACTCCTAATCTTAAACCTGCAAAGATAACTGGAGATGCTGATGGAATAATAATTTTTAATATTACCTCTCTTTCAGAAGCAAGAAATGATTTAGACATTTCAATTAAAGAAGAAGGGGTATTCTTTACAGCACCACTGGTGTTAAGAACAATAACTGGCATAGCCATGATACACACCACAAAAGTTTTAGAGGTAAGACCTATGCCATAGGCCAAAATTATTAGCGGGATTAGTGCGGCTAGAGGAGCTGACTGCATAATAATAAATATAGGCGAAACTAACCAATCAAACTTTTCACTCAGCCCCACCCACACTCCGATACCCACTCCAAGAAAAGTAGATATTAAAACACCTACAACAAGCGGTTTAAGTGTTTCAGCATAGGCTTTAAATATTAACCCGCTTACAATCATGTCAAATAATGCAGACATTGACTCAAAAAAAGTGGGAAAAGCGTAATTTATACCAGATCTAGAAGATATTTCCCAAGCACCAAAAATTAAAATAGCAGATAAGAGTTTCAGAGAAAGAGATCTATTAATCATATTTATTTTTTTAATTATTTTTGATTTAAATAAACTACTGGGCAGTAAGCACCCAGTAGTTAACTTTATAGTCTTAATTACTTATTGTCGTTGAGAGGTTTTAAATACCAAAAGTCATTAATGTCTAAAGATGCTAAATCGCCCTCTAGTTGGCCAGCTTTAGAATACCATTCCATATCTGCCTTTGCAGCTTTTTCACCGCCACCATCAACATCATACAAACCACCAGCAACTGCATCAGTGTAGAAACCATCTAATTCAGCTAATACTTCCTCAGGTAGTTCACCTATTGGACCATCAGGATTAGTCTCTCTTCTGACCATAGTTGGATCTTTTGCCATATCTCTATAGACGCTCAATAGAGCACTTACAAAAATATCAACAGAGTCTGCATTAGCTTTAATCCAATCTAAGTTTGCAAATAACGCTTCATCACTAGCATCTACATCAAACATTGGAAGTGTATTGAACTGATCACCGTGTGATGCCATGATTTTGTTTTTATTAGATAAGTCAAGAATAGTTGCTTTAGCTTGATTTGCTAAAAGTGCTGCAACTCTATTTGCAGAACCAGAAATATATGATCGCTCACCGAACTTGATACCAAGTTTTTCTTCAATTACATTAGCAATTGAATCAGTTCCACCGCCTCTGGAGTGAAGTAAAATCGGCTCTCCGTCTAAATCTTCAAGTTTACTGTAATCTTTTGTAGTTACAGGGAAAAACTTAAGCTTAGATAATTGGAAGATAATTCTAATTGGTGCCTTTGATTTCTGCATTGCAGAATAAGGTGTTCCAAATCCAATATCCATTTGACCACTTAAAACAGACTGAATAGCTAATTCTTCATCAGCAAATGCTGTCCATTCATATTCAAGACCGTTAGCTTTAGCTCTATCTAGTGCAACGAAAAATGCTGCTAGTTCATCTGATGGCGGTTCTGCTAAAGCAATACGAATAGATTTAGCTTGAGTTGAGTAACCAATAGATAGAAAAAAAAGCACTAATAAAGACGTTAAAATTTTTTTCATAGTTTCCTCCTAAGATTTTTTAATAAATTTTATCTTATTAATAAGTATTCTGCTAATAATAAAAACTTATTGAATTATATATATTAACTTATGGTCGGGGGTACTGGACTCGAACCAGCGACCTCACGCCCCCCAGACGTGCACTCTACCAGACTGAGCTAACCCCCGATTAATTGGACTTTCTTAGAAGGTTTAATAAATCCTTTAATTCGCCTTTAATTTTATCACTATTAGTAAAATTTTTAACCTTAGATTTTGAAAGGTGAGCTTCTACCCCATCTAATGTTAATTTCTGAATATCCAGCAGTTGTTTTATCTTTTTTAATAAAAGAAGGTTTTCATAGTCATAAAGTCGATGACCAGAATGAGTTCTCAGCACCTTCAATTTTGATATTCTCGACTCCCAAAATCGAATTGTATGTTTGTGCTCACCAATCATTTGGGAGATTTCATCAATATTATAATAATTTTTACTCATAGTTTTAATTTTTTAGATTTTTTAAAACTCATGACTTTTCTTGATTCGATAATATGTTCTTCTTTTGTTTTAGGATTCCTGCCAATCCTACTATTTTTTTCTCTAATTTGAAAAGTACCCAAGGAGGAAATTGATAAATCATTATTCAAAAAACATTTCGACCAAATATTTAATAAATTATCAATTTTTTTATAGGCAGTAGAATAAGCAATGCCAAATTCTTTAGAAATTTCATTAGCTAATGATTCCCTAGTAATCTTATCTTGAGACATTTTTTTTTATTTGGTTTAATAAATCTGCTTTAATACATTTAATTCCAAAATCTATTGCATTCGCATAAGAATGTGAATCGGCATTTCCGTGGCTTTTTATAACAATTCCATTTACTCCAATAAAGATGCCTCCATTAAAATTTCTTGGATCAATAGAATTTTTGAATTTTTTAAAATTATTTTTTAATAAAAAAGATAAAAATTTAGAATAAAAAGATGTAGTTAAATTATTTTTAAGAGAACTGGTGATGAATTCAGAAATACCTTCAGCAGTTTTGAGAGCTATATTTCCAGAAAAACCATCAGTAACAATAATATGTTTATCAGTAGATGTAATTTCATTCGCCTCAATAAATCCTTGATAATTGATATTGTTATCATTTTTTAAAAGTTCATTTGCTTCTTGAATTGTCTTATTGCCTTTTAATTCCTCCGATCCAATATTTAATAGGGAAACCTTACAATCAGCATTTGGATATAAAATTTTATAATAAGTACTACCCATTAAAGCAAAGTCATGAAGATTTTTTGCATCGCATTCAGAATTAGCGCCTAAATCTAAAAAACAAACAGGATGTAATTTAGAGGGGAAGAGTGAAGCAATTGCGGGTCTAGAGATATTCTCGATGGTTCGAAGATACACTGTAGAATAAGCTAACATAGCTCCTGTATTGCCTGCAGATACAGTTATTTGATCTTTATTGTCTTTCAGCGAAGCGATAGCATTGGACATTGAACTTTTTCTATTTTCTTTTTTTAACGCTTCGCTGGGTTTCATGGTAGCAGGAATAAAGTTCTCACTTTCGATCCACTCACTTTTTTCAAATATATCTGAATAAATTTTATAATATTGATTATAAGTAGATTGATGAGCATGAAATCTAAACATTAGATTGTTATATTTTGTTAGAGCAATCCTTGCTCCTTCAATTACCGATATAGGTGCGAAGTCTCCCCCGTGTAAATCTAAGTTAACGATTATTTTATTCATAAAAAATAAATTATTAATATTGCTTTCAACAACCTTATACCTTATTTGTTTTTATTGTGAATATGTTAAAAGGTTATGTATTAGTTATAAGTCTATTTTTTGCCATATTTCTCAATAGTTGCTCTAAGGAATTATATTTTTCAGGGGTTTCAGAAAATAGTTTAAACGAAATTAAACAAAACTATCAATCTCAAGAATACACTAAAGAAGATATTGCGAAGTTAATTGGTTCCCCTCTAGTTCAAGAGAATTCAGGAAACTTATGGATTTACAATCTGGTTAAAGAACAAGGTAATGCTTCGTTCAAAAAAACTATCTACAACAAGACCTTAAAACTAAAGTTTGAAAAAAATGTTTTAAGATCTGTTGAAGAAATTAATGTAAATTAAATTATTCCTAAGTGAACAACAATTGATAATAAAAGTATTGATACGATATTCGTAATTTTTATCATTGGGTTAACAGCAGGACCGGCAGTATCTTTATAAGGATCACCTACTGTATCTCCGGTTACGGATGCCTTATGAGTTTCACTACCCTTGCCACCAAGGTTTCCATCTTCAATATATTTTTTGGCATTATCCCACGCACCACCACCTGCGGTCATAGAAATAGCAACAAAGAAACCTGTTACAATTACACCAATCAACAACGCGCCAAGAGTTTGAAATGCTGTGTTGACACTTCCTGTTAGATAAAAAACTCCAAAGAAAACTACAATAGGAGATAAAACAGGGAGTAGAGATGGAATAATCATTTCTTTAATAGCCGCTTTAGTTAGAATGTCCACACATCTTCCATAGTCGGGCTTATCTTTACCAGACATAATTTCTTTTTTGTCTTTAAATTGCTGTCTTACTTCAACAACAACAGCTCCAGCAGCTCTTCCCACAGCAGTCATGCTTAAAGCACTGAATAAATAAGGAAGTAGTCCACCTAGTAGCAAACCAATAATCACATATGGTTGTGAAAGATCGAATGATACATCAAATGCAGAGTTACCAGTTGCTTGTTTAAAGTATTTTAGATCTTCCGTATAAGCTGCAAAAAGTACAAGCGCACCTAAGCCAGCTGAGCCAATTGCATAACCTTTAGTAACAGCTTTGGTAGTATTACCCACTGCATCCAGCGCGTCAGTTACTGTTCTAACACTCTTTTTTAGACCAGCCATTTCTGCGATACCGCCAGCATTATCAGTCACTGGGCCATAAGCATCTAAAGCAACAACCATACCAGCTAGGGCAAGCATTGAAGTAACTGCAATAGCAATACCAAATAATCCTGCAGTAGCGTAAGTAACACCAATACCAGCAACGATAATAAGCACAGGAACCGCTGTAGATTCCATACCCATCGCTAAACCTTGAATAATATTGGTTGCATGACCAGTTTTAGAAGCTTCGGCTACACTTCTAACAGGTCTGTACTCAGTACTAGTATAGTATTCAGTTACAAAAACGATCGCTAAAGTGATGATTAAACCATAAACAGCACAGAGGAATAAATCCATACCGGTGTAAAAGTTACTACCTACTGTGATATATTTATCAAATCCAATTGCGAAATGAGTGATTAAAGCAAAAAGAAATACTGATACACCCAAGGTTGCAAAAAAGCCTTTATATAAAGCGCCCATGATTGAAGATTTTGGTCCTGAGATAAATACAAATTGTGAACCGATGATGGATGCAAAGATACTAGAACCAGCAATTAGAAGGGGATAAATAGTAAGGTCAGTGACACTGCCTTGAAAGATAATTGCAAGAACCATTGTTGCAACGATGGAAACGACATATGTCTCAAATAAATCGGCAGCCATTCCAGCACAATCTCCTACATTGTCTCCTACGTTATCTGCTATAACAGCTGGGTTTCTTGGATCATCTTCAGGAATATCCTTCTCTACTTTTCCCACTAAATCAGCACCAACGTCCGCACCCTTTGTAAAGATTCCTCCGCCTAGTCTTGCAAATATTGAAATTAAGGAAGATCCAAAACCTAATGCCACTAAAGGCTCTATTAATTCTCTTCCTTCTCTTCCTAAGCCAAAATAGAGATAGTAAAAATAACCTGCAATGCCAGCAAGTGCCAAACCAACAACCAATAAACCAGTAACTGAACCAGCATTAAAAGCAACTGATAGTCCTTTTTTTAAAGAAACGCTAGAGGCTTGAGCAGTGATTACATTGGCTCTAACAGAAACATTCATTCCTATATATCCTGCTAATCCAGATAAAAATGCTCCAATAAAAAAACCAACTGGAACATCAAATTTGTTTTCAAAAGGAATAAAAAAGAAACCAATAAAAATCACAGCACCTACAATCGCAATAGTTGTATATTGACGATTTAAGTATGCTTTCGCTCCCTCTTGGATAGCACTTGCAATTTGGATCATTTTCTTTGTACCTTGATCCATGTTAAGAATTTTGTATGTGGTAAATAAACCAAAAATTATTGCTGCAACCGCAGCGAATAAAACTAATTGTAAAAGATGTATTTGAGACATGGTAGGTAGTTACTCTATTTTAATTTTTTTTTCAAGGCGCTTTTTTAGCTACACTATCGAGCAAAAAATTGAAATATTTTACTTCATCTGGAGTTAAAAAATCTTTTGAAAGCTTAATATACTCGCCCATTAGTATTTTTTTTTTTGATTTATCTAATAAATACTCTGAAATATAAGCATAAATTAAAAAAATGCTTATTTTATTGGTTTTTTCTAATGTTTGTTTATCAATGAGGCCTTTAATTTCATCAATATTTTCATTAAAACAATTATTCATTGAAATAAGCTTTTTCTTATTTAGCGGTCTTTTTTTGAGATTTTTTTTAATAAACTCATCTATTTCAAAGTCCTCACTATAGTTTCTTTGAAAAATAAACTGAAAGAAAAAAAGTCGAGTATTTTTATTTAAATTAAACATTGTATCATTTTAACCATAGCACTAGCCGCTTCGAATCCTTTATTTTTAGATGAATTCATTTGAGAGCGCTTTTTAGCTTGAGTCATATTATAAGAGTTAATGATACCGTTTGCTATAAGAGTCCGTTTATTGTCCTTAACCAAATCCAAAAGTGCTTTTCCAACAGAATCAGAAATAACTTCAAAATGATAAGTGTCTCCTTTAATCACACATCCAAGAGCTAGAAAACAATTCATACCTTTATCTTTAATTTGCCATTTAATCATTTGAGGTATTTCATAAACACCCGGTACAGGAATAATTTCATAACTTAATTTATTATGTTTTAATATTTCAACTGCTGAGGATGTAAGGTTTTTCGAAATATCTTTATAATAATCAGCAACTATGATTTTTATATTTGGGTTTTTTGACATTCTATATTTTTTCGATTTTACTTACATTTAAACCATAAATACCTAAATCCAGTTTTTGATCATAGGAATTAGATAGAACAGTTATGTCATTAATTGAAAAGTTTTTAAGTATTTGTGCACCTAGTCCATAATATTTAATTTTTTCATCATTTGGCAATTCACCCAGATCGTTTAAAATAGGGCTATTTATTAACACAATAATACCTGAACCATTTGACTTAATCTTATCAAGCGAAGCATGCAGGTCTTTAGTTTTAGGATTATTAAAATTCATAATCACGTCATCAAAACCTTGAACAGGATGGACTCTAGTCATAACAGATTTTTCTTTTTTTAATTCCCCTAAATGAAGAGTTGCGTGACGTAATCCATCTAGTGTATTTTCAAAAATATTAAACTCAAAATCATTTGAGTAAATATTCTTTATTTGATGATTTTTTTCAGGAATTTTTTTTATGAGAATATCATTCTTTATTCGATAGGCAATTAAGTCTTGAATCGTACCTATGTTTAAATTGTGTTTTTCAGCATAAGGAAGTAAATCAGGCACGCGTGCCATTGATCCGTCATCGTTCATAATCTCACAAATAACCGCAGATTCATCTAAACCAGCTAATTTTGAAATGTCGACCGCTGCCTCTGTGTGCCCTGCTCGGGTTAGCACACCCCCATCCCATGCAATTAGTGGAAATATATGGCCAGGGCTAACTATATCACCCTGCCTAAATTGAGGGTTGATTGCAGCTCTTACAGTTTCAGCTCGGTCATGAGCAGATATTCCGGTTGTAATGTTTTTACTGGACTCTATGGATATTGTAAAAGCAGTAGTTTTTTTTTTCCAGTTATCAGGATTCATTAATGGTAATTTTAGGTCTCGAGCTCTTGTTTCTGTAATTGAAAGGCAAATCAATCCCCTTCCATAAGTGGCCATGAAATTTATATGTTTTGCTTCACACAAAGATGCGGGAATAATTAAATCACCTTCATTTTCTCTATCTTCACTATCTACAAGAATGTACATTTTCCCATTTTGTGCATCCTTAATAATATCTTCAATGTTGGAAAATTGTTTCATTTCTATTTTTTTGAATAATGAGCATATCTAGCTAACATATCAACCTCTAAATTAATAATTTCATTTTCATTATAGGTGTGAATATCGGTATTTTTATAAGTATGAGGAATTATTGTACATTCAAAAGTATTACGTGTAACCCTATTAACCGTCAATGAAATCCCATTGATTGCAACAGAACCTTTCTTGGTTATAAATTTTTTTAAATTAAACGGAAATTTAAAGACAAGCACCCAACTCTTCCCCACTTTAGACTTTGAAACCAATTGACATGTAGAGTCTACATGTCCAAATACAAAATGACCTGATACCTCATCACCAATTCTAAGTGAATTTTCTAAATTTATTTTTTTTCCTAAAACCCAATATTTCGCATTTGTTTTATTGAGGGTTTCGTATGATAAATCAGCAGTAAATTTTTTTTGACTTTTGGATGTAACAGTTAAACATATTCCTGAACAGGCAATAGAAGATCCTAAGTTGTACCCAACTAAATTAGAATGTACTTCGATATTGCAAAAATTATCATATTTCTTAATTTTAATAATCTTACCTTGAGACTGAATTATTCCGCTAAACATAATTATTTATTTTTATAAATATGAATTTGATCCTCGTCGTATTTTTGAGAAGAAATCATTTTCAATTTTTTGCTAAAAATTTTAAAGTCGATCATGAATTTTTTATTAGATTGTTCTATTTTTTTATTTGATTGGCAAATTATAACTTCATCAAATAAATTACAATTAATAAAATACATAAATGTCTTAAGACCTCCTTCAATAAGCAGGCTTTGTACATTGTTAGATTTTAAAAGATTATAAAAATCATTAGGAAAATTAATTTCTGAAATATTAATTGTTTTATAACCATGAATAGTTTGATTATTTCTAGATATCAAAAACTTCTTTAGGTTTTTTTCTAAACCTTGTAACCTACAATTTAATCTCGGCGAGTCATCTTTTACAGTATTATATCCAACCGCAATAGCGTCATGAACCAACCTTAACCTATGTAAAAAATATTGAGTATCTGAGCTAGTAATATTCTTATCTTTAAAATTTTTAGTATAGCCATTTTTACTTATAGCCAATTTAAGAGTTATAAACGGTCTATGCTTGGTATGAAAAGAATAAAATTGTTTGTTAATAATTTTAAATTGATTTAAATTATTTTGAGCTAGTTCAACCATTACTCCAGAAGATCTAAGGTATTCAATCCCTAGATTTTTAACTTGGGGGTTTGGATCGATTGATGCAATTACTACTTTTTTTATTCCAGATGCGCTAATTAATCTTGCACAACAAGTTTTTTTTTTAAAACATGGTTCTAAACTTACATACATCACAATATTTCTATTTAGTGATCTTTTTTTAATTTTATTTAGGGCGTTGAATTCTGCATGCGGCCTTCCATTTAATGAAGTTAATCCGGAGCTAATAATGATACCTTGTTTTTCATGGCTGTAATCGACAATCAGACATGCAACAGAAGGATTAACTCCTGTCTGGCCAAGATTTTTAAATGAAAGATTATTTACGGATTTTAAATATTTTAAATCAAATTGATTTAACAAATTATGATTTGCTTAGTGTTCCTAAGAACTGTTCAAAATCTTTAGTTTCCCTAAAATCTCTATAAACAGAGGCAAAACGAACATAAGCAACTTTGTCGAGTGCATACAACCCTTGCATTACCATTTCACCAATTACATTGGTGCTAATTTCATTTTCCCCCATACCCTCTAAATCTCTGACTATCTTAGAAATTAATTTTTCTTTTGTATCAATGTCGACAGGTCTTTTGCGAAGCGCAAGTTCTACCGATTTTGCAATTTTATCACGATCAAAAATAGTTTTTTCACCATTTTTTTTCACAACAAGAAACTCACGAAATTGAACTCTCTCAAAAGTAGTAAATCTTTCTTTTCTTTCACACCCACAAATTCTTCTTCTTCGAATTACTCCTCCGTCTTCTGTAGGTCTTGAGTCTAGAACTGAAGTCTCCTTTTCTTTACAAAATGGGCATTTCATATGGTTACTGATAAATTGGGAACTTTGAACAAAGTTCAAAAACCTCTTTTTTTATTGAATTCTCAATCATTGAAATATCAGAATTAGAGGAAGATAATGAATTAATTATCATTGATATTTTTTCTCCAATGAATTTAAACTCATCTTCTTTAAAGCCCCTTGTGGTTGCAGCAGGCGAACCTAGTCTGATACCTGATGTAATCGTAGGAGGGTTAGGGTCGTTTGCAACTCCATTTTTATTACAAGTCATTCCAGCTCTTTCTAAGCTTTCCTCGGTATCTTTTCCAGTAACACCTTTGGATCTCAAATCTACTAAAATCATGTGAGAGTCAGTACCGCCCGTAACAATATTTATGCCATTTGACATTAAAACTTCTCCTAAAACTTTGGCATTTTTTTTAACTTGAATAATATAATCTTTAAATTCAGGTTGAAGTGCTTCGCCAAAAGCGACTGCCTTTGCAGCAATAACATGCATTAATGGCCCCCCCTGTAGTCCAGGAAATACTGCGCTATTAATTTTTTTTCCAATTTCTAAATCGTTACTTAAAATCATTCCTCCTCTTGGGCCTCGAATAGTCTTGTGGGTTGTCGAAGTAACTATATGAGCATGAGGTAATGGATCAGGGTACTCCTTTGCAGCGACTAATCCAGAGTAGTGAGCCATATCGACTAAAAGATAAGCCTTAACTTTATCAGCAATTTCTCGGAATTTTTTAAAATTAATATCTCTAGGGTATGCCGAACCTCCGGCAATAATCAAGGCAGGTTTGTGTTCTAAAGCTAATTTTTCAACTACATCATAATCAATCAGAGATGTGTCTGGATTAATGCCATATTGAATTGCATTGAAATATTTTCCAGATTGATTTGGGCGAGAACCATGGGTTAAGTGACCACCAGCATCTAATGACATACCTAAGATTGTATCTCCTGGTTTGATTAGTGCTAAGAAAACTGCTTGATTGGCTTGAGCTCCTGAATGAGGTTGGACATTTGCGAATTCACAACCATAAAGTTTTTTTAATCGGTCAATTGCTAAATTTTCTGCTATATCAACAAATTCACATCCGCCATAATAACGTTTTGCGCTGTAACCCTCTGCGTATTTATTAGTCATTATAGACCCTTGTGCCTCAAGAACTGCTTTTGAAACAATATTTTCAGATGCAATTAATTCTATTTGATTTTGTTGTCTTAAAAGTTCTTTTGATATGCTAGAAAATAATTCTGTATCAGATTGTTCTAATTTTTGTGAAAAAAAATTTTGTTTTAATGTCATAGTTGTTTGATTCTCCTTAAGTGTCTGCCGCCATCAAATTCTGTTTTAAAATAAGCATTGAGCATAGCAAATATATTTTTTTTTACAAAAGGTCTTCCCTGTAAGCAGATAACATTAGAGTTATTATGTTTTCTAGTTAATTTTGCTGTTTGCACATTATGGCACAAAGATGCTCGAATATGCTTAAAACGATTTGCACTAATACTCACTCCAATACCAGTGCCACAAATTAAAACTCCCATACTTTTAGTATTAATCTTTTTACAAAGTTTTTTTGCAAATTTTGGGTAGTCAACTGAATTATCACTTTCAGGTCCTAAGTCTTCAAAACGGAAACCCTTTTTTAAAAAATATTCACTTATAATTAATTTTTTTAATTTAAAACCTGCATGGTCTGAAGCTATGTAAATGGTTTTATTAAAAGTTGAATGTTTCACTTCTCGAAAAAGGTAGCTTAATATTTAAATTAATCAAGACTCTTAGAAGCACCTTTTCTAAAAAAACAAAAAAAGCTTTTTGCATGGAGACATCAGACGAAATAAATTGAATTATCTCTTTATTTTCATACTGTTCTTTTAAAAGCGTTTCCTTAAATATTTTATTTACAACACTTTTTTTTAAATCAGGTTGATAACCGGCAACTCTCAAAATTTCTAACTCTAATGCTAGAAATTCTAGTAAATAGAAATCATTTGCATTTAACTTAGAAATCAAACTTTTATACAAATCTATTACTTGAGAAGATTTTTCCTCTACAACTAATAAACGTTCAATTATGTAACAAAAATAGTCAATTGTTTTAAGTTGATATTTATTGAAAGAAAACCAATTAAAATTAACTTTAACTGAATTGTTTACGCAAACCTCATCCTTATTAATTTCAAATTCTCCGACAATCCCTTTAGTAAAAGATGGATTTTTTTTTTTGGATTTACCTCCAAAAACAACAATTCTCTTTTTCCCAACTAAGTTTGAATAAATAAATATTGAAAGATGGTTTTCCTTAAAATTATCTACTTTAACTATTAACCCAATGATATTTTTCAATATTTAAGAATTCTCTATAAGTTTTGCCATTTTTTTTGCTGCAGCAACTTCGGCTTTCTGTTTGGATACGCCACTGGCATATACAGTTAGTTCTTTTAAAGATAATGATATTTTAAATAATGGTTTGTGTTTAGTTCCCGATTCTTCAATTACCTTATAAACTGGAATGGTCTTGTATTTTTTTTGAGAATACTCTTGGATAAAAGTTTTAGGATCCTTGTCTGGCAATGTATTAAGTTCATCTTGCCAAAGTTCTAGAACAATTTTTTTTGTGAATTCTAAACCTTTTTCTATATATAAAAAACCAATTAAGGATTCTAATGCATCTGCGTAGACACTATTTTTATAAGAATGAGGGTCAAGTTTATGTTTAAATAGTTCATCTAAATTGGAGCTTTTAAAAATTTTGAATAATGTTGCGGTTCTTACAAGGTAAATAAATCTCCGAGAAATTTCATCGAGATTATTGCCTCTGAATTTTTGAATTAAGTATTCCGATATAATAAGCCCTAATACTCTATCACCTAAAAATTCGTATTTTTGAAAAGATTTAATTGAATTTGGATTATTCTTATCAAAACTATCATGCTCAAGACTTTCTTGAAAATTTTTAATTTTCTTTATTGTAGAAATTACGTCCAAAACTATTTTATTTAATCAGTTGAAACAATCTATCATATCTAATATGGAACGGTAACATCCAAAACTTAGTAAATGAAAAATCAGTATCTACTGAAAACCAAATAAACCATACATTTCCAATTATATTTTCCTTCGGAACAAATCCCACTCCACTCATTACCCTACTGTCAGATGAGTTATCTCTATTATCTCCCATGAAAAAATATTTGTTATCGGGAACTATATATTCCGGAGTGTAGTCTAAGGGTCCACTGTTGGTGAGATTTAAAATAGTGTAACCATTTTCAATCATGCGGGGAATTTCAGTGTTGTATTGATCATCAAAGAAAAAACCATCGTCAACTTGATTAAATTTCCTAAACTCAGTTTGGTTTTTTTCTTTAATATAAATAAAACCATCAACAACTTTAATTGTCTCTCCAGGTAAGGCAACCAATCTCTTTACATAATTAATACTTTCATTTCCTGGAAATTTAAAAACTATGATGTCTCCCCTTTTTGGTTCAGAGGCAAAAATTTTTCCTTTAAAGGGAGGTAAACCAAAAGGAAAAGAGTATCTCGAGTAGCCATAATCCCATTTGGAGACAAATAAAAAATCGCCTACAAGAAGATTTGGTTTCATAGAACCAGATGGGATTTTAAAGGGCTCAATTGCAAATGATCTAATTAAACCTGCTATTAATAAGGCCCAAAATAATGCTTTAACATTATTTAAAATTGAATTTTTAAATTTTTTCAAGGATCACCGATGCTAATGAATATTTGATGTTATCTGTTACACTCACATGGATAACAAAATTTTCATAATTTTCTACCAAATATTGATTTAATTTTTTCTGAGGTGTTATAATTGGCCTTCCTAGTAAATTTCTACTTACTGCAATTTCACTTGGATAACACGGTCTTCTAAAACCCAATCCTAATGCCTTAGAGAAGGCTTCTTTAATTGCAAAATTATTCGATAGCTGATTTGAATTAACTTTATTTAAATGATCAAACTTAAAATATTTCTCAATGAATTTATCTTTCATGGGAGATAGAAAAATTTTTTTTATTCGATCGATTTCGATAAAATCAACTCCATGGCCAATAATCATGATTTAATTAACTTCTGAAATTTTTTGATAGTTTTGGAAAGTGATAGAAAAATTGCCTCTGAAATAATGAAATGTCCTATGTGAACGGTATCAATCATTTTTTTATTTCTTATTAATTTAATATTATCGAAGTTCAAACCATGTCCAATATTAACAACTAGATTAATGGAATTTGCAAACTTAATCATATCATTAATTTTATTTTGCTTTTGTTTACTGATTTTTATTTTATCTAATGCACCTGTGTGAATTTCAACAGCATGAAAACCAAGTTTTTTTGCATTTAAGATCGTTTTTTCATCAGGATTTACAAAAGCACTTATTTGAATATTAAATTTCGTGCATATTTTTATAAGCGAATGAAGGTTTTTTTTATTAATTGAATTCAAATTTAAGCCACCCTCGGTTGTAACTTCATTTCTTTTTTCAGGCACTAAACAAATAAAATTTGGTTTAATTTTTTTTGCAATTCCAATCATTTCTTTCGTTAAAGCCATTTCAAGGTTAATAGGGGTTTTAGAATATTTTTTTAAATTTCTAACATCTTGGTCTCTTATGTGTCTCCTATCTTCTCTGAGATGTATTGTGATCGTATCAACATTATTATTTTCGCATTCCTTTAGGGCTCTTAAAATACTTGGTGAATTCTGACCCCTTGCATTTCTTAAGGTAGCAATGTGATCTATGTTAACGCCTAATTTCATTTAATTATTAAGTGACTGTCTAACAACGCTATAAACTTGATTTAAAGTACTCATTTCAGATAATAAAAATTTTAATTTATCAGAATTTTCAATCTTGATATCTATAATAAAAGTGTAGGCTTTGGTAGTTCTTTCAGCAATTCGAATATTTTCAATATTGATATGATGCTTATCAAAGACTGAGGTGATGCTAAATAAAGCTCCTGGTTCATTCTTAATTATAATTTTAATTCTAGAACTTAAATTAAGGCTATCACTGCCAACTCCCCAGTTAGAGCGATAAAAATTGTCTTTGTGATAATATGTTAAACTTTCACACATAGTGCTATGAACCACTAGGCCTCTCCCATAAGACATAACTGAAATAATATCGTCTCCTCTTATAGGAGAGCAGCAGGTTGCAAAATTTACAGCTATACCATTCTCATACCTAGATACATTTATCTTATTTTTAATATTATCTGTTTTAAAAATAGAATTTAAAACGCTTTTTTCATATGGTGTGAATAGTTCACTAAGTTGTTTTCTTGATAAGAATCCCCTACCTACGCTTTCAAATAATTTATTTCTAGATTTAAAATCATTATTTTTTGAAATTTCACTGAAATTTTGATCATTTAAATTAATATCTTTATCCTTGCTCAGATAGTAAAGCATATCTCGACCAAGTTTTTCAAACTCACGTCTTCTCTTTGATCTAAAAAAATGTCTGATCTTTTCTCGAACCTTTTCTTTCTTAACAAATCTAATCCACAAGGGTGAGATTGATTGTTTTTCATTAAGGACAATCTCAACTTGATCACCACTATTCAATTTAGTATTAAGCGGAACCTCTAGACCATTAACAATTGCTCCAGCGCATCTATCTCCGACATCAGTATGGATTGTATAGGCAAAATCTACAGGTGTTGAATCTACAGGCAGAGTAAACAACTCTCCCTTGGGAGAAAAAACATATATTTGTTCATCAAAAAATTGTTGTGAGGTCTTATTTAAAATGAGATGTCTTGTATCGTTTTCCTCAACAAAATTTACCGCATCTCTCAACCATGAATACAAAACTTCAGAATTAGTATCTTTAGTTAAATATTTGTACCTCCAATGAGCAGCTATACCGTTTTCAGCAATCATATGCATTGCCCTAGATCTAATTTGAATTTCAAAAATCTTTTTATCAAAAATAATATCAGTATGGATAGATCTGTATCCATTAGGTTTTGGGTTGGAGATATAATCTTTAGTTCTACCTATTTTAGCAGAAAAATTTCTATGTATTAAACCAAGTATTTTATAGCAATCCCTTGTTGATTTGGTGATCATTCTCACTGCCGCGATATCAGATATAGAATTTAAATCAGTATTTTTTTTATTAATTTTTTTCCAAATTGAGTATGGATTTTTTTTTCGATATTGAATATTTGCCTCAACACCCTCTTTTTTAAGTAAATTTTTAATCGTAGACTCTAAATTATTGAATGAATCTTCTAAATTTTCAAAAGTAAGGTTGATTTTATCATTTATTCTATTGAATATATCTGGGTGAAGATTTTTAAATGAAATATTTTCTAATGTTGACTTCCAATTCTCAAAACCCAATCTCTCCGCTAAGGGTGCATATATTAATAAAGTTTCATTACTTACCCTTTTTCTTTTTTCAACATCTTTAAAGAAATGAATTGTTTTAATATTATGAAGGCGGTCTGCGAGTTTTATAATTATCACTCTTATGTCTTTAGCTGTTGAAATAAGTAATTTTCTAAAATTTTCAGCTTCTTTTTCAGAACGAGTAATTTTTTTTTCTTCTAAAAAATCTATTTTGGTTAAACCTTCGACAAGCTCAGAGATAGACTCTCCAAAAGTTTCATTTATTTGCTGTTTTGAAAATGAAGTATCTTCAATAACATCATGCAGTAAACCCGTAATAACAGTTTCGGTATCTAATTTTAAATCAATTAATGATTTACATACTTCATATGGGTGAATTATATAAGGGTCACCAGATGCCCTAAACTGATCTGCGTGAGAAACTTCAGCAACTTCGATAGCTTTTTTAAAAAGCACTTCATTAAAGTTTTTATCGTTTAGAGATAGAGCTGATTTAAAGTCATTATAACTTTCGTTAAAATAGCTGGTTTTAAACATCAGCTAAAATAATAAACTAAATTGAAGTTTTAATCTTCAAGAAGATGATCTTCGTTTTCTTCTTCTTTTTCCTGTACTAGTTGGTAGCTCTTTATAATATCTTCTTTGATATCTTTCACGCTGATTTTATTATCAGCAATTTCTCTTAAAGCAACGACTGTGCTTTTATCATTATCTATTGAAACTTGTGCTTCATTTCCTGAATTTAGGACCTTTGCTCTATGAGATGCTAAAAGGACTAAGTCAAACAGACTATCCACGTTTTTAATGCAATCTTCTACTGTTACTCTTGCCATGGGAGGTTTATATAAAAAGTAAATAAAATAGCAAGACAATAATCAATTTTTGATTATTCTTTGCTTTTTTCGACTCCATTCTCTTTGTTTAATTGTTTCACGCTTATCATATTTTTTCTTACCAAGGCCCACGCCAAATCGAACTTTAGCAATACCTTTTTCATTGAAAAATATTTCCATTGGGACCGCCGTATATCCTTTTGTAGTCAGAAGACCCATAATTTTTCGAATTTCCCTTTTGCTTAAAAGTAGTTTTTTGACAGTTCGGATTTTTTTTGCATTTTCAAAATTTTTTTGAACTGTTATTATTTCGAAGTTATTAATAAAAATCTCACCTTTTTGTTCATTTATAAAACTAGACTGTAGGGATGCCTTACCCTGCCTTAAGGGTTTTACTTCATTGCTTTCTAGGACCAGCCCTGCGATATAGGTTTCTTTGATATCGTAATCAAATTTTGCTCTTCTATTTTGAATAGACAATTAAATTAATTTTAAATCTTTTAGAATTTTTTTAATTTGTCCTTTGGTATTTGAGCTAAGACCAATTAATGGCTCTCTTACTATCTCAGTACATCTCCCCATTAAGGAAAGTGCATATTTAGCAGGAGTAGGACTTGGTTCGGTAAAAAGAATTTTTGACAAGGGGGCTAATTGTAAATTAATTCTATCAAACTCTTTGTAGATCTTTTTTTGCCAATAGTAATGAAGTTGAGAAGTAAGTTTGGGGGCAACATTTGCTGTAACAGAAATACAACCATGGCCACCTTGTGCTAAGTAACCAGCAATCGTTCCATCTTCGCCAGACAAATAATTAAAGTCTTTTTTCATAAAAGTTCTCATTACCAAAGGTCTTGATAAATCATTGGATGCATCTTTGATGCCTATAATATTGGAAATTTTATTTAGCTCTTTAAAACTTTCATAGGACAAGTCAACTATTGATCTGCCAGGAATGTTATAAATAATTTGTTTCAAAGGTGAGACTTTTGCAATTTTTTTAAAATGATTAATTAAACCTAACTGGTTTGGTTTATTATAATAAGGCGTAACAACCAATCCATAATTGGCGCCAGATTTGTAGGCATGCTTAGTAAATTCCAAAGCTTCTTTGGTTGAATTAGAACCTGTACCAGCAATAACTGGAATTTTTTTATTAGCCACTCTGACAGCAAATTCTACTAATCTCATGTGCTCATCATGCGATAATGTAGGAGACTCGCCGGTAGTCCCACATACAGCTACACCCGATATGCCATCTTTGATTTGCCATTTCAATAACCTTTCAAAACAATCGTAATCAACCTCACCATTTTTATCAAACGGGGTAATAATTGCTGGTATTGATCCTTTTAACATTTTAGATTTTAATTATACCTATTTTGACGTATTTCATAAAAAATTCACTCAAAAATTAATTTTGGCGGAGAGAGAGGGATTCGAACCCTCGGTACAACTTGCGTCGTACGGCGGTTTAGCAAACCGCTGGTTTCAGCCACTCACCCACCTCTCCTTAGGATTAAGCTAATTTAAACAGTAGCCGCAATATAGTCAAATTTACTTATTTGTCATTCATATTCTAGCATATGTTAAATTATGATTTGAAATATTTATTTACTCAGCTTTTCAAGTAATATTTTGTTAATCATCTTGGGGTTGCCTTTACCTTTGGTTGCCTTGAGGCATTTACCAACAAAATAACCAAGCACCCGATCTGAACCGCTCTTAAACTTATTAATATTCTCTTCTTCCCCTTCTAAAGCATTATCAATAATTTGTTCAAGTTCATGAGTATCAGAAACCTGCTCAAGACCCATTTCTTTGACTAAATCTTTAGGTGACTTTATACCTTCTATTACTTTAGGAAGAATATCTTTACCCACCTTATTAGAAATCACATCTTCAGAAATTAATTGAAGTAACTCTATTATATTTTGAGTTTTGTTTTCTAAAAAAGAGACCTCTTTTTGGTTTTCCTTAATGTATGCAAAAATATCACCAACTAACCAGCTTGCGATTGTTTTAGGATTCACATCAGACTCGCTAACTAACTTTTCAAAAATAATAGTATTTTCTTTTTCTGAAATGATTATTTTTGAAATATCTTTATCTAATTTAAATTCATTTATATACCTATCTAACTTTTGATTAGGTAATTCGCCTAATGTAGGTTTAATAATATCTATCTGCTCCTGAGACAAGGTAATGGGAAGTAAATCAGGATCAGGAAAATACCTATAATCATGAGAAAACTCTTTACTTCTCATTGCCCTAGTTTCACCCGTGCTAGTATCAAAGAGCATAGTATTTTGTTCAATCTTTCCTCCAGACTCAATAATTTGAATTTGTCTTTGAGATTCAAATTCAATTGCCTGTCTGATAAATTTAAATGAGTTTAAATTTTTAATTTCGCAACGTGTACCAAGATCTTCACCTGGTCTTCTTACTGACAAATTAACATCAGCTCTTAGTGAACCCTCTTGCATATTTCCATCACAAACATCTATGTACATCAAAATCTGTCTTAGTGACGACATATAGTTAACAACATCATCTGCCGATGATAGATCAGGATAAGAAACAATTTCTAGCAAAGGTGTCCCAACTCTGTTGAGGTCAATAAAACTAAATTTAGGATCTATGTCATGAATACTTTTACCTGCATCCTGTTCAAGATGAGCCCTTTCAATTCTAATTCTCTTTTTTTCTTTATTGTTTTGATCAATATCAATATAACCCTCTGATAAAATTGGATATTCAAATTGGCTTATTTGATAACCTTGGGGTAAGTCAGGATAAAAATAATTCTTTCGTTCAAACACTGAGTGCTTATTAATGGTAAAGTTTAAGGCAAAGCCTGTCTTGATTGCTTTTTCGATACATCCAAAATTTAAAACAGGTAACATCCCAGGCATTCCTGAGTCTATAAAATTAACATTTTCATTGGGTTCAGAGCCAAATTGATTAGGAGTAGAAGAAAATAGTTTAGAATTAGTTTTTAACTGGGCATGAACTTCCAGTCCAATTACCATTTCCCAATTATTACTCATTAAAAGCTAATTCCTTTTCTGCCAATAATGCAAGTTTGAGTAAGTTTTTTTCTTGAAAGTAATTACCAATAATTTGAATTCCTAAAGGAAGTCCGTTTGAACTTAACCCAGAAGGTAAAGAAATTCCGGGAAGTCCAGCTAAACTAGTCGGTACTGTAAACACATCATTCATATACATTGAAATCGGATCTAATTTATCTCCAATTTTAAATGCCTCATTAGGCGTTGTAGGAGTTAAAATAAAATCTACATCTTGAAAAATTCTCTGAAAATCATTTTTGATTAACCTTCTTACTTTTTGAGCTTTGCGATAATAGGCATCGTAATAACCAGCAGATAAAACATAAGTACCAATTAAAATTCTTCGAGTAACCTCCTCGCCAAAACCTGAGGTTCTTGTATTGAGATAAATTTCATCTAAATTTTTACCATCTTCTCTTAATCCGTATCTTATTCCATCATATCTTGCTAGATTAGAAGAGGCTTCGGCAGGAGCAATGATATAATAAGTCGATAATGCATAATCGGTAGTCGTAAATTCTACATCAACGAACTCTATGTTATGCTTAGATAAAACTTTTTTGGTTTTTTCAATTTGCTGAAGCACATCTGAATTAAGATCTTTCAAATAATCTTTGGGAATTCCAATTTTAATAGATTGATCAAATTTGGTATGAAGATTAGTAACATAATCATCTCTTTGATGATTGGAAGAGGTAGAGTCATTAAAATCGTGTTTATTAATTGAATTCAAAATATAAGCAGCGTCTTCAACACAATTTGTGATAGGACCTGCTTGATCTAAGCTTGAGGCAAATGCAATAATACCCCACCTTGAACATGAACCAAATGTTGGTTTCAAACCTACTAACCCACATAAACTTGCAGGTTGTCTGATGGAACCTCCAGTATCTGTACCCATGGACGCAACACATGCGCCTTCTGCTACCGAAGCTGCTGAACCTCCAGAAGAGCCACCAGGAACAAAATTATCATTAGGAGCATTTTTGCTTTTTCGTGGATTAATAACAGGTCCAAAATAAGATGTCTCATTTGAAGAGCCCATTGCAAACTCATCGCAATTATTTTTTCCAATAAATAGCGATCCATCATTGATTAATTGTTGAGTTACAAAAGATTCATATTGAGGAATAAAGTTGCTTAATATTTTTGAAGAAGCAGTAGTTCGAATACCTTTAGTGCAAAATAAATCTTTTATACCAAGGGGGATGCCGTCTAACGGCAAGGGTTTTCCTGAGTCATATCTACTTTGAGATAGTTGGATGTTGTGATCATTATAATTTTCATTAACTACAAAGTTAAAACTATTGTGAGAGTTTTTTTTAGCTATACTGAAGTATTCTTGATAAAGCTCATTTACACTTATAGACTTATCTTGAAGAGATTTTTTAATTTGGCTGATAGACTTTTTCACTTACTCGACAACTTTTGGAACTTTAAAAAAATTTTGCGCTCTATCTGGTGCATTAATTAGTACATCTTCCACTGAATTATATTTTTCTACCTTATCAGTTCGAATGGAAACAGTAGTTTCAGTGACATTATGGAGTGGTTCGATAATATCAGTATCAATTTTTTTAAGATTATCCACCCATTGAATAATATCTTTTAGTGAATTTTCATAAAAGGTCTCTTTTTCTTTTGGTAAATTTAACTTTGCTAAATTCGAAATTCTTTTAATATCAATATCACTCATAATGGTTGTCGATACTATATCAGATTTTTTACTAAGCAATAATTATAGCAATAAATTTATAGCTATAGACTATGGTTTAAAATTCATTGGCATAGCAATAAATGACCCAACAAATATTATCTCTATTCCAAATGGAACTTTCAGCGAAAAAGATTTTTTTTTAAATATTGAACAAATTCTTATCTCTAAAAAAATTTCAGGAATTATTATTGGTATGCCTTATCATCTGGATGGACGTGAGTCTGAAATGAGCAAAAACGTTAGGTTGTTTGCAAAAAAAATAGAAAAGATTACTTCTTTGCCCATATTATTTATTGATGAAAGACTATCGAGCAAGGGCTATAAATCTGATAAAAAACATGAATTGAATTCTGTTCATGAAAAAAGTGCTTGTTTAATACTTGATGATTTTTTAACTTTGTATAAAAACTCACCTAGTGGTAAATAAAAAAATCACCTCTATTGATGACCTTTCAATTAAAGAAATAGATAGAATAGTAGATCTTGCAATCCACTATCAGAAGAGTAAGAAAAATTATCCTAATAAAAATCCAAAAAATATATTCAATTTATTTTTAGAATCTTCAACAAGAACGACTGTTAGCTTTGAATTAGCAGCCAGAAAACTAGGGCATAAAGTTATAAATATTAATTTTGAAAAGAGTTCTTTATCAAAAGGTGAAACATTTGCAGATACAATGGATACACTAATAAGTATGGGGCCAGATTTACTTATAATACGAGATAAGAATAATTATTCACCTTTAAATATTTATAACAAACATCAAATTCCCGTGATTAATGCAGGTGATGGAACAAATGAACATCCAACTCAAGCCTTATTAGATTATGCTGTTATTAAATCAATTTTTAAAAAGAAAAAGATTAAAATTGCAATTTGTGGAGATATAAAACATAGCCGAGTTGCGCACTCAAATATAATGCTTTTTACAAAAATGGATTTTGATATCCATTTAGTTGCACCAAGTTATTTTTTAGATAAACCAAATCTAAAAAAGTTAAACCCAAATATGACCTATCATAAAAGTTTAAACTCTTTAAAGAAAATCGATGTTCTAATGATGCTCAGAGTTCAAAAAGAAAGAATTCGTAAAAGTGCAAACAGTCTAATAAATAATTTTAAAAAGGATTTTTGCCTAACATCAGAATATTTATCACATAAGCCTTTCTTAATGCATCCCGGTCCAGTTAATCGAAATATTGAAATTAGCGATAGCATTATGGATCAATACCCTAAATCTTTAATTTTAAAACAAGTGAATATGGGGGTGTATTTAAGAATGGCCTGTCTTAAGTATCTTCTAGGTTAATGATATTTTCAATAATATTAAGTTATTTATTTGGCTCAATTCCTTTTGGTAAAATTGTAACTCAATTTTTAACGGGAAAAGATATAACAAAATCAGGTTCCGGGAATATCGGTGCTACCAATGTATATAGAACTGTTTCAAAAAAAATTGGACTATTAGTTTTATTATTAGATGGGATAAAACCAATTTTGGCTTTAGTTTTAATAAAATTTTTACAGCCCAATGATTTTGATGTTTATAAATATTCTTACTTACTAATCTCAATTATTGGTCATATGTATCCAATTTGGCTTATATTTAAAGGCGGGAAAGGAGTAGCCTGCTATTTTGGTGGCAACCTATTAATTGACCCCCTATTTACACTTTCTGCAATGATTGTTTGGGTAATCATTGTAAAAATTACAAAACTTTCATCTTTAGGGGCATTAATCTCAATATTTCTTTTGACAACTATTCAATTTGTTTTTATGAATGGCACCTTAAATAAAATCAACTTAATTATGATTTTAATTCTAATTATGTTTAAACATAAAGAAAATATAATTAGATTGATTGATGGCAAAGAAAACAAAATTAATTTTTAATTATAATGAATTTACTCGTTGTAGAATCTCCCGCTAAAGCAAAAACTATCAATAAATATCTTGGAAGTGATTTTGAGGTTATCGCAACTGTTGGACATTTTAGAGATTTAGCAAAAAAAGATGGTGTTAAAGTTGCTGAAGATTATACCGATGTCCACTTAAATTGGGAAACAACATCAGCCGGTATGAAGATGTTAGAGGCTATTGAAAAAAAAGCTACTGGGTATGATAAAATTTACTTAGCTACTGATCCAGATAGAGAGGGTGAGGCAATAACATGGCATTTAATTAAATCATTAGAAAAAAAGGTTGATGTTAATAAATTTCAAAGAATTACTTTTAATGAAATTACTAAAAATGCAGTTTTAAATAGTTTTGAAAAAGCAAGAAAAGTTGATGAACATCTTGTTTCAGCTTATTTAGCAAGAAGAAGTTTGGATTATCTAGCAGGTTATAGTCTATCTCCCGTGCTTTGGAGAAAGATGCCAGGTAGCCGATCAGCGGGCCGAGTCCAATCGGTTGCTGTGCGGTTAATTTATGAAAAAGAAATTGAGATAGAACAGTTTGAGCCAGAAAAATATTTCAAAATAAACATTGAGGGAGAAATAAATAAATCAGCTTTAGAGACTTCTATAGTCTTATTTGAAGGGGAAAAAGTGGATAAGCTATTCTTTAGAAGCGAAGACATATCAAAAAAAGCTGAAAATTTAATACTTTCCAGTAAATTTAAAGTAGAAAATATCGACGAAAGAAAAGTCTCAAGGAAACCAAAAGCACCCTTTAATACCTCCACACTTCAGCAAACTGCAAATAGCCAATTAAACTTTAGCGCAAGTCAAACAATGACTGTTGCCCAAGGGCTTTACATGGGGGTTGATATAGATAAAGAGACAACTGCATTAATCACTTACATGAGAACAGATAGCATTAGTTTGTCTAAAGACTCTATTGATTTAATACGTCAAAAAATTTTAGATGATCATGGAGATAAATACCTCCCCCATGATCCTATTGAATATAAAACTAAGAAAAAAAATGCCCAAGAAGCCCATGAAGCAATTCGTCCTACAGATATAAATATTAAACCTGATGACATCAAAGCATATGTTAGTGATGAGCAATACAAACTTTATGATTTAATTTGGAGAAGAACTATTTCTTCACAAATGACAAATGCGGAAACTAATTTAAAAACTATTAGTATTAAAAATACCGAAGAGTCTGTTTTTTTAAAAGCAACCATGGGTAAGTTAACTTTTGATGGTTTTAAGAAAATATATAACTTACAAGAGGAAGATGAAGAACAAACATTTTCTTTACTAGACGATATAAATATTAATGATGAATATTTCCCAAAAAAAGTTCAAATTGATGAGTCCTATACATCTCCACCTTCAAGATACACTGATGCAAGTTTAGTAAAAAAATTAGAGGAACTCGATATAGGAAGACCTTCGACTTACGCTTCAATTATTCAAGTTATACAATCTAGGGGCTACGTAATTAAGAATGGTAAATCTTTCCATTTAAATGATCGAGGTCGAGTAGTTAATGTTTTTCTTGTAAATTATTTTAAAAAATTTTTAGAGTACAAGTTCACAGCCGATATGGAACAACAGTTAGATGATGTTGCGTCAAATAAAGCTGAATGGAAAGAATTAGTTCTTAATTTTTGGAAAGATTTTGAAAAATTCATCAATGATGTTATGGGCAAACCCAATAGAGAAGTTATTGATGTTATTAATGATGAATTAACTCCCGTAATTTTTCATAAAAAAGATGTTGGGACTGACATCAAATGTACTTCATGGACTAACTGTTCTCATGACAACAGCGGTGAATTAGGTATAAAAGTTGGAAAAATAGGAGGATTTATAGGATGTTCAAAATACCCCGATTGTAAATATACAATATCAATTGGTAATTTTATCAAAGAAGTGAATCCCAATAATAAAGATGATGATATTGTAACTTTCCCTCGCCTTCTAGGCATTGATGCTGATACTAATAAAGAGATATCAATACAACTTGGCCCTTATGGATACTACTTACAACTCGGAAAGGAAATTGATGATGAAAAGCCCAAAAGGGTTACTTTACCAAAAACTTATGATCCAATGAACTTAGGTATGAATGTTGCAAGTCAATTAATTAAACTACCCATAACCCTTGGCAACTACCCCGAAACTGAGGAACCCGTGATTGCAAATATAGGCGCTTACGGCCCATATGTAAAATTTCAAGATATTTTTGCATCCTTGGGAAGAAAATTTGATGTTTTAGAAATTTCTTTAAATCAAGCTTTAGAATTAATTAATATAAAAAAAAATAAACCTACTAATAAAGTAAGGGAAATTGGAACTTTAAAAAGAAGACGTCAAAAAGCTAACTTATATAAAGGCAAATCTGGAAAATATTATTTCAAAATTGGTATCATGAACTATAAAATTCCATCTGAATACGATGGAGAGAATTTGACTATTGAAGATGTTGAAAAAATTTTAAAGGCTAGTCGTTAAATCTTTTTTATATTTAATTCTTTTAACTGCCTATCATCAATAGAAACGGGTGCATTCATCATAAGATCTTGGGCCTTTTGATTAAAAGGGAATGCTATTACTTCTCGAATATTTTCATTATCACTCAAAAGCATTATAATTCTATCTAGACCGGGCGCACAACCACCATGCGGGGGAACACCGTAATGAAATGCCTCAAATAGGGCACTAAATTTAGTTTTAATTGTTTCCTCATTGTACCCGGCAATCTCAAATGCCTTTTTCATAATATCGGGTCTATGATTTCTAATTGCCCCTGAGGATAGTTCAATACCATTACAAACGATATCATATTGATATGCCAAAACATCAAGAGGATCTTTATTATTAAGTGTATCCATACCTCCTTGTGGCATTGAAAAAGGATTATGACTAAAATCAATTTTTCCAGTTATGGAATCTTTTTCATACATAGGGTAATCAATAACCCAACAAAACTCATAAGAGTTATTATTAATTAATTCTAGTTCCTTACCTACTTTAGTAATTACTCTGGATCCAAAATCATAAGATTCCTGTGGCATGTCGCATATGAATAATAGACCATCTTTTTGGTTAAAAGAGTTGTCATTAATCATTCGAGTGAGATTTTCAGGATTGAAATTTTTTGCAAGAGGGCCTTTAGCTTCTTGGTTTTCAAAATTAATATAGCCAAGACCTTTTTTACCCTGATCAATCGCCCATTTATTTAAATTATCATAGAAGCTTCGAGGTCTCCCTTCCGATTTTAAAGCTTGAATACAATTGACTATTGCCCCTCTGTTAATCAAATTTTCAAATATTTGAAGACCAGAGTCTTTAAAAAATTCTGTAACGTTGATTAGTCTAAGAGGGTTTCTTAAATCTGGTTTATCTGAACCAAATTGAGCAACACTTTGATTATATGTAAATGTAGGAAAGGGTAATTGATTTAATGATTTCTCCTTAGGTTTAAATTGATCAAAAATATTAAATAATAATCTACTAATTACATCCAATACTTCCTCTTGGGTTGCAAAACTCATTTCCATATCTATTTGATAAAATTCTCCAGGAGAACGATCCGCCCTACTATCTTCATCTCTAAAGCAAGGAGCAATTTGAAAATATTTATCAATGCCTGATGCAATAAATAATTGTTTAAACTGTTGAGGAGCCTGAGGAAGAGCATAAAAAGAACCTTTGTGAATTCTAGAAGGAACTAAGTAATCCCTTGCACCCTCCGGAGAAGGCGCAGTTAATATTGGTGTTGCTAATTCTAAAAATCCTTCGTTGGTCATAAATTTTCTAACAAAACTTATTACATCTGTTCTTAACTTAATATTTTTTTGCATACGATTTCTTCGCAGATCAAGATATCTATACTTAAGTCTAATCTCTTCACCATAATCATTTTCAGAGTTAACTTCTAAAGGCAAAGGCTTCACACATTGACTAAGATACTCAAATGACTCAATTTTTAATTCTACTTTTCCAGTATCTAAATTTTTATTAATAGTGTCGATACTTCTCTCCATAATTGTGCCTGAAAATTTCACAACATCCTCATTTTTTAATTTGGAGAGATCTTCAAAAATGGATGAAGAGTTATCCACAACACATTGTAATAGGGAAGTTGAGTCTCTTAGGTCAATAAAAAGTAAATTACCGTGATCACGTGATCTATTCACCCAACCAGAAATATTAATTTTTTTTCCAATGTTGTTCTCATTTATCTGATTTATATAACAATCTCTATATTTGTTCATAATGGCGCTTAATTAGAGACAAATTAATATTATGGTTATTCTGAGAAAGCAAATGATTAATAGTTTGAGCCGCAGTAAAAGCATCAAGATATGTTCGATTGATATGGCTTATGACTTCTTGAATAATTTTATCTGCAATAGTGATGGATTTAGATTTCAAGTGTTTTTTGATTAATTTAAAAAGTAAATCTTCATCAGGTTCTAGAATAACTTCAAAATTAAAAAGCTTAAGTCTGGACAAAATATCTGGCAAAGTAGTTTCTTTTGAAATTAACTCAAAAGGGTTTGTTTGAGTAAAGATTGTCAGGGGTAGATCTTGACTAAAGAAATATTGTAAAAAATGAAAAAAAAAATCCTCTGATAGGGGAAGTTTATTTAAGTCTAAATATATACCATCTTTGAATTCAAGTGATCTAGGAAGAGTATCAAAATAGATAAAGGATTTTTTTTTAGAAAATTTTTTGGCAATTATTGATTTGCCTGATTTAGAGGAGCCACAAATAAGATTAAATTGATTTTTGGTTTCTAATAATTTTAATATATTCAAATTTTTATTTGAAACAATTAAGTCATCTGACTCAGTATTAAAATCGAGGTATGTCTGCACTATTTAAAAAAATTTAATAAAAAATTATATTGATTAGGAGAATAAATGCTTTTTATATCGATGTTAATTTTATTATTCTTATAATCTAATATTTTAGGTGAATAGTCTGTTAATAAGAAAAAATTATTATAGTTATCTATGTCTATGCTTAATAAATAGCTTGAAGATTTTATCTTAAGTAAATTAATCCAAATGCTCCTTAAGTCATCATTCTGATTAAATTCTTTAATTCTAAATGACTTATTTTTAAATTTTAAATATATATAATTATTATTATTATATTTTTTTAGCTTAAAATGCGGACATTCCGCATTAATAAAATTAAAATCAAAAAAATTTTTATTAAGACTACAATTTAAAAATAATAAATTATTTTGGATATTATTTTTTTCTAAATCTTCAGATAAAGAAATTAAATCAAATTCAAATCTAATAAGATTTTGACTAAAATTAATATTATAAATATTTTTCCCTATTAAGTTTTCAATATTTTCATTAGATACTGATTTGTTTATTAAAAAAACTAAATTGGCATAGTTATTTAATTGATCATTTTTTTGAATAGAAATTTCTTGATAAGCTGATAAATTTCTAAAAAATAATAGAATTAAAATAGATAGCAGTAAAATAATTTTCATTGAGCAAAATATACAAAAAATCAGGGGTAGATGTAGTAAAAACTGACAGATTAATTGCAGAAGCCATTAAATTCATTAAGACCTCTCATAATAAACACGTGCTGGGCAATAAACTTGGTTTTAGCGCAGAATATAAGATAAACAGGGATATTACTCTTTGTTCGGCTACAGATGGTGTAGGAACAAAGGCAATCTTAGCTGCTGAGCTTAATCAATATGATGGAATTGGACAAGATTTGGTCGGAATGTGTGCTAATGATTTACTATGCAACAAAGCCACTCCAATGTTTTTTTTAGACTACTTTGCTTGTAGCTCAGTTATTCCAAATCAATATACAAAAATTTTAAAAAGCATAACAAATGCATGTAAAAAAATTAATTGTGCTTTAGTAGGTGGGGAAACGGCAGAAATGCCATCACTCTATAAAGATAACCATTTTGATATGGCTGGTTTTTGCGTGGGCCTAAAAGAGAAATCCAAAAGTTATAAAATAAACGAAAGCGATCTAATCATAGGTGTTAAATCAAATGGGTTTCATTCAAATGGTTATTCTCTCATTAGAAAAATTATTAAAGATAGTAAAATAAATTTAAAAAGTACGAAAATAAAAGGAAAAAAATTATCTGAAATTATTATGAGACCTACGAGACTTTATCATCAATTAGTAAATAAAAATGATTTCAATTATATTAAAGCCATATCACACATCACAGGAGGAGGAATAATCTCTAATTTTATTAGATCCATGCCAAATAAAACTAAATTTGAATTAGATGAAATAAAACTACCCTATGAGTATGATTTTATTCTTGATAACTTAAAAACTAATAAAAAAGAATTAATGGAAGTTTTTAATTGCGGGATAGGATTAATCATAGTGATTGATAAGAAATATTATAAAAAATTTTGTAGTAGAAACTTTTTTTCAGTAATTGGGCAAATACAGTAAAAATAGAATTTCTTTTTTGCTTTCTGGGCATGGTTCTAACTTATTAAGTATTTTAAAAAAAGACAAAATAAATAAAAATTTAAATATTATTTCAATAGTATCCAACAATACAATCTCCCGTGAAATTAAAAGTTTTTTATATAATAATAACTTTGAGATTCATCTTTATGAAAATAAATCAAAACTTGAAACTTATTATTTTAAAGGTGCAAATTTAATTTTCTCAATTGGTTATATGAAAAATATACCTAATGATTTTTCTTCAAAATTTAAAGTTATAAACCTACATCCTTCAATTTTACCCACTTATAAGGGGTTAATGACTCATAAAAGAGCTCTAATTAATAATGAAAAATTGGGCGGATTTAGCATCCATATAGTCACAAAATTTCTTGATGAGGGTAAAGTTATATCCCAAGTAAAATATAAAATTAAAACAAAATCAGAATTAGTACTTAAATCTTCGCATAAAAAAATTGAGAATAATTTAGTTTATTCAGAACTAATAAAGAACTTAAACTAACTCAGCACCTGAAAAAAAGAAGCTGATCTCAATTTCAGCATTTTCAGGAGAGTCACTTCCATGAACAGAGTTTGCTTCTATGGACTCTGCATATAATTTTCTAATTGTTCCCTCTTCTGCATGCTCAGGATTAGTTGCACCCATAATTTTCCTATAACTTGAGACAGCTTCACTTCCCTCTAAAACCTGAACCTGAACAGGACCAGATATCATGTAATTTACAAGACTGTTAAAGAAAGGTCTCTCTTTATGTATGCTATAAAAAGTTTCTGCTTGGGTTTTAGTTAAATACATTTTTTTTGAAGCAACAATTTTCAAACCTGAACTTTCAATAATTTGATTAATATGCCCCATTAGATTTCTTTTAACTGCATCCGGTTTAATGATTGAAAATGTTCTTTGCATTATTTGCTCCTAAATTTTTTTGAAATACGTATCTATAAAATCTGAAATTAAAGTCAAGCCAAAACCAGTTGCTCCTTTATTATTCATTTTATCCCCACTTGCCTTCCATGTTACACCCGCAATATCTAAATGGGCCCACTTTGTTTTCTTTGGGACGAATCTTTGTAAAAATTGAGCAGCCGTAACTGAACCCCCATATCTGGTATTTGTAATATTTTTAAGATCTACAAAAGGAGAGTTTAGTTCTTTATCAAAATCTTCATGTAATGGCATTCTCCACACTTTTTCATTTGTTCTTATACCTGATTCATATAATGATTTTGCAAGTTGATCATCATTACTATAAAGACCTGCATAATGCTGACCAAGTGCAATCATAATTGCCCCAGTAAGCGTAGCGAAATCAATAATTATTTTTGGTTTATAAACATCAGATCCATATGAAATTATATCAGCTAATACAAGTCTACCCTCTGCATCAGTATTTAAAACCTCTACGTTAATTCCTTTATGTGATTTAATTATATCCCCAGGTTTATACGCTGTACCACTTGGCATATTTTCAACTAATCCAATAATGCCAGCATAGCTAAAATTGGTTTTTTTAAAGCTAAGGTATCGAATTATAGATGCAACAACTGCAGCTCCAGCCATATCCCATTTCATATCTTCCATACCTGAACTTGGTTTAATTGAAATACCACCTGAGTCAAAACAAACACCTTTCCCAACAAAGAGGATATCCACTTGTTTAGTCTTTTTTAAATTTGATGGAAAAAACTCTACAACCCTTGGTTCTTTTGAACTCCCTTGATTTACTGCCAATAAACAACGTAATCCCAGCTTTTTAATCTTATTCTTATCTAAAATTTTTACTTTAATATTTTTTTTATTAATATTTTTAGCAGCAATTTTTGCAAAAGTTTCAGGGTAAATTATATTACTAGGCTCAGAAACAAGAGCTTTTAGATAATTAATACTTGATAATAGGTTACTACTTTTAAGATTTATATTTTTACTTAATTTAAAATTAATTTTTTGAGATTTTTTTAAATAAGAATTAAAAATAAAATCTTTTTGAAAAAACTCTAATAAGACTGTATCAACAATTTCAGTATATTTGAAATTAATTACTACGGAATTGACAGAATATATTTTTGCGCGATCATAAATAAAAGCGCCTATGAAATATTTGATATTTTTATTAAAAACATTGGATAATAAAATTTGAATTTCAATTTCATTATTTTTGATCTGAATGGCATACTTAAACAAGTCAACCTGATTATAAGAATAAACTGAAAATGCTTTATTATCGGCTGTATTTTTTTTTTGAATATCACAGGTCAACTTAATATTTTGATTAGTTTTTAATGTTGATATAAGTTCAACTTTCATGACAAGGATTGGATCTTATATATTTTTGAATTATTTTAAATATTTTTTAATTTTTTTATCGTTATTTTTAAGTTTAATTTGGCTATCCCAAATTTTAAGGTTGATTGATATTCAATACTCAATATCGGCTCAAATTTTTGAACTAATTTCTACTACTTTACTCGTTCTTCCAAGCTTTATAAATCCATTATTACCAATACTTTTAATTTTAAGTTATCTTTATTTTAATTATGTTATTAAAAATAATAGTGAAATTAAAATTATAAATCAGTATTTAAATAATAAAGATAAATATAAATGGATCTTAATTATAAAATTTTTAATAATAATTATTTTTTTTATAAATAGTGAGATAATTTCTCCTAAACTCTACTCAAAATATAAGATTAGTGAAATAGAAATTAGAAATAATTTAAGAATAGGTTTGCCTTCAAATAATGAATTACATATAGGGCAAATGTTAAGTATTTTTTTTTTAAATAAAAATAATAAAACACTTGAAGATGTTGAAGCTGTTTTATACCAAGAAGGTCAGTTTATAAAATCTAATCTTGCTTATATTGAATATGATAAAAAAGGAATAAATATAATTTTCGTTGATGGTTTTAGAGTAAAGCTTAACCATTTTGAAAAAAGTAAAACTACATTTGAAAGATTCACGTTTAACATACAAAAAGAGATAAATAATGACTTATCCTATGATAAAGATCATTTTAATACTTTAGAATTATTAAATCATAAGGAATATGATTTTAAAAACTCAGGACATAAAAGAATATATTATTATTTACTTCTTTTTATAATCTTAATATTTGCTGATAAAATAATTTTTAATCACAACGTTTACAGCAATTCAAAATTAAAAACAATTCAACTATTCTCCTTTATAATGATCCTTTATGTATTAAATGCCTTTTTAATATATAATTTAGATAAATTTCAGATTAATATTATTTCTTATTATATATTTAATGTCTTAGCTTTATTTTTGTTTTGTTTGTTTTTAATTAGATATAATGATAATTAATTATTTCATTTTAAAAAAAATTTTTTTTTCAATAGTTATCACTTTGTTAGTAATATTGTCAGTATTCTTTATTTTTTCACTATTGGGGAATTTAGGAGAAAATCATAGTTTCCAAAAAATTTTATATTTTAGCTTACTTTCGACTATACAAATTTTTTTTCAGATACCAATTTTAGTTATGTTTGTTTTGTTTTCAATATTTTACATAGAAGCAAAAAATAACAATGAACTTACAATTTTAATGCATTATATCTCTATAAAAAAATTTTACATATTATTTCTCGTAATTATTATATTATTTACATTTATTGAAATTAACAAAAAAACAATAATTGATAAAATTGAAGATATTAAATCTAATTCCGTTAACGACACTTCAAACTTAACAAAATTAATAGTTAACCAAACTAATAATATTACAGAATATATTTTATTAAAATATAATGATGATGAAATATATAACCCTAATGAAATTTCTATTTTTAATTTAAATAAAAAAAATTTAATAAGCGCTATTTATAGCAATAATATTTTATACAAAGATAACTCATTTTTTTTAAATGATTATTCTGAACTTAAAGGAAATAAAATAAACATTTATACTGATAAAATTTTTAAATTTGATGATATAAATTTTTCTTTATTAAAGCAAAAAAGTTCTTATATCAAAGGTAACATTGAAATAAATTTATTTGAATACAATCAAATTATATTTTTTTTAATAATTTTTTTTACGTCTAATTTGATTTTTGTGATTTTTATCAATCGAAAGGCTATGGTAAAAAACAATAATGATAATAAATATTTATTAGGATTATCTATTATATTTTATATGTATTTTATTCTAAATTTCAAACTTAATGAATATGATTTAATTTTCAAAATCTTATGTTTGATATTTATTTTAAGCTTAATATTAAAAAAAAATAAATATGAATAAATTTTTCTCTCTATTTTTTTTAATAATTTTTTTAAATTTTAATTTGTTTGCTCTTAGTAATATAGATAACAGTTCATATATTAATACTGAAAATATTACTTATAATTCAAATGAGAATTTGATCGAACTCGGAAAAAATTCATTGATTAATATTGATGATATAAATATTTTAACAAATAGTGGTATAATTGACTACAACAATGACAAAATAGAAATATTTGGGGAATTTTATTTCTATCAATATGAAAATATTTTAAAAGGTAGTAATTTAATTGGTAATACTAAGTTAACTAAGTTTACTGCTAATGAAGTAAGTTATATATATCAAAATGATTTAAAAATAGACTCAAACAAGTTAATCAGAGAAGACAATGAAGTTTATTTTTATAATAACTTTTTAACCCCTTGTGAATTAGAGGGATTTTTTAATTGCCCAACATGGTCATTAAAAATTCCAAAAACAAAATACTTAGTAGATGAAGATAAATTTATTCACTATGATAGTTTTCTACAGTTAGCTGATAAAAAAATATTTTACATCCCATATTTTTCTCATTATGGAGCAAAAGCTCCTAGGCACTTCGGATTTCTAACACCTACTATTGAATTTAGTTTAATTCCAAATAATATATCAGGATCTGCACTTAAAACGCCTGTTTATATTCCTATGGGAGTATCAAGTGATTTATTAATCACACCCAAATTCACGATTAATCCTAATTACGAGAATATTTCTAAAAATTATTCATTCAATACAAAATTTGAAAAAAGACTATCAGGCGGTTTTATCAATATTGAAATGGATACCTTAAAAAATTCAAATGTTGAAGATTTTTATAACTCTCTAAGATTTAATACTAAGCAATATTTAAATAAAAATAACACTATTGAATTTACTGGACTTTTAACTAATAGCGTGTCTACAACAAGATCTATTAATGAGGAGCAAACTACATTTGATAATACTTATATTAAATTAAATACATACGATTTTATCTCAAATAATGATCTGTTGTTATCAAGATTTAATTCTGTAACTGCGTATGATAATTCAGCCAATAATTTGGTTCCTTTTCAAATTCCTTATATTCATTATCAAAATAATTTTGATTTAAAAGATAATGGGTCAATTTATAACTATCTAGATTTGCAATTTTTAAAAAGGGATCAATCAAATTCTGAAAACCCCTCGGAAAGCAAATCATTAAGTCTTAAAAATTTATATTTTAAAAATTATAAATTTAAAAATAATTTTATAACGAATAAAATTATTTTATCTAATACCATTAAAGAATTAGTATTTAACCATAATAATGAACTAAATGATGATTATTACCAGACTGGACTATCCGCATCAAGTGATATGAACATTTATAAGTTTAATAATAAATTAAAATTAAAAATAAAAACTATTTTGAATGAAGATTTTAATTCATTTAAATCAATAAATGAAGACTCTAGATCACTCAGCTTTAGTTACAATAATTTATTTGAAGAAAATAGGTATTATGGGAATGATCAGTTTGATAACACCAATAGACTAGTATATGGAATTGAAAATTATCATAATATTAATGATATAAATTTAATTGTAAATATTGGTCAATCATATGATTTTAAAGATAATAATAACTATGCAAAAAAAATTAATCAAAATGATAACTTCTCTGACATTATTATTAATAACAGATTAGTTTATAATAACTATGAATTTAATATCGACACGAGAATAGACAAAAAAAAATCATCAAAAAAAGAAATGAATTATTCTCTTGAAATAAATAATCCTTTTAAAATTAACATAAACTATAATGAAACTTCAAAAGAAGCGTTTATAGATAACTCCGATGATTCAAAATCACTAAGTTTAAAAGTTGAAAAAGAATTAAATAATTCATTAAGAATAGGTGCATTTACTAACTTAGATCTTAAAAATAAATATCAACCTTATGAAAGTATTATTAATTTAAGTTTATTTGATGAGTGTTCTCAGTTAGATATAATTTACACTAACACTCATTTTTCGGATAATTTCAATACAACCCCAAAGGAAACAATTGGATTAACATTCAAAATGGATTATTTAGGTTTTTTTGGATATGAACAATCTACAAATTTATTTTTTGAACGTGCAGGGAACTTTAGCTATGGTCTTTAATATAAAAAATATTTTTATTGCACTTTTAATAATTAATTTCTTCAACTTTGCCCACTCAGAAATATTATATGATAAAGAGGGAATTATTATTAGCAATATAGATATTCATATATACAAAGAATTTTACAAAAATTTATACAAGAACGAAATTAGCACTGAAAAATCTATTAAAGATGTAATTTTAATTAAAAAATTAATTCAAAGATTGAAAAATAAAAATCCCTCGCTTTTAGAGAGAATAGACCAACAAATTAATATAAATACGAAAAATAAAACTACCTATGAAGAAAATTTAAGAGACTACGATAGGTTTTTAATTATTAAAAACGATATGATCAAAGAATATTATTTAAATAACTTCTCGTTAGATGAGATGGAAATAATTTTATCCAAAATTAATAATTTAAAAATTTCTCTGAGCATAAATAGCTGTCTTACTATCGAAAAAATTGTTAACGCTGAGGAGATTAGTGAACTACCTTCATTAATCTTTAAAAAAATTAAAGGAAATAATGATATAGTTTTAATTAATATCAACAATAAGAATTATCAAATTTGTCTTAATGATAATTTATACTCAATCTTACAATGGGAAATCTCTGAATATATAAATATACAAATAGAAAAAAATCTTAAAGAAATTTTGTATGAGTAAACATTGAAAAATAAATACGTATTTATAGGAGAAGATAACTCAGTAAATTTAGAAATAATTTCCAAGTCTCACGAATTTATTAAAAAAAAAACAAGATATTTATTAATTGGGAATTATTCATTTTCCCTTAATTATCTGAAGAAAATAAATTGTAATATAGATTTGAAAAAAATTAATAACCCTCTGGACTTTGAATCGCTTGATATAAATAAACTTAATATATTTGATATTTATAACATTAATAAATCGAAGTCAGATAATTTAATTAATCAAATAAAATTTTGTAATTTTTTATCTAATACTACTGGTAAAGATTTAATAACAATGCCTATAAACAAATCAATAATAAAAAAAAATATTAAATTTAATGGAATTACAGAATATTTAGGTCAAATTAATAATAAAAAAACTTTAATGCTAATGGCTGGAGAAAAATTTTCAATTATACCCATATCCACACATATTCCATTAAGGTGCGTAACGTCTAATTTAAAAAAAAAATTAGATAATTTTTATAAATCTTTTTTAGAGATTTATAATTCTTCAAACTATCTTAAAAAATTTAATAAATATATTTTCCTATGTATAAATCCTCACTGTGGTGAGAATGACATCTTAGGAAATGAAGATAAACTTTTAAGGATATTCGCAAACAAATTTAAAAACAATAATACAAAAATTGTGTCTGGTGATAGTGCTTTTAAAACACTTGATAAAAGCTATCTATTTTTTTCTATGTACCATGACCAGGCATTAATACCTTTTAAAATTTTAAATAATAAATCTTATAATTTTACTTTAGGTTTAAACTATAGAAGACTTAGTCCAAGTCATGGAACAGCTGAAGACATAATTTTTAAAAATAAAGCTAATAACACATCATACCTTCAATGCATGCTAGATTAAAAAAAAAATTTGGCCAAAATTTTTTAGTTGATCAAAATATTTTAAGAAAGTTACAAAATTTAATTACTAATGAGGATAACAATATACTAGAAATTGGAGCAGGCTCTGGAAATTTAACTAAATTCATTTTAGAAAAAAAACCAAAAAATTTATCAATTGTTGAAATAGATAATGATTGGTTTGAAATATTAAAATTAAAGTTTAAAGACTTTGATAATTTAAATATTTTAAATTACGATATTTTAGAAAATATTAACATTTTAGAAAAAAACTTTGAATTGGTAATTTCAAATTTACCTTATAACATATCATCTCAGGTACTTATAAAATTATCTACTACAAAGTTTAGACCTAAAAAAATGATTCTAATGTTTCAAAAGGAGTTTGCAGATAGACTATTAGAGAAAAACCTAAATTCCTTAAATTCAATTATTCAATGCTTCTATTCAATAAAAAAAAAATTCGAAATCAGCAATCAATCTTTTTTTCCCCCACCTAAAATTAAATCTACTGTAGTTGAGTTCAATCTTCTAAATGAATTTTATATATCTGAAGATGATATAACCAGTTTCATTGAATTTAAAAAAAATATTTTTAATAAAAAAAGGAAAACAATTGGTTCAATTTTAAAGAATTACAAAGAAATTAATTTACCAAGTAGTTTATCAAAAAGTAGGGCTGAGAACTTATCTTTAGAGGAGTTTGTTAATATCTATAATATGATTAATCTCTAAATTTATTTATAAAATTTGTTAAATTAATTAATCTTGTTCTTTTATTTCTTTCAGAATTAATTATTTGAATTATTGAGGATACACAATTGTCGAGATCATCATTAATCAACACATAGTCATACTCTAAAAAATGAGAAACTTCACTTTTAACTAGACTCATTCTCTTATTCATTTCTTCTTTTGTGTCTCTTGCACGTTTTTTTAATCTTTGAATTAGTTCTTTTTTATTAGGTGGTAAAATAAATATACCAATTACATCAAGGTTGCTTTGCTTTAATTGTTGATAGCCTTGCCAATCAATATCAAAAAGAACATCCTTTTTTTTTTTAAAAAAGTTATTTATTGTTTTTTTTAAAGTTCCATATTTATATCCAAATACATTTGCATTTTCTAAAAATTCATTTTTACTTTTATATTCTTCGAATTTAGTATCATTTAAAAAAATATAATCTTTTAGATTATTCTCTCCTTTTCTCTTGGGACGTGTAGTACATGAGATTGATAAACATATTTTTTTATCATTTAATAAAATTTTTTTGGAAATAGATGTTTTCCCTGCGCCAGATGGAGAGGAAAGAACTATGCAGAAATTATTTACTTTAAAGGCCAAAGATTAGACTAGCATTAGTTCCGCCAAATCCAAAAGAATTTGATAGAACATTCTTAATACTTTTTTGAATTGAATGATGAGGAATTAAATTTATTTGAGTTTTAGTATCTGGATTATCTAAATTTAAGGTTGCTGGAAGTACTTTTTCTACCAGTGATTTTATTGAAAATACCGCTTCTACAGCGCCTGCTGCTCCTAGTAAGTGCCCTATAGCTGATTTATTAGAACTCATGTGAAGGTTTGGATTTGAAATTAATTTTTCAACAGCAGAAAGTTCAATAATATCTCCAACTGGAGTTGATGTTCCGTGCGCATTAACATAATCAATATCCTCGGAGTTTAACTTTGACTCATTTAGAGCCATTTTCATTGCTCTGTAACCGCCACTACCGTCTTCTGAGGGTTTTGTTATATGATATGCATCTCCAGACATCCCATAACCTTTAACTTCAGCATATATTTTTGCATTTCTTTTTTTTGCATGCTCAAGTTCTTCTAAAACTAATACACCGGCACCCTCTCCCATTACAAAACCTGATCTATCTTTATCCCAAGGTCTGGAACCCTTTGTCGGTTGTTCATTAAATGTATCACATAAGGCTCTAGCAGCAGAAAAGCCTGCTATGCCTAACGGACAGATTGCGGCTTCAGCTCCTCCACATACCATTAAATCAGCTTTATTATTTTTAATTATTGTAAATGAATCTCCAATCGCGTGAGTTCCTGTTGCACAAGCAGTAACTGGAGAGCTATTAGGCCCCTTAAGTCTGTATTTAATAGAAATGTGTCCGGATAATAAATTAATTAATGAAGATGGGATAAAGAATGGAGAAATTTTTCTAATACCTTGGTTATTAAGTATGGAAGAGTTCTTGTAAATCGTATCAAGTCCTCCTATTCCGGAACCTACCATTACGCCAAATCTATCTTCGTTTTCTTCAGATGAAATAAAACCAGAATCTAGAACTGCTTCATGAGCGGCAATCAGCCCAAGTGTAATGAACCTATCAATTTTTCTCTGTTCACGTAAACTAACAATTTCTTCGTTGATTAAACTGTCATCAATAGAGCCTGCAATTTTACAGGGGTAGTCTGTAACATCAAAGCTTTTAATTTTACTTATGCCACTTTTAGACTCTATTAAAGAACTCCAACTTTGATTTACAGAATTACCGAGAGGATTAATTGTTCCAATACCAGTAACTACTACTCTTCTCAATTGATAAAAATTTTTTAGTTTGAATTAGCACTTAAATATGAAACTGCATCCTTTAATGTTACTATTTTTTCAGCCGCATCATCAGGAATTTCACATCCAAACTCTTCTTCAAAAGCCATGACAAGTTCTACAGTGTCAAGGCTATCTGCCCCAAGGTCATCTATAAACTTAGAATCACTTTGGATCTTTGACTCTTCTACACCAAGGTGCTCAACAACAATTTTTTTTACTCTTTCTTCAATGTCACTCATTTTTAAACCCTCTTATGATTAAATTTTTTAAAGTTCGTACCACATTATTCACAATATTCAAATCTTTTATTAATATTGTGCTAAACCGCCATTTACATGGATTGTTTGGCCTGTTATGTAATTAGCCCCATCAGAGCATAAGAATCCAACAACTTTTGCGATATCCTCGGGTTCGCCCATTTTCTTCATTGGTATTTGATCTAATATTGTTTGTTTTTGATTATCATTTAATTTATCAGTCATATTAGATCTAATAAAACCTGGAGCAATACAATTCACAGTAATATTTCTTGTTGAAACTTCCAACGAAAGAGATTTTGCCATTCCAGATAAAGCGGATTTAGAGGCAGTATAATTTACCTGACCTGGATTGCCAGTATGAGCTACTACAGATGAGATAAATACAATTCTTCCAAATCTTTGCTTGATCATTTTCTTTATAGTGTGTTTCAAGATGTAGAAAGAGGAATTTAAGTTTACATCAATTACATCTCCCCACTCATCTGCTGACATTCGTAAAAAAATGTTATCTTTGGTTAACCCAGCGTTAAGTATAAGGAAGTCAATATCAAAATTAAAAATTTCATCTAGATTACTGTTTTTAATATTTTGTAAGTTTAATTGTTTATATTTTATAAAACTATCTTTAGGATTAATCTTATTTAAATTAGTTGTTGTTGCATAAATCTCTGAACAATTATTATTGTTGAAATGATGACATATTGAATTACCTATTGAACCTGTACCACCCGTCACTAAAAGCTTTTTATTTTTAAACAATTTGATTTAAATCCTCCAAGTTGTTAAGTGAAATTTTTTGACCGTCATAGTCTTTAGGGATAAAATTTAATAATGTTTTTTTAGGTCCAATTTCTATAAAAGTTTCGATATTATTAATTAAAATTTTTTTTATAGTATCGCTCCACATAACAGGTGAATGTATTTGATATGAGAGTTGACTTATATATTCACTAATTGAAAGGTGGTTGTAGTTAATTAGTTTATGATTAGAAATTAGATCGCACTTAACTTGGTTAAAAATTACCTCAGATACTTTTGTTCTAAAAATATTTGAACTTTCAATCATTAAATCTGAGTGAAAAGGGGCAGAAACACTCAAAGGAATATATTTTCCTAAATTATGTTGCATTCTAAACGACTCTAATTTTTGCTTAAGCCCGCATATAACAATTTGTTTATCTGAATTCAAGTTTGCAATATATACTCCGTCACCGAATATTTCTGTGTTAATTTTTTCATCCTCTTTTTTTAATATAGCATACATTGAGTATTTCTCAGGATCAGAAACTATTGACATAGCCTCACCCCTTGAGTTTACAACTTTAAGCATTTCTTCAAAACTAAGTGCCTCTGAGAAATATAAAGCTACATACTCTCCGAGCGAATGGCCCGCAACTATTATATTATCAAAGTTGAATTTTAATGACTTTTTGTAAATATCAGTCAAAATAGATGAAAGTATAAATATCATAGGCTGACTATATTGCGTCAAATTGATTAATTCAGGTTTATTTTGCGCTTTTAAAACATCATATCCGAGTATATCAGAGCTTACTTGATATCTTTCTCTGACCCATTCAAATTCGTTATATAAATCAAGCCCCATTTCAGCATATTGAGAACCTTGGCCAGTAAATAGTATTGAAAGATTTTTATTTGACATAATTATATTTAATGTGTAGACACATCTCCTACATGACTAACATATACGAAACTACTATGATAGTAAAACCTGATTTAGCTAATGATCAGTTAAAGCATCTCACATCTTCATTAGAAGGTTTTTTTAACGACAATAACGTTGTAATTGGTTACAAAGAGGATTGGGGTATTAAAAATCTTAAGTTCTCTATTAAAAAATATTATAAAGGCTCATTTAAATTCATTAGATTTTCTGCTGATCAAACTTTTCCAAAAAAATTAGATAACTTTTTAAAGTTTAACTCTGATTGTCTTCGATACATTATCATAAAATCAGATAACGAACTACTAGAACCGACACCACAAATTAATAAGGAAAATTAATGAAAAAGAACTTAAACATTTCAAACGAAGAGCTTTTAAAAATTGATTATAAAAATACACAAATATTAAAAAAATTTACTAATGAAAATGGCAAAATCATCCCTCAACGAGTAGGAAATTTATCTAGAACTCTTCATACTAAAATCACTAAATCTATTAAACAAGCTAGATTCCTATCTTTATTATAAATAACAATGACTAAAGTAGTAGTATTAGAAAAATTCAGAAAAAACTGGGAAATTGGAACAGTTGTAACTGTTAAAGATGGATATGCTAGAAATTATCTTATCCCTAATGGTAAAGCTAAGTTTGCTACAAAAAAAAATATTGAAGAAATCAAATCTTTAGAAGCGAGTTTAATCAAACAAGATAATCATAATAAAAATATAGCTGAACAAAAAGCTTCTCAAATTAATAGCCTTCACTTTCAAAAGGAAATTGCTGCAAAAGACAATGGTGAACTCTATGGCTCCTTAAACGTTTCGGATATTGTTAACTTTCTAAATGAAAACAGTATCTCAATCCAAAAAAAATCTGTAAAGCTTGGAAATAAAATAAAATCTATTGGTGAATATAATGTTGAGATAGAACTTCACCCTGAAGTAAATTGTTCACTAAATATTGAGATCTTATCCCCTAAAACATCCTCTTAACCCTTTTTTTTTGTTTTTTTCATAATATTTTAAAATTATGCAAAAAACATTTGATAGCCTAAAAGATAATGACATTGAGATTATCGTTCTGGCATACCTTGTTAAACACTCTGATTTTCTTGACACTCACTATGATAAAATAAATGGATATTTATTTGCTAATTCAGAAAATCTGAAGATATTCAATGTATTAGAAGATTTTCAAAAATCTCAAAAAAATATCTCTATTGAGACTATAAAGAACTATATTCCCGATATTCAAAAAAATACTCTTGACCAACTATCTAACCAAATTGACCAAATAGTATTTTCAGAAGATATTTTTTCTAATTATTTAGAGTCATTAAATGAATTATATTTAAGAAGAGAATTATTTAAAATTACGCAATCAAAAAATAATGAAACAATTCAATTTGATACCAAAAAAAATATTAAAGAAATTTTTTTAGATTTAGAAAAAAAAATCTTTGATTTGTCTAACTATAATAAAAATAGTTATGATCTTAGAGATTTTGCATCAGTAACAAAATCATCTCTTCAATTGGTAGAAAAAGCATTTAAAAAAAAGGGAAAGTACTCAGGTGTTATATCAGGATTTGCTGATCTTGATACTATGTTAGGTGGGCTACAGAATTCCGATTTAATTATTCTAGCTGGTAGACCATCAATGGGGAAGACAGCTCTTGCAACCAATATGGCATTTAATGCAGCTAAATATTTTGCAAACAGTGAAGAAGAAGGTTCGGTAGTTATGTTTTCTCTTGAAATGTCGGCTGAGCAAATTGGTTTAAGGATACTGGCTGAGCAATCAAGAATCCCCAGTGATAGGCTTAGAAAAGGAGAGTTAAATGAAAAAGACTCCATTGAATTATCAAATACTTATCAAGAAATTCATAAATTAAATTTCTTCTTTGATGACAGTCCAAATTTAACAGTATCGGAGTTAAGATCAAAACTTAGAAGATATAAAAATAATTATAAAATTAATTTAGTATTGATAGACTATCTTCAACTACTTAAGCCGGAAAACAGCCGTGATAGTAGAGTTAATGAACTATCTGAGATAACAAGAAACTTAAAACAACTTGCAAAAGAATTCAATTTACCTGTAATTGCCCTCTCGCAGTTGTCTAGGCAAGTTGAAAATAGAGATGATAAAAGGCCCCTGCTATCTGATTTAAGAGAGTCCGGCAGTATTGAACAAGATGCTGATGTAGTTATGTTTATTTATAGAGAAAGTTATTATTTGCAAAGAAATGAACCTAATCGATCCGCCGATGAAACACAGGAGTCTTACCAAAAGAAACACAATGCATGGAAAGATAGAAATGAGGAGGTTTTTAACAAGGCTGAGTTAATTGTTGCTAAACAAAGAAATGGCCCTACAGGAAAGATTGAATTATACTTTGATGATAAGTATACAAAGTTTTTAGGTGTTGAAAAAAGACCTTCAAATTAGAAAATGGATTTAATAGAAAAAATTGGAAAAATATTTTTTTATTTAATATCCAGTATTGGTAAAATCATTCACTTTATATTTTTTTTTTTTAAATATGCCATTAAGCCCAAATTTTACTTTAAAAATAATTTAAAATATTTTGTTGATATTTTTGTTTCTTCAATTCCTATAATTGCTTTAACTGGTTTCTTCTCTGGAATGGTTTTGGCATTACAATCCTATACTGGGTTTTCCAGATTTTCTGCAGAATCAGCAATACCGAACATAGTAGTTTTAACACTAACAAGAGAATTAGGACCTGTTTTGACTGCTTTGATGATATCTGCGAGAGTTGGTTCTTCTATCGCAGCTGAAATTGCAACTATGCGCGTTACCGAACAAATCGATGCTTTAAAAACACTTAACACCAACTTCTATAACTACCTAGTTACTCCAAGGGTACTCTCTCTAACCCTAGCTCTGCCTATTTTTGTAACACTTGTAGATTTTATTGGAGTTATGGGAGGTTATATTGTTTCTGTTTTTCGATTAGGGTTTAATGAAAATATTTATCTTATCAATACTATAAACTTTTTAAGTTTTGCTGATTACTTTTCTGGTATTGTGAAAGCTATAATCTTTGGTTTCATCATCGCAATAGTTAGTTGTTACAATGGACTTTATTCAGGTAAAGGTTCATTTGGTGTTGGAACTGCAACTACTAATGCTGTTGTGACATCCTCCATACTGATTTTAATTTTTAACTACATTTTAACTGAGTTGTTTTTTTAATGAATATTGAAATAAAAAATCTATCAAAAAGTTTTGGTGAGATTTCAGTTTTAAAAAATATTTCGATGAATATAAAAAATAATAAATCCACAATAATTTTGGGAAAATCTGGCTGTGGTAAATCCGTTTTATTAAAAATTATTTACCAAATGATAAACAGCGATGAGGGGGAAATATCCTATGGGGGGAAAAAAAATATCGATATTGATATATTTGGGATGCTGTTTCAGTACGGTGCTCTTTTCGACAGTTTAACTGTAGCTCAAAATATCGCATTCATTGATCATATTAACGGTATCAATAACTATCAAAAAAAAGTTTTATCATCTATGAATGATGTAGGTCTGCATTCAGTTAACTATGATAAATTTCCATCTGAAATTTCAGGAGGCATGAAAAAACGAGTTGCATTAGCAAGGGCAATTTACAAAAACCCAAAAGTTATTTTTTTAGATGAACCAACCACTGGGCTTGATCCAATCAATAGTGATATGATCAATGAACTAATTTTAAGAATCATTAAGAAAAAAAAAATGACTGCTATTACTATAACTCATGATATTCAAAGCGCTTTAAAAACAGGAGATGAATTTTTCTTTATAGACGAAGGTATTGTTGAATGTTATGGAAATTGCAATGAAATGTTAAAAATAAAAAATTATAAGTTAAATGAATTTTTAGCTGGAGTCAAAAAACTTCAAAAAACTAAATGAGTATTTCTTCATTTACTTATATTGACTATATTTATTTAATTTTACTTTTAACTTTCACATTATTTTTTGCTCTCAAGGGCGCAACTAGAGCTATTAGTTATAGCTTAAAGATAATTTTATCTATTTCTCTGCCATTTTTATTTTATAAAAAAACACTTAATTTTTTTATCAAGACTATGGATAATCAAAATCTTAATACCATTGCTGAAAATAATTCTATTTTTCTAGAGATAGTCATATTCACAATTTTATTTATTTTAATTTTCTTAATATATTCAATTATAGAAAAAGCGATTAACATAAAAAGCCCGTCACAATTTGAATTCAAAATCATAGATATATTTATGGGTGGCGTGTATGGAGTATTTATTTTTAGTTTTATATTTTATTTTTCCTACCAACTACTTTTTAAAAACCATATTCCAGAAAAAAATAATATTTTAATGAATTATAATATAACTCTATTTGATCGATTTATTAGTAAAAATAATAGGTTTAACAATGGCTCTGATAATGATAACAACAACCAGGGTAATGAATCAAAAAATGAAAAAAAAGAGCTTTATTAATAAGGATAGATTTATTGATCACTGTGCTGTTTTTGGAACATATAATATAGAGGAATCCATTTACTCATCTATTTTAGGACTTCATGCACTACAACATCGTGGGCAAGAAGCATCAGGGATTTTTTACTTCAGTGACCTCAATAGTTTCTCTTTTAAAAAGGGAAGCGGTAAAGTTTCAGAAGTTTATAATGCTTTTGATCATTCTAAAATACAAAATCCAATCGTTACAAATGGACATAATAGATACTCAACTTTTGGTGGTAACGAAGACAAAAATATTCAACCCCTATATGCGCAAATCAATAGGGATATAATTTCTATTGCCCATAATGGCAATATAACCAATGCTCATTTTTTAAAAAATAACTTATTAGAGGATGGTTGTATATTTCAGTCTGATATGGATACAGAGGTCATTCTTCATTTAATAGCTAAAAGTAAAGAAACAAACATTATCGATAAAATTAAAGACTCTCTGAGAAAAGTAGAAGGCGCCTACTCTCTGATTATTACTTATAACGATGAGATTATTGCAATTCGAGATCCTAATGGAATCAGACCCCTTGTCTTGGGTAAAAAAAATGAAGGCTACGTTGTTTCATCTGAGACTTGTGGTTTGGATATCATAAATGCAGAATTTGAGAGAGAGATTAATCCTGGTGAAATATTATTAATTAATAAAATGGGTTTAAAATCTTTTCCAATTGTAAATAATATACAAAAAAAATTTTGTGTTTTTGAATATATATACTTTGCAAGGCCTGACTCGAATTTTGAAGATAAAAATGTCTATAATGTTCGAATTAACATTGGTAAACAGTTGTTTTATGAAGATACCAATAATAACTCAGATATTGTAATTCCTGTTC